>NZ_DS022299.1:0-300000 GCF_000153825.1 Synechococcus sp. RS9916
ACAGGGACGAAAGTCGGCTTTAGTGATCCGACGGTTCTGAGTGGAAGGGCCGTCGCTCAACGGATAAAAGTTACTCTAGGGATAACAGGCTGATCTCCCCCAAGAGTTCACATCGACGGGGAGGTTTGGCACCTCGATGTCGGCTCATCGCAACCTGGGGCTGAAGTCGGTCCCAAGGGTTGGGCTGTTCGCCCATTAAAGCGGTACGCGAGCTGGGTTCAGAACGTCGTGAGACAGTTCGGTCCATATCCGGTGTATGCGTAGGAATATTGAGAGGATTTCTCCCTAGTACGAGAGGACCGGGAGGAACGCACCTCTGGTGTACCAGTTATCGTGCCAACGGTAAACGCTGGGTAGCCATGTGCGGAGTGGATAACCGCTGAAAGCATCTAAGTGGGAAGCCCACCTCAAGATGAGTATTCCCATGGGGTAACCCAGTAAGGTCACGGGAAGAACACCCGTTGATAGGCTCTATGTGGAAGTCCAGTAATGGATGCAGCAGAGGAGTACTAATAGACCGAGGGCTTGACCAACATTTTGGTTCTTGCCTTGAAACAAGCTTGATTCTTTTCTAGATGAGATCACGCAAGTGATCAAAACCTATGCAGTTCTCAGGGTTCATCCTTGAGAATTGAGACCTATCCTGGTGTCCATAGCGCTGTGGCACCACTCCGATCCATCTCGAACTCGGTTGTGAAACGCAGCAGCGGTGACGATATTTGGGGGGTAGCCCCCTGAGAAAATAACTCGATGCCAGGTAAAACTCAATTTTCAATCTGAAGAAGGTGATGGCAGTGGTGTTGACACCCTCCATCGCCTCTTCTGAGAAGAAAGCCGCTCCGTCCGGGGCGGCTTTTTTTGTGCTCGCTTTCAGATCGAGATGTGGGGGGGTGGCAGAGAATTAGAGGGTTGCTGCTTGAGGGATTGCGCTGCGCGGCAAGCAGCAGCCATCGCTGATTGGTGGCTCTAGGTTTCTCGATTGGCTTTGATCATGTCGAGAACTTGGTGCAGCGAGGTGATTACCATGTGGTGCCCGGGTGATTGATCGGGGTTTCCATCTCGCAGGCTGAAAATCGTGTTCATCCCTGCCTCTTCAGCTGCGTCGCATTCGGCTTTGTTATCGCTGATGAATGCGATGTTTCGGGCTGGTGTATTGACTTCTCTGGCGATGGATTGATAGGACTGGCTTTCCTTTTTGGGGCCCGTTCGTGTATCAAACCAGGCGCTGAAGAGATGCCTCACGTCCCCTCCTGGAGTGTGCTGATAGAGCAGTTGTTGTGCAGCCACGCTTCCTGAGGAATACACGGCGAGCTTGTATCCGGCAGATGCCCATTCGTGAAGCGCAGCCAGCGCTTCTGGGTAAAGCTCACTTTGAATAGATCCAAGGTCGTATCCCTGCTTCCAGATCCGGCCTTGAAGATCTTTGAGCGTGGTTGATTTTCTGTCAATTGAGATCAGATGCTGGAGGTAGCCATGGATGCCTTCATTGCCATGATCTTCGGCTTCTGTGGTGCCATCTTTCAGCATTGCCTGGCTTTTCGGATCGGGGTCGACGCGCCATTCATTCCAGGCATCCTTGATGAGTTGGCGCACCTCATCGTCGCTGTCGTTTAAGTCGAGGTAGGCCTTGAGCTGTCTCTTGGCATATGGGAAAAGCACACTTGAAACAAATGTGATCGGGCATGTTGTCCCTTCGATATCAAGCAGCAGGTGGGTAATCATTAGCGGATTCCGAGAAGTTGTTGTTTCCAGTGCAGTTCGAGAAGGAATTCCAGAATTTCCACATGGCGTCGGGCCTCCTGTAGCGAGTCACCCCAGGCGTAGAGGCCATGCCCTGCCACAAGTAGTCCATGGGGGGCTTGTTTGAGGAGTGGTTCTGCAGTCGAAGACAGCCTTTCGAGATCCTGATCGTTCGCAATGATTGGAAGGTTGATTTGCGTCTCGTGGGTGGTCACTCCACGCAATCCTTTCAGCATTTCCCATCCCTCCATCGTGATGCTTCCCCGCTCGCAGGCTTGTTTGGAGAGCAGCGTGGCATTGGTGGAGTGGGTGTGCAGTACTGCACCGCTGCCGCAGATCTCCACAATTTTCAGGTGCATGAGTGTCTCTGCGCTTGCGCGTCCTTCGCCCCGCACGACTTTGGCCTGATTATTGACTTCGATCAGCATCTCCACGCTGACCTTCCCTTTGTCGACACCACTGGGTGCCATCAACAGGGTGAGGGGCGATTGTTGCGTCACCAGGCTGAAGTTCCCGCCTGTGCCGTCGCACCACCCGCGTCGGTGTAAGTCCCCAATCGTTTCGACAAGGTCCTCTGCAGGCGTAGTCAATCGATCGAGAGTGTCTTGTTCTGTCTTAGCCGATCTTCAGCGCTGGCAATTGGGGCACCAATGGGTGCTGCGTCCGGCCAACTTGTCGCGAACGATCGGGGTTCCGCATGCGAGGCAAGGAGATCCTGTGCGTCGGTAAACGGAGGCCTGACCTCCGTAGTTACCATTGACCCCTTCAAGATCTCTGAAGTCGCTGAAGGTGGTTCCTCCTGCGCCAATGCTTTTCTGAAGCACATCCACCAAACAGGCGCAGAGCTCGTTGAGTTGCGCCAGCTTCAGCTGCCCAGCTGCCGTGTGAGGTGCAATGCCGGCAGCAAACAGGCTTTCATCGGCATAGATGTTGCCGGCACCTGCGACAAGGCTTTGGTCCAGTAAAGCTGCCTTGATGGAGCGTTTGCTGTTTTTCAATCGCTGCTTCAGGTAGCCCCCGTTGAAGTCGTCGCTGAAGGGTTCTGGACCCAGTTTTTTTAGGCCAGTGATGACCGACTCCAGTGGATCGCCAGGTGGGACCCACCACATCTCGCCGAAGCTGCGCATATCGATGAAGCGCAGTTCTCTTCCTTCAGGATCCCAGAAGCGCACCCGGGTGTGGCGGCAGGGCTCTGTTGCATCGTCCAGCCAGAGAAACTGCCCTGTCATGCGCAAGTGGACACCCCAATGGCCACGTTCCGCGTCCTGCTGGTGATCGGGGCTGTCGTGGAGGTCGGCGAAAAGGTATTTGCCACGCCTGTGCCATTGTCCGACCCAAGTCCCTCTTAAGGCCTGAGTAAACAAAGAAGATCCTCCGGGACTGGCAATTGCCCTGTCCCGGAGGATCTCAACGTCGTGAATCTGGAAACTTGAGAGACGGTCTGCCAATCCTCGGCGGACCGTCTCGACTTCAGGCAGTTCTGGCAAGGACCTCAGGCCTTTTCCAGCTCTGATTCAGCGAAGTTGTTGGTGTTGATGCCACCTTCGGATCCAGAGATGCCGTTGTAGTTCACCTTTTCGAAGCGAACAACGACTGGATAACGGATGCCAGACGTGTCAATGGAAGCGACTTTGCCCACTTCGTTGTACCAGTAGGACTCGGGGCGCTTGATGCGCACCATGTCACCGCGTGAGATCGCCATCGCTGCGGAGGATTGGGGATGCATTGGGAGCGTATCCCCGGGTGGGTCGCCTGAGACGTGGAGCGTCACACAATGTCGTTCGCCATGGCAGCATCCATCCCCGTCTTGCTTGCTGCCGTGAGTTCCAGCCTCAGCCCTGAGCCCCCCCTGCTTCAGCTGGATCTGCCGGATCCTGAGCGTGATGACATCAGCACGATGGAGTTCCTCGCCCAGCTGGAGCAGGCCTGGGCCGTTTGTGATCGTTTTGACCTGCAGACCGAGATCCTGCGTGGTCGCATTCTGAAAGCAGTACGGGATCGGGAGAAACGCGGTGGAGAAGGACGAGGTGCTGGTTTCCTTCAGTGGCTGCGTGAGAGGGAGATCAGTAAAACCCGGGCCTACAGCCTGATCCAGTTGGCTGAATCGGCGGAGGATCTGGTCGGCGGTGGAATGCTCGAGGAGAGCAGTGTCAACCACTTCTCCAAACGAGCATTCCTGGAGACGGCCCAGGCCGATCCCGAGGTTCAGCTGATGATTTCAGAAGCTGCCAATGAAGGTCAGGAGATCACGCGCAAACAGGTTCGTCGTCTCACCGACGAATTCACTGCGGCCACCAGTCCCTTGTTGCCCGAGGAAATCAGGCAGCGCACTCAGGAAAATCTGCTTCCCCCCAAGGTCGTAGCACCGTTGGTGAAGGAGTTGGCCAAGTTGCCAGAGCCCCAGCAAGAGGATCTCCGCAAAGTGCTTCGGGATGAGCCGGAAATCGATCGCATCAAAGATGTGACGAGTACGGCGCGATGGATCACCAAGGCCACAGAGAGTGGTGTGGCGGTTCGGGCTTTTCAGCAGGGTGAACTGGATCTAGAGAAAGCCATGCAGGAGGCTCAGCGTCTCGATGCCCTTGGGCTGCTGGCTGACGCCGTAGGTCAGGCGCAGGCGCTGGAGTCTGCAGTGCTGAAACTGCACACCTCCTGGCGTCGTCTGGGTGGCTTGCAGGAACGACTTTGGGTGGAGAGCGGCAGCAGCACTCCTTACTTGCGTGATGTGCTCTCAGCCCTTCAGAGCTTGAGTGGGGCCACGATGCGGGTGTCCCTCGGTGAACTTGCTGGTGGTAAGAGGGTGCGTTTGCAGCTGGTCGAGGAGTCTCCAGATCAACTGGAGTCCCCTTTGCTCCCCTAGATCTGGTGGTCGTTAAAGTAGAGCCCCCAGCGCTGGTGTGGTTTGGATCCGCTACTAGCGCTGCTTCAAGAGCACTACGGCTGGGATGACTTTCGTTCTGGGCAACGACCGGTCATTGAGGCGTTGCTCGAAGGGCGCGATGCCTTAGCCGTTTTGCCCACTGGGGGTGGCAAGTCGCTTTGCTATCAGCTCCCTGCCTTGATAAGGCAGGGATTGGTGCTTGTGGTGTCGCCGTTGGTGGCACTGATGGAAGATCAGGTGCGACAGCTTCGTGCCCGAGAGATTCCCGCTGCCTGCCTGCATGCCGGCATGACTCCCGAAGACCGCCAGAAGGTGTGGCGTCTTTTGGCTGAGGGCAGCCTGCGCTTGCTTTATCTGGCTCCGGAACGGCTGCAGTCGCCCCAGGTTCGCGATCTCATTCTCAGTGCGCACACTCTCGGCCGTTTGGTGGCCCTGGCAGTGGATGAAGCCCACTGCATCAGTGCTTGGGGGCATGATTTCCGCCCTGACTATCGCCGGCTCGGAGAGGTGCGTGCTCTCTGCCCAGGGGTGCCCGTGGTTGCTCTCAGCGCCACTGCTGCGCCAAGGGTGCGGGCCGACATCCTCAGGTTGCTGGACCTGCACTCCCCCTTGGTTCAGGTGTGTTCTGCGCAGCGCGACAACCTGCACTACGTGATGCATCGCCGACCCAAGGACCCCTTGGCTCAGGTGCTCAAAGCGGTGAAGCAATCCCGTGGAGCGTCGTTGATCTATGCCCGTACACGCCGATCGGTCGAGCACTGGGCGGAGCGACTGGACGCCAATGGGGTGGAGGCGATCCCGTATCACGCTGGTCTTGATCCAGAGCTGCGACAGCAGGCGCTTTGCCACTTCCTGGAAGCGGAGCGCCCGGTGCTCGTCGCCACGGTGGCCTTCGGAATGGGCGTTGACCGCGGCGATGTGGGGCTCGTTCTCCATCTCGATCTGCCTGCAACACCGGAGGGCTATCTCCAGGAATCCGGACGCGCCGGGCGAGATGGTTTGCCGGCGCAATGCATCGTGTTCTTTTCCCCTCGCGATCGCACCAGCCTGGGCTGGGCGATGCAGGCTTCACTGCGACGTCACATCCAACCCGAGCAGGAAGAGGAAGAACGGCGGCGGGTGGAGCTTGCGCAGCAGCAGCTTCGCCGGATGGAAGCGGTGGCTGAGGGTGAAATGTGTCGCCAGCAGGCTCTTCTTCTTGCTGTGGGGGAACTTGCGCCACCTTGCGGACGCTGTGACCGCTGTCAGGGGCAACTCCACCGTGAGGATTGGTCAGAACCGGCGCTCACGTTGCTTCAAGCCCTCGAGGAGGACCACGGCACCGATGCCCGCAGCTTGAGCGACAGCCTGGCTGCGGTCGAGCCACTTCGTTGGGGTTGGCTGATGCGACGGATGGTGCAAGAGGAGCTGATTCAAGAAACCAATGACGGCTCCCAGAGACTGTTCTTGCGAGACAGCGGGCGACGCTTTCTCAAGCAGCCCTGGCCGTTGCACTACGCGGCCTGACTGCAGGCGATCAGTTCGTTGCGCCTGCGCAACGATCCTTGATCAGGTCCTGCTCGTAGCCGTTCTGCGGGTCGTTCCAGGTTTTCCATGAGCCATTGGCCCCGGTCACGTTGATCTTGCGTGCTCCACAGTTCACAGCGATGTACAGGGGTTGTCCATCGGCATTCAGCGTGGGTGCCACTTCGCTGCCAGCCATGGTTTGCCAGTTCCCCCAGTCGACTTTGAGCGGTCCGTAGCTACGCCAGTCGGCCGTTTTCGGCGCCACCGATGTGGTGGTTTTGGTCGAGGCCGTGGCCACCACGGTGGGCTTGTCTGTTTTGGGTTTGACGCTGGTGGTCGGTTTGGGTTTTGTGGTGCTTGCAGGGCTGCTCGTGGATGTGACCGTTGTTGCCGGCTTGCTGGAGCTCTCTGCAGCAGGTGTGGGTGTTTGCTCTGACACTGCTGGCTGGCTGGTCTGCACCGGCTCCGCCACTGACTGCGTGGCGAGCACAGGTTGTGTGTTTGCGGCAGGGCGACGCAGCAACAATTTCGTGCCCACGGTCACCTTGTTGGGATCGCCGAGGCTGTTGATGTCCACCAGGGAGGTGACTGAAACCTCATAGGCCTTGGCGATCTGGGTCAGCGTCTGACCGCGGGCAACGGTGTGGCTGGTGGCATTGGGGCTTGCATTGATCGGCACAGGCTTGGTCTTGGTGGCCTGGGCACGCTTGGGTTGGGGCAGCACCGCATTGCTGGGGAGGCGCAGGGTCTGACCCAGTTCCACATGGTTGGCGTCGCGCAGATTGTTCACTGCGATCAGGGACCTTTCGCTCACCCGGTAGAGGCTCGCGATGGCGCTGAGGCTGTCGCCACTCACCACGACGTGCCGTCCGCGACCTGGAGTGAATCTGGGCCCGGGAAGGCGAAGGGTCTGCCCCACTTCGACGTGATTGGAATCACGCAGTTGATTCAGACGCATCAGCGTTCCCACAGATACGCCGTAGCGATCGGCGATGTCGGAGAGGGTGTCTCCGGGGCGCACCGTCACCGAGCCGCAGATGGCCTGAAGCGGCATCAGGGCCGATAGGGCCAGGGCTGCGATCAGGGCTTGGCGCATCTGCTGTTTATCCTCTGGGCGAACCATAAGGTGCCTGGGCTTTAGCGCCAGTCCTGATCAGCCCAGTAATCGCCTCATCCAGTCGAGACTGAGGCGATAGGGCGGATAACGCAAGCGCAAATCCAGAGCAAACGGCCGCCTGAGGACGGAGCGCTCATGGCTGAAGGTGCTGAATCCAGCTTCACCGTGATAGCTGCCCATGCCACTGGGGCCGACTCCGCCAAAGGGCAGATCGGGGATGCCCACATGCATCACCACGTCGTTGAAGCAGACGCCACCCGAGCTGGTGCCCATCAGGAGTTGTTGCTGCTGTGCAGCAGTGCCCCCGAAGAGATAGAGAGCCAGGGGCTTGGGTCGGCTGCGGATCTGCTCCATCGCCATGGCCAGATCCTCGACTTCGATCATGGGCAGCAAAGGACCGAAGAGTTCGTCCCGCATCAGGGGGTCGTCAGAACGGTCGACGGCCAGCACGGTGGGGGCGATTTGCCGCTTTGTCGCGTCGCACTCCCCACCGATTAGCACTTGCTCCTGGGCTTGGGCCCCTTGGAGCAATCCCTCCAGGCGCTGGTATTGCCGGACGTTAATAATCCGTCCCAGGTCGGGGGAGTTGAGGGGGGTGTCGCCGTAAAGCTCGCTGCGGGCCACCTTCAGGGCTTCCAGCAGGGGATTGCGTAGATCCCTTTCCACGAGCAGGTAGTCGGGAGCGATGCAGGTCTGGCCGGCGTTCAGGCCTTTGCCCCAGATCAGCCGTCGCGCGGTCACGGCCAGATCAGCGCCTGCCAGAACGACAGCCGGGCTCTTCCCTCCCAGCTCCAGCGTCACAGGGGTGAGGTGACGGGCGGCCCCGGCTAACACCTTGCTGCCGATGCTTCCCCCACCGGTGAAGAAGATGTGGTCATAGCCCTGGTCCACCAAGGCAGCGGCGGTGCCACCGTCACCTTGCACCACCTGCACCACATCGCTATTGAAGGTCTTCTGCAGCAACCGTTCGATCAGTGCCGCGGTTGCCGGTGCATGTTCCGACGGTTTGACCACGGCGGTGTTCCCTGCCGCCAGGGCGCTGATCAGTGGTTGGAGTGTGAGGTGAAAGGGGTAATTCCAGGGGCCAATGATCAACACACACCCGAGGGGTTCCCGAATCACCTCGGCTTGCCCCGGTTGCAGGGGAAGGGGAACGGTCACCTTGCGGGGACGCATCCAGCGGCGCAGCAGGCGATCGCAGAGTTTCAGTTCCTGACGCAGAGCCAGCACCTCCACCATCCCTTCCGTTGGTGGTTTGCCCAGGTCGGCGTGCAGTGCATCAAGGATGTCGTCTTGATGTTGATCAAGCAGCTGGCGCATCGCCTTCAGTTGTTGGCGGCGCCAGGGCTCTGCGCGGGTTTCACCACGAGCCACCGGTGCCCGCAGACGCTCGACATTCGGCAGGCCGTTGCCGTTGTTCTCTGTGGTGTCAGCAGGCGCTGAAAGGAGCGTCATTGGCGTGGCTGCGGAGTGTGGGGCACGGTGCCGCCATGCTGCCAATCCATCCCCGCATGCGGGGGATGACGTCGCCTGATTTCAGGTCTAGCAATGGGGTCGGCTCACGCTTGATGCCATGCAGCAGCCCTGGTGGAACGGCGCAGTGATCTATGAGTTGATCGTGCGCAGTTATGCCGACGGCAATGGCGACGGCGTCGGTGATTTTCAGGGGTTAACGGCGCGGCTTCCCTATTTGCGCTGGTTGGGGGTGGAAGCGGTCTGGTTGACACCGATCTACCCCTCACCTCTGCAGGACGGCGGATACGACATCACCGACTTTCAGGGGATTCACCCCGACCTCGGCGACCTGGCCGCCTTTCATCGCTTTCGCACCGCGGCCCACAAGCACGGCATCAAGGTGATTCTGGATCTGGTCCTGAATCACACCAGCACCCTGCATCCCTGGTTTCAGCGGGCACGTTGGGCTCCGAAACACAGTCCGGAGCGCGATGTGTACGTCTGGAGTGATGACCCCAATCGCTACAGCGAAGCACCGGTGCTGTTTCGCCATTTCGAGGCGTCGAACTGGGAATGGGATGAGGTCGCTCAGCAGTACTACCTGCACCGCTTTTTGCGCCATCAGCCGGATCTCAATTACGAGAACCCCTTAGTGCAAGAGGCCATGCTCGAGGTGGTCGATGTGTGGATCGAGCGCGGCGTCGATGGCTTCCGCTTGGATGCCATTCCGTTTCTGTTTGAAGAAGAGGGGTCCCGTTGCGAGGGGCTGCCGGCGACCCACGCGTTTCTCCAACGGTTGCGTCAGCGGGTGGAGGCCCATGGTCGGGACGTGCTGCTGTTGGCGGAAGCGATCCAGCCGGTGGAAGAAGCCGCCCCATACCTCGATGATTCCGAGCTGCACGGCGCGTTCAATTTCGTGCTCACGGCCCATCTGTTTGCCGCCATCGCCAGCGGTCGCGTGGCGGGCCTGCGCCAATGCCTGGCCGAGGCGAAGGCTGCGGTGCCGGGCTGTCGTTGGGCACTTCCCTTGCGCAACCATGACGAGCTCTGGCTCGGCGATGGTCACCTGGTTAGCGATGCAGTGGTCCAGACCATCCGGGCCGGCCTGCATCAGGGGCATGGGCACTGGCTCAACTGGGGGATCAACCGCCGCTTGGCCCCCTTGCTGAATGGTGACCCCGGCTCCAATCGGGTGCTGCACGCCTTGATCTACAGCTTGCCGGGCATGCCTTGCCTCTATTACGGCGATGAACTGGGCATGGGTGATTGGCCGGGTCTGCGTGACCGTGATCCCAATCGCACGCCGATGGCCTGGACGCCTGCTCGTAATGGGGGGTTCTCGACTGCTCCGGATCCATTGCTCGTTCTGCCGTCCATCACCGCTCCCGGCTACGACTACCGGGTGGTGAACGTGGAAGTGCAGAAACAGCTGCAGGGGTCCTTGCTCAACTGGCACCGCCGCATGCTCACCTGCAGGCGCCTCTTGCCGGCTCTGCGCCATGGCGACTTCGAATTGCTGGAGTGCAGCCATCCAGCGGTCATTGTTTATGTGCGCACCAGTGAATCGATGACCGTGCTGGTGGCGGCCAACCTCTCGGCAGCCGGTGCTTCGCTGCGTTTGGATCTGAGCCGATGGAAAGGGGAACGCACCCGGGAAGTGCTGTGGGGTTGTGAATTTCCCCCGGCAGACCATGACTGGTTTGTCTACCTCCCAGCCCATGGCTTCAGTTGGTGGCTGATCGGCGAGGTGGATGCGGAGCTCGATGACCAGGCTGCCCAGAGATCCCGGCCCGTTACAGCGCCAGATTGAGCCGATCGGCTCCAGCCGGAGTGGTGTCTTGATGCTCCTCGAGTAAGTCATTCACCAGAGGCACCAGGCGTTCCGCATCACCCTGATCCACCATGGCCAGTCGGCAGCGGCGGGCCAGCACTGCGGTGACGCTCCGGGCGTGTTCAGCCTTCACCGCGTGGCGAAGCTCGCCGCGGCAGATCGGGATCACGTCACTCAGAGGGACCCGTTCGTCAGCAGTCCAGCGGCTCACCAGGGTTGCGGCGCGGACGCCGAAGTTGCCCTGCAGATGTCGGATCTGGGCGCCCCGTTGGGGAGTGGCTGGCAAGAGGGTGTGGAGTTCCTGTTGTTGCTGCTGCAGTTGATCCCTGGTGTGATCAGGGGTGTCGGCTGCGCCAAGCAGGGGAAGGGGCTTGGGGGACGGGAGCGGTCGCCCTAACTGATCTGCCACGGCGTCAAGGGTGTCGAGGGCCATGGGTCTGCAGGTGGTCCATTTGCCTCCCATCACGCTCACCAGGCCACAAGGCAAGGTCTCCACCTCGTGTTCCCTCACCACCCGGCTGCTGTCGCGTTCCGCTCCGGCAGGCTTCAGCAGGGGGCGCCCCCCCGCCCAGCTGCTGCCCACATCCAAATCGCTGAGCTGGGGGAACCAGCGACGGACGTAAGCAAGCAAATAGTCCCGCTCGTCCTGGGAGGGCGTTGCTGCTGCTGTGAGGGAACAGGCGGTGTCCGTGGTTCCCACGAGCGTGCGCCCGAAGAACGGCAGCATGAACAACACCCGACCGTCATCGGTGGAGGGCAGCAGCAGACCGACTCCAGCCGGGCAGAGGTTGGCCCGCAGCACTAGATGCACGCCGCGGCTGGTGAGCATGCGATCGGGCACGTCGGGATCCGCCATCTGACGGATGCTGTCGGCTTGGATCCCTGTGGCGTTGACCACTGCCCTGGCTGTCCAGCGCTGCTCCTGGCCGTCGGCGTTCATGCTGATGGCACCGTTGATGCGCCCCGATCCGTCTTTGGTGAGGCTGGTGACGCGACAGCCTGGAAGGATCTGGGCGCCGGCCTGTTCTGCTGTGAGGGCAAGCAGCAGGTTGAGGCGTGCATCGTCAAATTGCCCATCGCTGTAGGCCACGCCACCGTTCAGCCCCGGTTTGATCTGAGGTAAGGCCTGATGCAGCTGGGTTTTGGAGAGCCATCGACTGGACCCGATGCTGGTCTGACCCGCTAAAGCGTCGTAGACCCCAAGCCCCATCCGGTAGTAGAGCTGACCGATCAGCCCGTTGGTGGGTAACGCCAGTTCCAGCCGTTGGGCGAGAAAGGGGGCTTGCCGCAGCCAGTGGCCCCGTTCCAGCAGGGCTTCCCGCACCAGGCGCAGCTGGGCAGGGTCTGCTGTTTTGAAGGCGAGCTCGAGGTAACGCACGCCGCCGTGCAGCAGCTTGGTGCTGCGGCAACTGGTGCCACAGCTGAGGTCAGACCCTTCCAGCAGCGCCACGCTCAGGCCGCGGCGTGCTGCTTCATAGGTCACGCTGGCACCACTGGCGCCGCCACCGATCACCAGCAGATCAAGGGGTTCGCTCATGCCTGGTCGCCGTCACTCCAGTGCAGGCTGCGCTTCACAGCGTTGTCCCATCGCGATTGCCAACGCTGCCGTTGGCCGGCATCCATGGTGGGTGTGAACAGTTCGGCTCCCTGGCTGCGGGTTGCCACCAGGTCCTGGAGGTCATCGATCACTCCGGCTTGCACCCCGGCCAGTAGGGCCACTCCCCGGGCCGTGCTTTCCAGGTTGGCGGGTCGCCTCACCTGCAGGCCTGTGCTGTTGGCTTGGGCTTCGAGTAGCGGATTGGAAGCGGCAGCTCCTCCATCCACGGCCAGCTCTCCCAGGCTGTGGCCGATGGCCTGCTCTGCCAGGCACACCAGGTTGGCGACGGAGAGAGCAATGCCCTCCAGTGCTGCCCGGGCGATGTGACCTCGGCTGCTGTCGCGGGTGAGACCAATCAGCAAGCCGCGGGCACTGGGGTCCCAGTGGGGGGTGCCCCAACCGGTGAAGGCCGGCACCAGCATGACGCCCCCGGAGGAGTTGACGCTCTCAGCGAGGTCATTGATCTCCGCGGCGTTGTTGATCAGTCCCAGGCCATCCCGCAGCCACTGCACCACCGTGCCGGCATTGAAAAGGCTGCCCTCCAGGCAGTAGGTCGGATTGCCTTTGGCATCCGTCCACCCCAGAGTGGTGAGCAGCCCGTCATCGGAGCGGCGCAGCTCGGTACCGGTGTTCACGACCAAAAAAGCACCTGTTCCGTAGGTGCATTTCGCTTCTCCCGGCTTGAGGCAAAGCTGCCCGAGGGTGGCAGCCTGCTGATCTCCCAACAGTGCCCTGATGGGCACTCCGGCGAAGGGCAGGTCTGGGGCGATCACCCCGAAGTCTCCGCGGCAGGGCACCAGTTCCGGCAGAGCGGAGTGCGGCAGACCGATCTGCTCGCAGAAGCGATCCACCCATTGCCGCTTTTCCAGATCCATGAGCAGGGTGCGGCTGGCATTGCTCATGTCGGAGCAGTGGCGCTGACCGGCGGTGAGCTTCCAGAGCAACCAGCTTTCGACCGTGCCAAAGCAGAGGTCATCGTGTTCTGCAGCGGCTGTCGCTGCAGCTTCATGGCCCAGCAGCCATTGGACTTTGCTGGCGCTGAAATAGGGATCCAACAGCAGCCCCGTGCGCTGCCGCCAATCGGCCTCGAGCCCCTGGGCCTTCCACTGCTGGCAAAGGTCGGCCGTACGTCCGTCTTGCCACACCAGAGCTGGTCCGCAGGGGATCCCGTCACTGCGGCGCCACAACACTGTGGTTTCACGTTGGTTGGTAATGCCACAGCCAACAATGTTCTTCCGCTGTTCCGGCGTCAGGCGGGCTTCCAGCTGGGCCATCGCCTGCCGCTGGCTGCCCCAGATCGCTTCAGGATCCTGCTCAACCCAGCCATCGGCTGGGTAGTGGATGGCCAGCGGCGCTGAGGCCTGGGCGATCAACCGACCTTGGTTGTCAAATAAGGCCGCGCGCGAACTGCTGGTGCCCTGATCCAGGGCCAGGAGAAGAGGCGTTGCTGCCATGGCCACACTGTTTTTTCAGTGTTAGCCGTGAACGCGGCGTCTGCAAGCGTTCAGCCGTTCAATGGTTTGGCTTGTTCACGCCAGCATCTGGATATCGGGATACAGCTTTCGAGCCTCCTGCAATGTCTGTCGCAGCCTGGTTTCCAAGTGGCGGATGGCGGGCCGATCGGCATGGTCTTGGAGCACGATCAGGGCGACCCCGGTCACTGCGTTGAGATTCAGGGGCAGGGGCACCAACGCGGGCTGTTCAGGTTGGCTGGTCAAGACTGAGCCGATGTGCACCCGAAATGAGACCCCGTGGGGCCCGTCGTCTTGCGGTGCTTCTCGGTTCTGCCCCCGGCGCGCCGGCGGCCAAACTCCGTGAGCTTTCAAGAGCTGCTCAGTGCCGGGATAGGCCCCTGGTTTGATCCGTTGCCAGGGATAGCGTCTGATTCGCTCCAGACTCAGATCTCTCTGGTGCAGCAGCGGATGCTCGGGCGCCACCATCAGACGCACGGGCAGCGCGCACAGGGGCTGGATGCTGAGACTGGGATCTGGGCTCGGGATGTCAGGAAGCGGGCAGAGCCAGGCATCCACGATGCGTTCGCGCAGGAGCTCCAGGCAGCGGGATTGGCCGACAGGCTTGCAAGCACCCGATCGCCACCCTGGGGGAGGGGGTGTGCAGAGCAGGCCATCCATCCACCCATTCCCCTCGAGCCGGAGAGGAGCCTGCCCAGCAAACCGAGCGGCCTGGTGCACTTCCCGTTCCAGGTTCAGCAGCTCAGTGCTGCCTTGGAGGGCCCAGGTACCCCTCTGTTTACGCAGGGTCAGTCCGAAGGTGCGGGCGCACTTTTTCTGGTTGCGGCTAACGGTGGTTTGGTGTTGCTGAAAGGTCTCGCCCACCTGCTTTCCGGCCTGAAGCCACAGCAGGCCATCCAAGCTGGAAAGAAGGTCGAGACTGACCACCACACGTCAGCGCAGACCCACCGATTGTCTGAAGTCCGGGGACTTTGCTCAATCCCCAGAACTGGGTAGGCAGGCAATCAAGTGCGGGATTTGGGCAGGTTGATGCGTGCCTTCAGACCGCCCCACGCATTGGTTGTGAGCGTGAGTTCACCTTGGTGACTCTCCACAGCTGTTCGCACGATGAACAGCCCCAGCCCACTGCCATCAGGCTTGCTGGTGGACAGTGGCATCGAACCCAGTAAGTCTTGGGACAGTCCTGGACCGTTGTCATCGACATCGATCGTCCACTGAGCGTCCTGCTCGTTCAGTGTGATCTTCACCGAGGGAGGTGGAGCGTTCTCGCTGCGGGTTTGACCAGCAAGGGCATCAAGCCCGTTTTTGAGCAGGTTGATCAGGGCGACCTGGAGTTGCACCGCATCGCCTTCAATCACCGGCTGAACGCCTGGGCTGGTGTTTGAAGCATGGGTTGCAATCCAGTTGCCGTTGCGGTGATTGGATCGCACATAGCGGATGCTGTTGTCGATGACTTGCTGCAGGTCCACTGGCCCAAGGTTGGTTTGGGCATTGCGGAGTAGGGAACGCATTTTTTCCGTGATCGTGGCGATCCGTTCTGTCTGCGCATTGAGCGTGGTGAGGCCTTCGTTCAGAGCGGGAGAGCTTTGGCCTGGGTCTTGCCGTTTGAGTGTGTTCAGCAGTGACTGGGCGGTGAGGCGAACGATGCTCAGAGGTTGGTTGATCTCGTGACCGATGGCCGCAGCTTCCAGGCTGATTTTGAGTTTTTGGCTGATATCTTTCAGCTCCCGTTCGTCTTTCTCTCGAAGGGTCTGGGTGAGTCTGTTGAAGGCTTGCACCAAGGCCTGGATGGCTTTGTTGAGGCCAGCAATTTCTTCAGTGCTGGATGCTGGAAGTGTGCAGGCGTAGCTGACAGGCGTGGCAAACTCTCGTTTTTGGGCTTCTTCTTCAATCTGCACTTCCGTGCTTTTGCTGGCCGATGTGAGGGCCGTTAGAGGAGTCAGGATCCCCTTGATCAGTCGCCTGTTGATTGCCAAGGCAAGGCCAATGGCGGCCAGACTGGTGATCACACTTAAGTAGAGGATCAGCTCGGAGGCGCGCCATTCTTCGTCGGCAGGGATGGCTGTGAGCAGATGCCAAGTGAGGCCGTAATTGTCGCCCCATGGTGTGGAATTGATCAGATAGTGCTGGTCGTCGAGTTCAATGACTCTTGGGCTGGTGTTGTTCAGGCTTTGCTTGGCGCCTTGCTGCGTTGCGATGTTGGCCTCACGGAACTGGGTGTGCAGCTCAGTGGCCAAAGGAAGGGTGATGTCTTTGAGGTTGGCGCGTTGGGGCTGATCGCCTTTGCCGATCAGCAGGGTGTTGGCTTGGGAGCTGGCGACGAGGTCGCCATTGGCTTCCACGATCAGTGCGAGTCCCTGCTGATTTTCCCAGGTGTCCTGCAGCCAGGTGCTGAGTTGGTTGATGACCATGTCAACGCCAACGACGCCTAGCAACTTGTTTGACTTGTTGTAGATCGGTGCGTTGTAAGAGATGGAAAACACATCGGGTTGATCTTCCCAGGCATAAATGCTGCTCCAGCTGGGTTGTCCCGCTTTGACGGTGTCCACATACCAGGCCTCTTCATGGGATGTGCTCATTCCGGGAATGGCATCGGTCTTGGCAAGGCGTTGGCCGTTCGCATCCATGGAATACACCTGCATCGTGCCCCGCCCGAAACGTTGGCTGTCTTCGTTGTGGGCAAAACGGTCGGGGGATAACTTCTCAATGCCGAGAAAGGATCCATCCGTGCTTCCGTAGTTGATGTAATCAACAGGAAAGGATTTCAGTTGTCGCCAGAAACGGTGTGAAAGCCGGTCAAAGTCGTTGAGGAGATTGGGGTCGGCAGACACTGCTGCGACATTCAGGTCATTAATGATGGTGGGATAACTGAGCTTTCGGCTCAGTTGTTCTGCCACGCGCACCACGGGCACAGTGGCGCGATGCGCTTCAATCTGCTGGAAGCCGCTGTTGCGTCCCAGGCTGAAACTCAGGGCGCTCAGGGATCCGGCCACGAGAACCAATTGCAGGCCTGTGGTGCGGCTGAGTTTGGCCGCCAGCGATGGTTTGGAGCGGGCCATTAGTCGATCTTTTGCAGATGGTGTTGGATGGCCGCGGCGCGAATCAGTTCCGCTCCACTGAGATTGAGTTGCTGGCTAATGGCCTTGCGGTGGGTTTCCACCGTGGACAGTGCGCTCCCCAGAAGTTTGGCGATTTCTTTGCTGCTTTTGCCTTCCCCGATTAAGTCGTAAATCTCCTTTTGCCGAGCGGTAAGGCCCAGATGGGCTGGTTTGATTAGGGTTGTGAGGCATTGGCGAAGGGCCTCGAAAGCATCGGTTTTGTCAATCACTGCGCGAACGGAAGATTGCAGTGCTGGCGGACAGACAAAGTCTTGGGCCGCGCCGGACAGAACGATGAGTTGGAGGTTGGGGTGTTGTTCGACGAGCAGTTGCCCGAGGTCGCAGCCATCACCATCGGGAAGCCGTAGATCAAGGATGGCCAGATCCAGCGGCAGAGCCTTGCTGCTCGCGAGGGCGGTGCTGATGCAGTCGGCTTTCGTGACCTGCTCCACCTCGGGAAAGCTTTCCACCACGGAGCCCAGAAGATCCAGGAGAATCGTCTGGTCTTCCACCACCAGGCAATGCATTCATTTGCTGTCCTGTTGTCTGGAAATTAATGGTTGGTTAGCGCTTTGGCTCTGACTTTGAAGGGATGTTGCCTGCTTTGAAAACGTAATTCTTCAATCAAAGCTGGCCTAACAGGTGCCGCAATATTCACTTCCATCAAAAAATTGAGATATCTTGGCTGATGATCTCAATCAACATTCCCGGTGCCGGGGAATGGAAAAGAGCCCTTGACGAGACTTGAACTCGTGACCTCTCCCTTACCAAGGGAGTGCTCTACCGCTGAGCTACAAGGGCATGTGGAGGATGGGCCGGGTTGGATTTGAACCAACGTAGGCAGAGCCAGCGGATTTACAGTCCGCCCCCATTAACCACTCGGGCACCGACCCGAACCACACCCCAAGAATTTACCAGCCGGTCTCCCCCTCCTTCGCGATCCAGAGCCCCATGGCTTGTTCTCGATACGATCGGTTTCTGAATTAGTCCGTGAATGGGGCCATGCGCCTGCTGTTGCTCAATGGCCCGAACCTCAACCTCCTCGGGCAGCGGGAACCTGGCCTTTATGGCAGTGCAACCCTCGCTCAGATTGAGGCTGACCTTCAGGAGCAGGCCCGTGGCTTAGGCGTCTCGCTGGACTGTTTTCAAAGCAATTTCGAAGGGGCGCTGGTGGATCGTGTCCATCAGGCCATGGGGCAAGTGGACGGGATCCTGATCAATGCGGGGGCCTACACCCACACCTCCATTGCCTTGCGTGATGCTCTTTTGGGCGTGGCGATTCCTTACCTGGAACTGCATCTGAGCAACACCCATGCTCGTGAACCGTTCCGGCATCACTCTTATCTGGCTGACCGGGCCATCGGAGTGATCTGTGGTTTCGGCGCTGATAGCTATCGCCTGGCGCTCGATGGCTTGGTCCACCACTTGAAGGGTCGCGCCGAGGCAGCGGGCTGATGGTGGTTGTTTCTCCGATGCCTGCAGAAGGCCAGTGTCTTGAGAAATCGGTGGCCAGCATCCGTTGGCTGGCGGCACCCACCAGCGCCTCTTGGGTGGAGCAAGCCAATGCGCACCCCATCGAGGTGTTGATTGATCACGCCCACTGCGAGCGCAAGGCCGCGGGGGCAGCTGTTCAGTTGATGTTTCGCTACCTCTGCGAGCCAGGTTTAGGCGAAGCCCTGAGTCCCTTGGCTCGGGAGGAGCTGGAGCATTTCGAGCAAGTGCTGGAGGTTTTGAAAGCCAGGGGCCGTTACCTCGAACCGCTCCCTTCCCCTGGCTACGGCGCGTTGCTGGCCAAGCAGGTGCGTCGTGCGGAGCCGCAGCGGATGCTCGATTCTTTCCTGGTGGCCGGTCTGATTGAGGCGCGCAGTCACGAGCGCATGGCCTTATTGGCCGAACACAGTCCAGACCCTGAGCTGCGCAGCCTCTACGGCGCGTTGCTGGCCAGCGAAGCCCGTCATTTCGGGCTTTATTGGGTGTTGTGCGAACAGCGCTGGGATCGTTCGGTGATCGTGCCGCGTTTGGAAGAGCTGGCTGATGTGGAAGCCGACATTTTGAGCGGCGATCTGGAACGCCCGGAAGACGTACGGATGCATTCCGTCGGGGTGTCGCGCGGCTGATCGGCTGGGGTGATCCCGATCGTGCCGGTTCAAGCCAGGGCTGTGGTCTCTTTGTCTCGTTCTGCCTAGAGGTGTGGTTCGTCGAACCCCACAGGACCGTCACACCATGAGTTTGCGTAAGAGGGCCTCTTGTGCACTGCTTGCTCTGTCGGCCATCGGTTTGGTGGCCTGCCAGAAGCCGGCTGAAAAACCGGAGTCGTCGTCGGCCAATGCCTTTGAAACCGGCACGTTGCGTGCTGTGGTGATCGGGAGCGCTTTGCCGATGGTGGAGAAATCCGGAAGCTCCTACGACGGTTTGTCGTTCGTGGTGCTCGAGGCGATCCGTGATCAGATGAAGTGGGCTCCCCAGGCGAAGGCCGATCAATTCAGTATTGAGCCCGTGGCGGTGAGCTCCCCCCGTGAGGGGCTCGACAAGATCCGCTCGGGTGAGGCAGACATCGCCTGTGGTGTTGCCTTCAGCTGGGAGCGCCAACGAACGCTTGATTTCACGATCCCCTTCGCCAACGGTGGCGTGCGGGTGCTGGCACCCAAAGGCACGGATGGCACTCCAGACGGCCTCAAGGGCAAGACCATCGGTGTGGTGCAGAACAGCGTCGCTGCAGATGTGCTCGCCGCTTCGATCGACGATGCCCAATTCAAGTTCTTTGAGGGGCATGAACAGGCCTTGGCTGCTCTCAAGGGAGAAGAGATCACCGTTTTGGGTGGGGACAGCCTTTGGCTGAAGGCGAACCGCGCGGCCACGGCTCCGGATGCCGTGCTTGTTCCGGATCGGCCCTATGCACGTTCGGGTGTCGGCTGCGTGGTGGGTGATGCCACGCCTCATCTGCTCAATGTCAGCAATTTGGCGATCGGGCGTCTGCTGTCGGGCTATGTCGCCAACGACCCTGCTGTACGTTCTGAAATCAACCGGTGGATCGGCAGCGGCAGTGCCGTGGGTCTGAAGGATGACCAGATCAGCACCTTCTTCCGCATGGTGCTCGGGACGACTGCTCAGCTCAGTGCGAAGTGAGGCCCTGTGGGTCTCCCCCTCGTTTCGTTGTTTTCTACCTGAATGCCTGCCATGAACAAAACAACACTCCTCACAGTTGCTGCGGCTTTGGCCGCTAGCTCCGTGCTTTGTGAATCAAGCCGCGCTGCGGTTCATCGTCAGCCCGATGGCGCCAATGCTCTCGAGCAACGCATCGAAAGGCTCAATCCTGAAGCTTGGGCAGCCTTGGATCCTGCGTTGCCGCAGGCTCCTGATCTCTTGGCGCGTGCTTGGGGGAATGGTGGAGGCCGTGCTTGGGGCAACGGGCGTGGTCGTGGTTTTGCAAATGGTGGCGGTCGCCGTGGTTTTGGGAATGCTTATCGGGGAGGGTTCGCGAATTGGTGAGCTGCGCTGATTTCGGTCCCATTGGCCTGGTGGTGATCCAGGCCACGTCGCTCTGCAATCTCGATTGCAGTTACTGCTATCTGCCGGATCGCCAAAAGCGCCGGCAGTTTGATCTTGATCAGCTGCCGCTGCTGCTCAACCGGATCTACGAGAGCCCCTATTGGGGGCCTCAACTGTCGATCCTCTGGCATGCCGGAGAACCCCTCACCCTTCCCTGTGGGTTCTACGACGAAGCGACCCGTCGCCTCCAGGACCACACGCGGGAACTCCAGCAGCAGGGCGTGGCGATCGAACAGCATGTGCAGACCAATGCCACCTTGATCAACGATGAATGGGCGGAGTGCTTCAAGCGCAACCGCATCGTGGTCGGCGTGAGTGTGGATGGCCCCGAGGCGCTCCACGATGTCCATCGTCGTTTCCGCAATGGCCGTGGGTCACATGCCCACACCATGCGTGGCATTCGCACGCTCCAGGCCCATGGGATTCCATTCCATGCCATTGCTGTGCTCACGGAAGAGGCATTGGGACAACCCGAGGTGATGTATGCCTTCCTTCGCGATGAAGGCATCCATCAGATCGGCTTCAACGTCGAGGAGCAGGAGGGTGTGAATGCCCGCTCGTCCATGCAGGGGCTCCAGCGTGAGATGCAATACCGAGCGTTTCTGCGCCGCTTCTGGGAGTGCAATCAGCGCGATGGCTTCCCGATTCAGTTGCGGGAATTCAGCCAGGTGCTGGAGATGATCGACTGCGGCCAGCGTCTGCGCCAGAACGAGATGAATCGGCCGTATTCCATTCTCAGCGTGGATGCGGCGGGCAATTTCTCCACCTTTGACCCAGAGCTGTTGTCGGTGGAAACCGAACGATATGGGTTGTTCAACCTGGGCAACCTGCGCGATTTGTCCTTGGAGGAGGCGACCCGCACCGATGCTTTCCTCAGGCTGCAGCACGACATGGAGGCGGGCATGGAGCAGTGCAAGGCGCAGTGCGACTACTACGGGTTCTGTGGTGGCGGCACGGGCAGCAACAAATACTGGGAGCACGGGACTCTCAATGCCAGTGAGACCTGTGCCTGTCGCTTCGCGACCCAGATCCCTGTCGATGTGTTGTTAGAGCAGCTCGAGACCCGTTCGCTGGAGGCGAGCTGATTTCCACGGTGTCAGCCGTTACGGAATCGCAGGAAAAGTCCAAAAGAAGTCCAAAGAGATCGACCAGGGTTTTGTGGGCGGTTTTATAATTGACCCAGTCATTGGTCGTTTGACGATGGTTGATCCTGTTGTGGCCGTTGCCGATTCCCTGCAGGCTCTTCGGAATGGCACCACCGATGACCAGTGGGACCTCCTCAAGGCCAATCCACTGGTGAAAGATCTGTTGCGTAAATGCTCCGATCTGGAAGCTGCACTGCTGGTTGGTGATGGTGTGCCTCAGGATCAACGCAGCGCCAGACCCATCGTCTTTCAGTCTGTGGTTGACGCCCATCTGCTGTTGGCCGCCTGAGGCGGCCCAGTTGTTCCGCGTTTGGCTTAGTCCAGCCGCGGGAAATGGTCAGCGATGGCATCGCCGCTGAACCGTGCCACCCAGCCTTCGGGATTGTTGAAGAAGCGGATTGCGCAGAAATTGGGTGCGCTGCCCATGTCGAACCAATGCTTCGTGCCGGCTGGCACGGCAATCCAGTCGCCGGCCTGACAAAGCACCTGAAGCACTTCATCGTTGATGTGCAGGCAGAACAGGCCCTGCCCCTCCACGAAAAACCGTACTTCGTCCTCGTCGTGGGTGTGTTCGCTGAGGAACTTTTCTCGTAGCGCCACGCGATCGGGATGGTCTGGTGTCATGCGAATGGCGTCCACCGTCGGGTAAGTCCCCTTGGCCTGCACACGGGCCACCTCATTGGCGTAGGCCTTGAGAATGCTGTGTTGATCGGCCTCTGGCTCCAGGGTCTGGCGTGCTGGCCAGCGTTCAAAGCGGATGCCGCGTTGCAGCAGTTCGTGCTTGATTACACGGGGCTCCTGGCTGTCGAGCCGAGGTGGTGCCTTTGGATCGGTTGCTGACTGGATTCGGAGATGGCTCATGCCGGCTCTGGCAGTGCATTCAGTCTCGCGCTGCACCGGGCTGACTTAGAACAACCCCAGTTGCCTCTAGGGGTCTGAGCTATACCCCCGCATCAAATCCGGCCCCTTCCCCCTCGTTGGTGCTGATCGGTGTCGGCCCCGGTGATCCGGAGCTGCTCACGTTGAAGGCCCACCGCTGCCTGAGGGCTGCCGAGGTGGTCGCTTACCCGGTGGCCCGGCTTGATGCCACAGGCATGGCCGCGGCCATTGTGGAGCCCTTTTTGGATCCAGCCCAGCGCCGTCTTCCCCTGGTTTTTCCCATGGTGACGGAGCCCGAGCCACTCCTGGAGGCCTGGCGTGCTGCCGCCGCAACCCTGGCCCATGAGGTGCAGCAAGGTCGGCGCGTGGTGTTTCTCTGCGAGGGCGATGTGTCGCTGTTCGCCACGGGCAGTTATGTGTTGTTGGCTTTGCAGCGCCACCACGCCGAGCTGGCCGTGGAGGTGATCCCTGGGATTTCGTCGGTGGCTGCGGCGGCTGCCGCAGGCGCCTGGCCTCTCGCGTTTCAGAAGGAGGGGTTGTTGATTCGCCCCTGCCCTGAGACGCCGGAGGCCATGGAAGCCCTCTTGGCCTTGGCCAAGGCCAGTGGAACTGTTCTGGCTCTTCTCAAGCTTGGTGTTCGCTGGCACTGGATTCAGCCCTTGCTGCAGGCCCGTGGTCTGTTGGATGACGCCTTGTTCGCCGAGAGGGTGGGGTGGCCAGATCAACGGGTGATGCCGGCGGCTGCCGTGCAGGCTGGGGAGCGACCCTATTTCTCGTTGCTGCTGGTCCGTCAGGGCACCAGTGCCGTTTTGCCGTAAGACATGACCGTGATCCTGCTTTCCGTGCCGTCCCTCAGCCCCATGCAGTGGCTGGGGCTCGTGCATCCGGTGCTGATCATCTTGTTTGTGTATCCGGTGGTGGGCGCCACGATCCGGCTGGGGATCCTGGCGCGCGAGCGGCGCCTGGATCTCAATCCGATTGCGCCCACCGTGCCGGTTGAGCATGCCGATCACGGCCGCTGGGTCACGGCTGTGATGGTGGTGGCAGTTCTGATTGCCATGGCCCATGACGTGGCCACCGCGCCGGTGACTCTGGCCGCCCCGCGGATTGCCGGTTTTCTTGCTGCTGCGCTCGGGGTGGTGGCTGCGTTGGTGGCACTCCTGCGTTCCAGGCGCACGGCCTTGCGCCTGGGTTGGGCGATCAGCACCTGGATCGGTTTGCTGCTGCTGGGATCGCAGCCCGAGGTGCATCGTGGTGCCGACTGGCCCTGGCAGGCCGCGTTCTGGCAATCCCATTACTGGGGTGGCATGGCCTTATGCGGGTTGCTGCTGCTCTCCCTGGGATTGCAGGCGGAGATCGCACGGCGACTGGCGATTCGGCGGCTCCATGTGGGCCTGAACCTGATGGTGGCGTTGTTGCTGGCGACCCAGGCGATCAGTGGAACCCGCAACCTGATCAGCTGAGTTGCTGGCGCATCACGCTGCGGTGCAGTGGTCCTGGCGCGGCTGCCGGACGCACGATGCGGCTGAGCAACACCAGCAGTGCTTGCCATTCCCCATGGGCCTCACGATCGGGCCAGCACCCTGGGCGCCCGTAGAGCCAGCGGATCAACGCTTGTCTCCTTGGGTCATTCGTTGCCATTGCCCATCGCAGCGCCACCTGGTTCCCGCGGCGTTTCACCAGACTGATCGGGATGGCTGGCACCTGCTGGCACCAGCTCAGGTCTTGACCAGTCAGGTTTTGAAGCTCAGAGCCTGGAACCATCAGTTCAACACCCGACTCACTCATCGCGGTGATCGTGCAGGAGCGAGAGGGGCCGCTGATGTTGCTGAGCCAAGCGGGGCAGTCGAGTTGTTGCCAGGGGGCAGGATCGGACGCCGGTGGATCCCAGCAGGCCCGAAGGGCAATCAGCAGGCTGATCAGATTCACGCTCGCCCAGAGCAGACCAATCGGGCGACCACTGATCGCCTGAGGGTCCACTGGAGCAGAGGGCATCAGCAGGCCCTGCAAGTTGATCAGGCTGATCACCGTCAGCCCCACCAGAGGCAGCGCCAACGCAGCGCTGCAACTGCCGCGGTCGCGGCGCTGATGTTTTGGGGTGATGCGAAAGCCACCGTTGGATCGTCTCCAAAGCAGTCGCCAGCCTTGTTGCAGCACGGTGATGCTCAGGGGCACCGCCAGCACCCAGCTGGTGAGTTCACTGATCAGGGCCCCGCGGGAGCTGCGGTTCAGCCAGCCCACACTCAGGAGCAGTGTTCCCCAGAGCGGCAGTAACTGATCCCTGGCGTCTTGCCAGCTCATCAACACCGGCAGGGTGTGCAGCAGCCCATAGCTGAGGGGCATCAGCAACAGCAGAATCCGCGGCAGCGGATTCAGCCAATGCACCACTCCCTCCAGATAGGCGATACGTTGGCCGAGGTTGAGATTGGGGCTGCGCAGGGGGCCTTGCTTCAGCCCCAGGCTTTGCAACGTGCCTTCAGCCCAGCGTTGTCGCTGACGCACGAAATCAGCCATCGTTTCCGCTGCAAGGCCAGCACTGAGCTTTTCCTGCAGGTAGATCAACCGCCAGCCCTGGGCGTTGAGGGCGATTCCTGTGACGAGGTCTTCCGAAATCGCATTCCCCACAAATCCACCCACGCTCTCGAGTGCTGATCGGCGGGCCACAAACGACGTGCCAGCGCAGACCACGGCGCCCCACCCGTCGCGCACGGGCTGAATCCAGCGATAGAAGCTTTCTTCATCCGAGAGAAGCCAGGGTTCCATCCCCAGATTGCGCATCACCGGATCTGCATTGAGGAAGCATTGCGGCGTCTGTACCAGAGCCACATCCGGTTCGCTCAGAAAGCCGATGCAGCGGTGGAGAAAGTCCTGTTGGGGGATGAAGTCCGCATCCAGCACGGCCACGAGTTCCCCTCGGCCGTAACGGAGCCCGTGGTTGAGGTTGCCGGCTTTGGCCTGCACTCGTTCCGGCCGGTGCAAATAACGGCAGCCCAGGTGGACTGCCAGTTGGCGCACTTCCGCGCGGCCGCTGTCATCCAACACCCACACCTGGGCGTTGCCATAGCTCTGCTGACTGCATCCGATCAGGGTGCGTTCCAGCACGGTCAGCGGTTCACCGCAGGTGGGCACGTAGAGGTCCACCTTGGGGCGCCAACGACTGGCCAGCCAGCGTTGTTCCACGGCATCCATTTGCTCGCGCCGATCCGGAAAGCGTTTCCATGCCAGCCCGAAGGCGATCAGGCCTGTGAGCAGCAGCCAGCTTTCGGTCAGCAGCAGCACCAGACTGAGGCCGCTGGAGAGAGGCGTGCTGAGGTTGAGGCTGTGGGTGACGCGCCAGCTCAAGTAGCGCAGGGTCAGCAGGCTGATCAGCAGGATCAGGCTGCGGCGCGCCCAGAGTGGGCTTTCGTCTTCTGGGCGTTGCCGGAGCCAGAGGGGCCAGATCAGTACGAGCAGGGCCCACCAGCTCATCCCAGTTGTTGCAGCTGGCCATCCAAGAGGTCCAGTGCATCCTGAGGGCTGGGGGCACGCATCAGGGCATGGCGCAACTGGGGAGCTCCAGGAAAGCCCGTGCAGGTCCAGCTCATGTGTTTTCGGGCAATCAACAACCCGTGGTCTCCGCGGTCGGCCACCAGGGCGACGAGCTGCTCACGGGCAATTGTCAGGCGTTCGGCCGCTCCAGGGGTGGTGGGGATGGGGCGGCCCGACAGTGCGGAATCAATCTGGCCCACCAGCCAGGGGGAACCCATCGTGCCCCGGCCGACCATCACCCCATCGGCCCCTGTCTCTGCGAGGCAGCGCAGGGCGTCATCCGGTGTGTTGACGTCGCCATTGGCGATCACGGGGATCGAGAGGGCGTCCTTGACGGCGGCGATCGCCTGCCAGTCGGCACGACCACTGAACTTCTGTTCCCGGGTGCGGCCATGCAGGGTGAGCAGACGAGCACCCGCCTCTTCCAGTTGTTGGCACCACTGCACGGCATCGGCGGCCGATCCATCGCTGCCACACCAGCCCAGACGGGTCTTCACGGTCACAGGAATGGCAACGGCTGCGGCCACCGTGTCCACGATCCGTGCGGCCAGGTCTGGCTCACGGATCAGCCCACTGCCCCCGCCTTTTTTGGCGATTTTTTTGACCGGGCACCCCATGTTGATGTCGATCAGGAAAGCTCCCGATGCTTCAGCCCGCCGAGCGGCTTCGGCCATGGCCTGGGGCCGGTGATCAAACAGTTGCACTCCGATGGGGCCGGCTTCCTGGGCCAGCTCCTCCACTTTGCGGCGCCCATGGCCGAGCTCGAGGCTGGTGGCATTCACCATTTCGGTGAACAACAGTGCATCGGGTGCCCAGCGGCGAACCAAGTGGCGGAAGATGCGATCGCTGACTCCGGCCAGCGGAGACTGCAGCACCCGGCAACGCAGCTGCCGTTCGCTTCGACTCCCTTTCAGAGCAAGGGGAGTGGCGAACCGTTCGATGGCGGCTGGCGTCATGGCTGCCTCCTGGAGACGTCATTCTCCCTCTCGATGCCAGCCTTTCGCGATCGGGATTTAGGCCGCCGAACGCCGGTTGTCGCGTTCCCGTTGCGCTCGGCTCACCTGGCTTTCGATGGCATTGCGCAGCCAGGCCGACACCGACCATTCGTCAGCCTTGGCGAGCCGTTCCACCTCCTGCATCAGATCGACAGGCAGTGCAAGAGGCACGGTCTGAATGCTGTGGGGGCTTGCGGGCTTGTTTTTGCCTGCGGGGGCATCAACCAGCAACAACTGCAGCTTGAGCACTTCCAGTCGCGTGCCTGGCCTGGATCCGCCTCGTTGCACCTGGCGCAGCGACAGTCGCACGGGTTGGCCGGTATGGATCTGCTGACGGCTGCGGCGTGGCAGCGGTTCATCGCGCCGATCGCAGAACAGGGGCTGACTGCGCTGAGAGCTGGCGCTGTAGGTGAACGTCACCCGGCCGTCGCGATCCCAGGGCAATGGCGCCATCGATGCAGCCTCTTTGCCCATCAACTTGCGCTGGTCCTTGCGCACCTTGCGTTGCAGGTCAGGAGGCAGCGGAAACACCAGCTTCTGCAGCGAGCATTCGGTGGTGACGCGAGTCCCTGCGGAGAGGGTGGTGTCAACGACATACATGCCCTGAACTTATCGGGTGGGTTGGTGGGCTGTCTGTCGCCTGGATGCATGAAACGATGAAGGCCCTCGCCTTGAAGCTCAGGTGCCTCTTTGGCCTCTCAGTCGTGCTCTGCTGCAGCAGATCCTGGAGGACCGCACCAGTGATCGTTTTGTGGCAGAACGCATCTGGGAGCGGCTTGGCTACGAGCGCCCATCGGAGAACGATGGCGGTGGCCCCTGGCGTGCCGGCCCAGACACCCCTGAGAGTTGGCGTGAGGCTTTTCCCGAGGGGCCGGAGGTGATTGCCACACGGCCAGCATCGGTGGCCCTGACCCGTTCAGTGCCCAAGCCCCTGAAGCAACTGCTCAAGGAGCAGATGGGTTTTAAGGGCTACACCATTGGTGAGCTCTATCCCCGCCGCACCCGCAGAGCCACGGCCGTGAATTGGCTTCTGGCCTGGCTTGCGGAGCGCAGTGAACCCCTCCTCGAGGAGGGGCCCTGTCCTGACCCCTTAGATCCACCCTCCAATCCCGTTTGCGGTCATCCCGGAGATCTGCCGGTGAGTTGATCGATGGCGGCCTGAATCGTTTGACTTCCGATCGGTGGATGGTCAGATCGCTGGACGCTCAGAGCTGAATCAGCACTTCGGTCCCTTTACGGGTGTTTTCGAACAACCAGCGCGCCTGGGCGGTCGGCATGCGCACGCATCCATGGCTGCGGGGCACCCCGAAGGCCTGTCCGGCATCTTCCTGCCAGGGGGCCCCATGCAGGCAGATCATTTCGTTTGCGGTGATGCACATGGCATAGGGCACCCCAGGGGCGACATAGCCGCGTCCGCGCATGGTCACCGAGCGGTACTTGGTGCGAACTGCGCCCAGGCCCGTGGGGGTGGGGGTACTGGCTTTGCCAGTGCTCACAGGAATCACACGCACCACTTGGTCGTTGTGGTCGTAGACGGTGAGCTTCTGGTCGGAGAGGTCTACCACCAGCGAGGCGATCAGTTCGATCATGGAG
The DNA here is from genome assembly GCF_000153825.1 of Synechococcus sp. RS9916. Classification (NCBI taxonomy): domain Bacteria; kingdom Bacillati; phylum Cyanobacteriota; class Cyanophyceae; order Synechococcales; family Synechococcaceae; genus Synechococcus; species Synechococcus sp. RS9916. The sequence continues at coordinate 28,387 of NZ_DS022299.1, forward strand.
AGAACCGCCAGACCGGCGGAGGGAGCTGCCCGATCCCTAGCTGTCTCAACTGCGTCTCACGTGTCGCAAGCGGAAAGGTTTTGCATTTCGTGCCTCTGTAGGGTCAAGACATCTCTTTTTTGTGGTATCTCGTGGCGCGTCCGGTCGTTGCCATCATCGGTCGCCCCAACGTTGGCAAGTCAACGCTGGTGAATCGTCTCTGCCGGAGCAGAGAGGCGATTGTGCATGACGAGCCCGGTGTGACCCGCGACCGCACCTATCAGGACGGTTACTGGGGAGATCGTGAATTCAAAGTGGTCGACACCGGCGGGTTGGTGTTCGACGACGACAGCGAGTTTCTGCCTGAGATCCGTGAGCAGGCGAATCTGGCCATGGCTGAGGCCTGTGTCGCGCTGGTGATCGTCGATGGCCAGCAAGGCATGACGGCCGCCGATGAGTCGATTGCGGAATGGTTGCGCAGCCAGAACTGCCCGACGCTCCTGGCGGTCAATAAATGTGAGTCGCCGGATCAGGGTCTGGCGATGGCAGCGGAGTTCTGGAGTTTGGGGTTGGGTGAGCCCCACCCGATTTCCGCCATTCATGGTGCTGGCACGGGTGATCTGCTTGATCAGGTGCTCACCTTCCTTCCCCCGAAGGATGAAGAAGGAGAGGGGGATGAGCCGATCCAGATGGCCATCGTCGGTCGGCCCAATGTGGGGAAATCCAGTCTGCTGAATGCCATCTGCGGTGAACAGCGCGCGATCGTCAGCCCGATCCGTGGCACCACGCGCGACACGATCGACACCAACATCGAGCGCCAGGGCATGCCCTGGAAATTGGTGGATACCGCTGGAATTCGCCGTCGCCGCAGCGTCAACTACGGCCCGGAATTCTTTGGCATCAACCGCAGTTTCAAGGCGATTGAACGCAGCGACGTGTGTGTGCTGGTGATCGATGCCCTTGATGGGGTGACCGAACAGGATCAGCGCCTGGCGGGACGCATCGAAGACGAAGGTCGCGCCTGCGTGGTGGTGGTGAACAAATGGGATGCCGTTGAAAAAGACAGCCACACGATGCCGGCGATGGAAAAAGAGCTCCGCGCCAAGCTGTATTTCCTCGACTGGGCGCCGATGCTGTTCACCTCGGCCCTGACCGGTCAACGGGTTGACAGCATCTTTGCCCTTGCAGCGCTAGCGGTCGAGCAGCATCGCCGTCGTGTGAGCACGTCTGTTGTGAATGAGGTGCTCAAGGAAGCGCTCAGCTGGCGCAGCCCACCCACCACCCGCGGGGGGCGTCAAGGACGTTTGTATTACGGCACCCAGGTCGCCAGCCGCCCACCGAGCTTCACGTTGTTCGTGAATGATCCCAAGCTGTTCGGAGACACCTACCGCCGCTACGTGGAGCGTCAGATCCGAGAAGGCCTTGGCTTTGAGGGCACCCCTTTGAAATTGTTCTGGCGCGGCAAGCAACAGCGCGACGCCGAGCGCGATCTTGCCCGTCAGCAGAGCCGCTCCAGCTGAGCGATGGACTGGTTGCGACAGATCCCCATCGGCCAGTTCGTCGATGGCAAAGCCGGTTGGCTGCGTTGGCTTGATCCTCGCCTGAAGCTGGGCTGGGTGCTGATGTTTCTGCTGACCCCGGTGTTGGCTGGGCCGGTCTGGCGCGTTTCTCTGCTTCTATTGCTGCTGCTGATCACGCTGTGCAGTGGTGTGCCGGTGCGGGTGTGGTGGCGATCTCTGGCGCTGCTCACCGTGCTGGCCGTCTTTGCAGGTCTGCTGGCCACCTTGCTGCCCACCGGGGCTCCGCCGGCCGTTCTTCCTGTGCGTCCGCCCCAGGAGCTCACGGCACCGTTGCCATCCATGCCCTCATGGGAACTGCTGCGGCTGGGCCCTCTCAAGCTCGGTGGCTTCAGCCTCGGTCCGCTTGTGGTGAATCGGCGTTCCGCCGAGCTGGGGCTGAACAGTGCCACGTTGATTCTGACGCTGGTCCACAGCGTCAACCTGATGCTGCTCACCACCCCCAGCGAAGATCTCGTCTGGGCTTTGAGCTGGTTTCTATCGCCTTTGGCTGCCCTCGGTCTGCCGGTGGATCGGCTCAGCTTTCAGCTTCTGCTTGCTCTGCGCTTTTTGCCTCTGGTGCAGGAAGAACTTCAGAACCTGCTGCGCTCTCTTGCCAGTCGGGCGGTGAATCTCAAACGATTGGGCCTCAAGGCTTCGTTCGGCTTGGTGCTGGCGGTGGGAGAGCGCCTGCTGGCCAATATTTTGCTGCGGGCTGAGCAGGGTGCTGAAGCGCTTCTGGCCCGTGGAGGCCAATGGTTGCCTTATGAATATTTTCGGCCCAGCAGCCTTGCTGCAGCTGGAGTTAGGCCACTGAACTGGTTGGGAGGGGCTCTTTTGCTGCTTATGTTTGGCTTGCGTGGGAGGTACGGTTCCTTCTGAAGTTCACCGTTGGGTGCGTGACAGCCGAGCGTTACCTCAATCACCCCACCTTCGGCATGCTTTACCGCGTCGCGCCTGCGGGAGAAGGCAGGGACGTCTACGCGACGCTGTATGCGCAGCGCATGTATTTCCTGGTCACGCTGCAGCCTCGGGGCGCGCAGTTTGAGGTCATTCCCTTTCAGGATGCTCGCCACCACGCTGAGATCAATCTCGCGCGCAGCCGCCGGAATGGGCTGGAGGAGCATCAGCGTTGGAAGGAGCTTTTTAACCAGACTTTCATCTGAACGCTGACCGGGTGATGCCGAACGAACTGGAGGAGAGAGCCCAGCGTTGGCGAGCGTTGCAGACCCAGATGCCCGAGGGTGTGCGTTTGTTGGCGGTGAGCAAGGGCCACCCGGCAGCACCCGTGCGTGAGTTGGCTGAACTGGGCCAGGTGGATTTCGGTGAGAGCCGCGTGCAGGATGCGCTGCCCAAGCAGGAGCAGCTGGCTGACCTGGTGCAGATCCGTTGGCATTTCATTGGTCGCCTGCAGGCCAACAAGGTGCGCCCGGTGGTGCGCGCCTTTGCCGTGATCCATTCCGTGGATTCCCTGGCTTTGGCGCAGAGAATGGATCGCATCGCAGCCGAAGAGGGGGTGATTCCCGAGGCGTTTCTGCAGGTCAAGATGCGTCCTGACCCGGCGAAGGGTGGCTGGGATCCTCAGGCTCTGACGGACGCTTGGCCCCAGCTCCAGGCTCTTCCCCATGTGCGTTTCACGGGATTGATGACCATGGCGCCGCTGGGATGCTCGCAAGAGCAGCGCAGTGCGTTGTTTGCCGACTGCCGGACGCTTGCCGATCGCCTTGGCCTGCGCGAATGCTCGATGGGAATGAGCGGTGACTGGCCGGAGGCGGCGGCCGCAGGCGCCACCTGGGTGCGGGTGGGGTCTGGCTTGTTTGGAGCACGGCCAGGCGTTGTGAATTTCCCGGCATAAGCGCTGGAATTGAAACAATTGAAATGGCTCAAAGCGCTTGCTCGGCACGGATCGGAGCGCTATCCAGGGTCAAGGTTTTTGCAGTCTCCCGGTGTCGCTGATTTCCCGCCTTCGTGCTGTTGTTGCTGGCGATGAGTATCTCGACGGTGATTACGACGATCTCGATTACGACACCGGCGAAGAGTTGGAAGCCGACCATGGCGCCAGCCATGCCATCGGAGGAGCGTTGGCCCCTCTCGATAGCGGCAATCCCTTTGGCGACAGCGAGCCGTTTTCTAGCAGCAGCTCCAATGTGATCGGCATGCCTGGCATCAGCACCAATGCTGCAGAGGTCACCCTGATGGAGCCCCGCAGCTTCGATGAGATGCCCCGTGCCATTCAGGCGCTGCGCGAGCGCAAAACAGTGATCCTCAACCTCACGATGATGGAGCCGGATCAGGCCCAGCGTGCGGTTGATTTCGTGGCCGGCGGCACCTTCGCCATTGATGGTCACCAGGAGCGGGTGGGTGAAAGCATTTTCCTGTTTGCGCCCAGTTGCGTCACGGTCACCAATGCCAGCCAGGACGAGGCTTCTGCCCCCACTGTGGTGACCAAGGATGTGGAGCAGGCTTCCGCTGAGGCCAGCGTCGCTCCCGCTCCGGCTTGGGGTGAAACCAGCGCTGCGGCACTCTGAGAGCAGTGATCAGCTGATCGTCTGTGACGCTTTCTCTTGGCGTGATTGGCCTGGGCCGCATGGCTCAGGCTTTGTTGTTGCCCCTCCTGGAGCAGAACGACCCTGCCGCGGCTGATGTGATCGCTGTGGTGGGTCAGCAAGCCACGGCGGATCGCCTGGCGGCATCGTTGCCTGGGGATCTCAACCTTGTGTCAGCGTCGGATTCCCGCGCCGCAGCGGCTTGGACGGCGCCCGTGCAGCTGCTGGCGATCAAGCCCTACCAACTGGACCAAGTGGCAGCGAGTGCACCTGCCGTGCAGGGACCAGAGCCACCCCTGCTGATTTCAGTCCTTGCGGGGATCACCCTTGAGCGGCTGGAACAGTCCTTCCCTGGGCGTGTCTGTGTTCGGGCCGTGCCCAACACCCCGTCTTTGGTGCGGGCAGGTCTCACCGGTTTGGCCTGGGGCCAGGGGGTGACGGACGCGCACAAGCAACGGGTGCAGGCGTTCTTCTCCCCCGTCAGCGAGGTGCTGGAGCTACCCGAGGAACGGCTTGATGTCTTTCTGGCCCTCACGTCATCGGGGCCGGCCTATGTGGCCATGATGGCTGAGGCCATGGCCGACGGTGCTGTGGCCGTTGGGATGCCCCGTGATCAGGCTCTGCACCTGGCCAATCGCACGCTGGCGGGCACCGCTGCTCTGTTGCACGAGCAACAACTTCATCCGGCCCAGCTCAAAGACATGGTGGCCTCCCCTGGAGGAACCACGATGGCCGCGATCCGTCGCCTGGAGCAGGCGGGTCTTCGATCCGCTCTGATCGAGGCTGTGGTGGCCGCGGCTGAGCATGGCCGCAACTTGCGCTGATCAGGCCGCTATGGGGGCGGCGAGCAGGCCGCTGTACAGCTCCTCAAGGGCGTCGATGTTGCGGCTGAGGGTGTAACGCTCCAGCACCCGCTCGCGGGCGCGGCGCCCCAGCTCTGCCGTGAGCACAGGTTGGTCCCGCAGAACCGGCAGCAAGGTGCGCAATTGCGTTGTCACCCCTTGGGTGCTGAGCACGATGCCGGCGCCGTCCGCCAGCACTTCCCCGTCGGCTCCGGCATCGGTGGCCAGGCAGGCGCAGCCACTGGACATGGCCTCCAGCAGGGCAATCGAGAGTCCCTCCACAAGGCTGGGTAGAACAAACACCTCCGCTTCCTGCAGCAGCGCCACGCGCGTGTCGAGGTTGGATTCATAGCCCCACCACACCACGTTGTCGGTCGTGTGGGTGTTTTGCAGGGTGGCGCGCAGCGGGCCATCACCCACGATCACCAATATGCAGCCGGCGGGATTGACCAACTTCCAACCTTTGAGCAGGGCTTCGACGTTCTTTTCTGTCGACACCCGCCCCATGTAGAGAAAGATGCGCTGATTGCCCAACTGTTGCCGCACCTTCTGGCGTTCGCTCAGGCCTGCTGACGACAGTCCTCGTGCAGAAGGGCCTCCGTGATGGAGCGCATCGATGCTCGGGCTGGCTGGAGCCCATTGCTCCTGATCCACACCATTGGGAATCACCGCCAGCCTGTCCTCTCGTACGCCGAGTCGCGCCAGCACATCGGCCTGGATCTCGGAGAACACAATCACCCGGTCGTAGCGGGCCAGTGCCGGGGCGTAGAGCTGATAAGTGAGCTGTTGGGTGCCCGCAGTGAGGTTGCGTAGCCCAGCATCAAACGCCGGATGGAAGGTGGCCACCAACGGAACCCCCAGTTGCTGGCAGAGGTCGGGCAGGCGGAAATCCAGGGGCGACAGGGTCAGGCTGGCGTGCACCAAATCCGGTTGAAGGCGCTCGAGGGACTCGCGCAGCTCACGCTGTGCCCGAGGCGAAGGGATGGTGTAGACCTGCGATTTGACCAGATAGGGCAGGCTGACATCAGGGTCATTGGCCAGCAGAGATGTGTTGCTGCTGCCAGGCGAACCCGGGTTGTCGAAATGGATGAAGCTGGTCTGATGCCCCCGCTGGCGAAGCGCCTCAGTGGTGCTCAAGCCATAGGTGACGTTGCCGCAGAACGGTGATTTCTTTCCCAGCCAGGCGATGTGGGCCACCCGCTCTGTCGTTCCCGCTTCTGATTTAGCAAACTAGCAGCGCTGCCATGGCCGCTCCAGCAGGGCCGCAATCAGGGCCAACACCGCCAGCAGCCACAGCACGGGGGTGAGACCAATGCTGCTGACCAACGTTCCTGCCAGAACGAGCGGAAGGCTGAGGGCAATATTGATCAGATTGTTCTGCAGGCCAAACACCCGGCCCCGCTGGGATTCAGGTGTTTCCTCCTGGATCGTGGTCTGGGCGGGGATCGCCACGAGTGCGGCGCCAACGCCAAGAATTCCGCACAGGGCCAGGGTGCTGCTGAGGGAGCCTTTGAACTGGCTGAGCAGCACTAATGAAAACGTGATTGTCCCCAGGCCTGCTGCCGATAACCGGCGCCGGTCGAAGTGGTGGCCTAGCTGAGCAATCACCACCGCACCCAATGCCATCCCCAAGCCGCTCATGGCTAGCAGGGTGCCGAAGCCTGAAGGGCCAAGGGTTTTGATCAGGCCAGCCAGCTGCAGGGCCAGCACGTAAAGGGCAGCCAGCAGGCTGTAAAGCAGCACCAAATGCACCATGGCGTTGCGCACCGTGGGGATGCGTTTGAGCACCTGCAGGCCTTCGCCAATCTCGTGCCACACCGAACGACCGTTGTGGTGGATGGTTTGTTCCCGGTGGCGGATGGTCAGCAGGCTGAGGGCTGCCATGCCGTAACAGAAGGGCAGCAGCAGGAATTCGCCGCCCTGAATGTCGATCAGAGAGAGGAGATGGTCGAGGCCCCGCAGGATCGGTTCTCCGAGGGCAAAGCCAACGATCGTCGCTCCCATGCTGGTGGTCTGGTAGAGCGAGTTGGCTGCCAGCAGATGCTCATTAGGCACCAGCAGGGTGATGGCCGCTTGCTCTGCCGGGGCAAAGAACTGGGTGAGCACCGACTCCACGAAGGTCATGGCCAAGAGGCCCCAGTAGCCCCAGGGCAGGCCAAGGACGTGGGGCCCCGGAATCAGAAACAGGGGGGTGAACAGCACCATCAGGGCCCGAAGCCCGTTGGAGGCCACCATCACCCGCCGTTTCGGCCAGCGGTCGACCCACACGCCTGCGACGCTGCCCAGCACCATGGCTGGCAGGGTGTTTGCCACGAAAATGCCTGTCGCCAGCAGCGTGATCACCTGGGTACGGGTGCTGATGTCGAGGCCGTAATCCGAAGCCACACCTGCGAGCACACCGCCCTGCTGCGAGGTGATCATCAGGTGCTGATCGATCAGGAAGACCATCAGCACGATGTAGAACTTGTCCGCCAGCTGGGAAAAGATCTGTCCGATCCATAGCTTGCGGAAATCATTCAGGCGCAGCACAGCTTGCAATCCGCGCCCGCCTTCGGGGTTATTGCCGGTGGGCAGGGCCGGTTCCGGGCTGGAGATGGAAGGTCCGCTCAAGATCCCAGGGGAGACCGGCTCATGATCGCTCAGCGTCTCCACCGGTGGGGAGGACCAGGGCCTCCCGCAGCATCCCTAGGGACCGCACCGGTCTGGGCAGGTGGCAGCGGATCCAGCACTCCACCACCGCCAGTAAGCGCAGCCACACCGCTTGGGGGCCCATCAGTTCGCCGTCCTGGCGCCGGGGGAGTTCAGCCCGGGGTAGACGCTGCAGGAGGGCCAGCTCCGATGGATTGAGCTGCACCGCTGCACCCGGTTGGCTGCCGATGGCGATGCCCTCATCGGCGATCAGGCTGCAGCGCCAGTCCCATTGCCCGATGGGTGGAATCAGGGGTGCGCCGCTGCGACAGCAGCTCTGCAACGGCAATCCGTAGCCACCGATAGCGAGCAGATGCACGCAGGCCTGCACGCTGCTGGCCAGGGCCAGGCTGCCGTCATCGGGGCCTCGGCTAATTGCTTCCAGCCGTTCCAGATGAATCACCACGGCGTCCAGCAGGCCGTTGAGGGGGTCATCGTCTTCCACGAGGCCCATGCACAATTCCGCTAGGGCCTGGGCACCAGCCAGGGTCTCCAGCCGTTGCCCCACGGCCCCGAAGTTGTGCTGTACGCGCAGTTGGCGGACCCGGGGCAGGCCGCGGCGACCGACAACCTGCAGTTCCAGCTGGGTGAGGGGAACAGCACCCGCCAGACTGCTTTTGGGTTTCCGGGCTCCGGGTACCGCCAGTCGGATCACGCCCACCTGGTCACTCAGCAGGGTGAGCAGACGGTCGTGTTCCCCCAGTGGCCCCACCTTCAGGGCCAGTCCCTCAAGCCGGCGATCAGCCATCTGCGCTGTGGCCGCTGCTGGTGCTGCTCATCGGCGTGCGCAGTGCCTGGATCAGCTGCGGACCACTGCTGGTGCCCAGAGCGGTGGCGCCCGCTTCGACCAGGGCGCCGCAGTGCTCAAGGGTGTGCACGCCACCCGCGGCTTTGATGCCGCAGCGCCCACGGGTGAGGCTGTGCAGGAGCTGGATCTGTTGCGCTGTCGCGGCACCACCGAACCCGTTGCTGTTCTGCACAGCTGCGGCTCCGGCATCGATGGCGGCTTCCACTGCCAGGGTCAGTTGGTCGTCGTCGAGCCGCACCATGTCGAGGATCACGGTCACCGGCAGGCCGATGGCGCAGAGCTGGGCCAGCTCCTCGGCGAAGGCATTGGCCTGGCCATCGGCCAGGGCTGGCATGGCCGGCACCACATCCAGCGCTTCCGCGCCCTGCTCGGCCGCCCACTCCGCTTGCGTGAGTTTGAGGGGGGTGGGAATCGCACCGAACGGGAAGGCGATCACCGCAGTCAGTCGCGTAGGCCCCGGGGCTCCCAGGCGCTCGCGGGCAGCCACCAATTGGCTGAGGTTGGTGCACACCTCGCCGAAGCCGCAGTGACGGGCTGTGTCGCATCCCTCCTGGAGGCGTTCGAGGCCCAGCAGCGGATCGAGCAGGGCCTGATGGATCAAGGGGGCCAGATCCGGTAGCTCCTGCCGTCGGGGCGTGCGGGTCATGGCAAAGGGAAGGTTGGCGTCAGTCTCGCGCCTGGATCACGCCGTAGCCGCCGTGGTTGCGCCGATAGATCACCTGCAGTTCTTTGCTGCTCGCATCGCGAAACAGGAAGAAGTCGTGATCGATCAGATCCAACTGGTGGCGCGCTTCCTCCACGCTCATCGGTGGCATGGGGAAATACTTGCGCCGCACGCCGGGATCGGGCAGATGGGCTTCCTTTCCGTCGAGCAGGGATCCATCCACGGCACTGTCATCCAGCACCGCCTCGGTGGTGGGGGTTGTGCTGGCGCGGTGGCCGTGGCTGTGGTGGTGATCGCTGTGGCGCTCCTTGTAGCGGCGCAGCTGGCGGCTGAGCTTGTTGGCCACCAGATCGATGCTGGCGTAAAGGTTTTCGCTGCGCTCCTGAGCGCGGATCACAGTGCCGTTGGCAAACACGGTGACTTCGGCGGTCTGTTGCGGAACCCGGGGGTTGCGGGCCACGGAGAGGTGCACATCCGCTTCTACCACCATCTCGTCGTAGTGCTGAACGGCGCGCTCAAGCTTCGATTCGGTGTACTCCCGCAGAGCCGCTGTCACTTCCAGGTTGCGACCATGGATCAGAAGCTTCATGGCATCCCTCCGGTGCCGGTTGATATCTGCAAGCTAGAGACGCCAAACCAGGCAGCCCAGCCGCCTGCGGCATTTCTTTTTGAGCCGCAGCAGTTGGTGGATTTCACCCAGGCCTGGCAGTGGCAGCAGCATTGGCAGCAGGGCATGTTGCAGGCCGACGGCTGCGCTCGCAGTGAAGCGGACATCGCCCAGTGCCCGGAGGCGGTGTGGCTGCTGCAGCATGTCGGCTGTTACACCCTTGGGCGGGGCGCTTCCGAGCAGCATCTGCTGTTTGACCTTGCGGATCCCCCTGCTCCGTTGCATCGCATTGATCGGGGTGGGGAGGTGACCCATCACATGCCTGGTCAGTTGGTGGCCTATCCGGTGCTGGATCTGCGCCGCCGCCAATGCGATTTGCATTGGTACCTGCGTCAGCTGGAGCAGGTGGTGATCGACGTGCTGGCGCAGACGGGCTTGGTGGGTGAACGGGTCGACGGGATGACCGGCGTTTGGCTTGAGGGCCGCAAGTTGGCGGCCATTGGTGTGGGGTGTCGCCGTTGGATCACCCAGCACGGCCTGGCCCTCAATGTGGATGGTGATCTGAGCGGCTTTGCTGCCGTGGTGCCCTGCGGGCTGAAGGGCAAGCCTGTGGGGCGTTTGAGCGACTGGATTCCTGGCATCACCGTCGCCGAGGTGCAGCCCTTGGTGCGGGAGGCTTTGGCCCATCGCTTCGCTCTGCATTGGCAATCTCCAGGCCCGGCACAGCAGTGGTTGGCGATTGCCGAGGACCAGAAGGGGTGATAGCCCTGGGCCATCTGCGCTCGCCTGTTGTGCCCACCGCCGCCTTCGCCAGCTGGAGCCCCACGCCCCGTGAGCAGGCGGCTTTAGCCGCCCATTGCCATGCCGACAGATGGGGACGGGTGGATCAGATGTGGCCCTGGCTCGCGGCCCAGCATCCCGAGGTGATGGCGGTGGATGCTCCCCACGCTGCCCACCCCGAGCGCTTCACCTACAAGCAACTCGACGAGCGCATCCACGCGGCGGCTGCCGGCCTCCGTGCCCTGGGCATTGCCAATGGCGATGTGGTCGGTTTGTTTGCCGAGAACAGTCCCCGCTGGTTGGTGGCGGATCAGGCGCTGATGCGTGCCGGTGCCACGAGTGCGGTGCGCGGGGCCGCAGCACCGGTGCCTGAGTTGCTCTACATCCTTGAAGACAGTGCTGCTGTGGCGCTGGTGGTGCAGAACGCCGAGCTGCTGACTCGTCTGGCACTGCCTGAGGCCGTTCGAAGTCGCTTGCGCTGTGTGATTCAGCTGGAAGGAGAAGCGGCGGAGGGGGTGATCAGTTTTGAGGCTCTGCTGGCGCAAGGGGCTGAGGTCATGCCCCCAGATCCCCTCGCCGGCCGCGGCATCGACAGTGCCGCCACCACCACGGCCACAATCCTCTACACCTCAGGCACCACGGGACAGCCCAAGGGGGTACCCCTCACGCACGCCAACCTGTTGCATCAGATCCGCAGCCTGGCCTGTGTGGCCCATCCGGCTCCAGGCTCACCGGTTTTAAGCGTGCTGCCGATCTGGCATTCCTACGAACGCAGCGCTGAGTATTACTTCTTCTCCTGCGCCTGTTCGCAGAGCTACACCACGATCAAGCAGCTCAAAAAGGATCTCCCCCGGGTGAAACCGGTGGTGATGGCCACGGTGCCGCGCCTCTGGGAAGCCGTGCAGGCCGGTTTCGAAGATGTGCTGAAAACCTTCCCGGCTTCGCGCCAACGCTTGCTTCGCAGTGCGCTTGCGAACAGCAGCGCCTACTGCCTGGCGCGGCGCCGCAGCCGGGATCTGATGGTGGAATCGCTTGGGAAGCGGCAACGGCTGAAGGCTGCGCTTGAGGCCAGCCGCCGTTGGCCAGCCCATGCCGTTGCCTCAAAGTTGATCTGGCCAAAATTGCGTCTCCAGCTCAGTGGCGGCCAGTTGCAGTTCCCCATTAATGGTGGTGGGGCGATTGCTCCCCACGTGGATGCCTTTTATGAGGCGGTGGGTATTGAGTTGCTGGTGGGCTACGGCCTGACCGAAACCAGCCCTGTGGTGAGTTGCCGCCGCCCCTGGCGCAACATCCGGGGCAGTTCCGGTCAGCCGTTGCCAGACACCGAATTCCGAATCGTCGATCCAGAGACGCGCGCTCCACTGGGCTTCCGGGAGCGGGGCGTGGTGCTGGTGCGCGGCCCGCAGGTGATGGGGGGCTATCTGGGCAAACCGGAGGCCACCGCCAAGGTGCTCGATGGTGAGGGTTGGTTTGACACCGGTGATCTGGGTCTCTTACTGCCCGATGGGTCTGTGGTCCTCACCGGTCGTGCCAAGGACACGATTGTGCTCAGCAGTGGCGAAAACATTGAGCCGGGGCCCTTGGAGGAATGCCTGGTGGCCAGCCCGCTCGTGGAGCAGGTGATGCTGGTGGGTCAAGACGAAAAACAGCTTGGGGCGCTCGTGGTGCCTCGGCTGGAGGCGATCCAGGCCTGGGCTGCAGAGCAAGGTCTGTCGTTGGCCGACGATTTGGGTGGGTCCCCTGGCGAGCCCGCGTTGCTCAAGCTGTTGCGGGGCGAGTTCAATCGCCTTCTGGCCGGTCGCCATGGGGCTCGCGCCGATGAACGTCTGGCCGGTGTGGGGCTGGTGCAGCCGTTCACGATCGACAACGGCTTGCTGACCCAGACCCTCAAGCAACGCCGCGATCGGATCACGCAGCGTGATCACAGCGTGATCGACGGCATCTACGGACGCTGAGCGTCGCTGATCGGAAACCCGCCATCGAGGCGGGTTGACCCTCGGGGCCAGGACTGAGACGCTTGGCGCTCTTTCCTGGCTCCCATGTCTGACGGCACCACCCTTTCGATCAAGCGCACAATTGCAGTGCGTGCCGTGGTGACTCCGGCCTGGAAGGAGGAAGCTGAGCGGGAGCTGAGCAACGGGGTTGCCACCACTGATCAGCAGCTGGCTCAGCTGGAGCAGGAAGGCCAGCAGGTGGTGGATGAAGTGCGCCGTCAGAGCGCCAATCCCCTTGATCCCCGTGTGCAGGAGCAGGTGGCCCAGGTGCAGCAGCAGGTGGCTGCCAAGCGTGCTGAGCTCGAGGAGCAGAAGCGCAACCTTTTGCAGCAGCAGGCCCAGGTGCGCGAGGTGGAGATGGAGCAGATCGTTGAACAGGGGCAGCTCGAAAGCTTCTGCGATATCCAGGTGGGCGACAACCTCGTCAGCAAGATGCAGGTGGCTGTTGTGGTGCGCGACGGCGTGATCGAGTCGATCGAGCAGGGCTGACCCTGCTCTGGCTCGGCCTGCCGGCCCGTAAAATCCCCCTACTCAGCCCCTCTGGAGACGGTTTTGGCGACCCACGACATCTTCATGCCTGCCCTCAGCTCCACCATGACGGAGGGGAAGATCGTCGAGTGGCTCAAGAAGCCCGGAGAGAAGGTGGGCCGGGGAGAGTCGGTGCTCGTGGTCGAGTCCGACAAGGCCGACATGGACGTTGAGTCGTTTAACGAGGGCTATCTGGCGGCTGTGTTGATGCCGGCTGGCAGCACTGCCCCTGTGGGAGAGACCATCGGTCTGATCGTGGAGACCGAGGCGGAAATCGCTGAAGCCCAGGCCAAAGCAGGCTCCGGTGGTGGTGCCGCTTCGGCTCCCGCCGCTGCTGCTCCAGCAGCTCCCGCGCCCGCGCCGGCCGCTGCTCCGGCACCTGCGGCTCCTGCCCCAGTCGCCCCTCCTGCGCCCGCGGTTGCAGCAGCACCCGCTGCACCAGCTCCAGTGGTCAACAGCGGCCGCCTGGTGGCCAGCCCCCGCGCCAAGAAATTGGCGTCTCAGATGGGCGTGAATCTGGCCAGCGTCCGCGGCAGCGGACCCAACGGCCGAATCCAGGCCGAAGACGTCGAACGGGCGGCAGGTCGTCCGGTCAGCGTGCCTCGAGTGGGTGAAGGCACCCCTGCGGCCGTCGTGGCTGGTGCTGGAGCCGCGGCCCCCAGCGCCCCTGCCGGCAACAGCTTTGGTGCCCCTGGTGACACCGTTGCCTTCAACACTCTCCAGGCTGCGGTCAACCGCAACATGGAAGCCAGCCTGGCGGTGCCCTGCTTCCGCGTGGGTTACACCATCACCACCGACAAGCTCGACGCCTTCTACAAGCAGGTGAAGCCGAAGGGCGTCACGATGACCGCTCTGCTGGCTAAGGCTGTGGCGGTGACCCTCGCCCGTCACCCCCAGGTGAATGCAGCCACCACCGCTGCTGGGATGGCTTATCCCGCTGATGTGAATGTGGCCGTGGCGGTGGCCATGGAAGATGGCGGCCTGATCACGCCGGTGTTGCGTCAAGCCGACCGCACCGATCTCTATGAGATGTCGCGTCAGTGGGCTGATCTGGTCAAGCGCTCCCGTAGCAAGCAGCTGCAGCCTGAGGAATACAGCACCGGCACCTTCACCCTTTCCAACCTGGGCATGTTCGGTGTGGATCGCTTCGACGCGATTCTTCCCCCTGGCACCGGCGCGATCCTGGCGGTGGCTGCGTCTCGCCCCACCGTTGTGGCAGGCAAAGACGGCTCCATCTCCGTGAAGCGTCAGATGCAGGTGAATCTCACGGCTGACCATCGCGTGATCTACGGCGCGGATGGTGCAGCCTTCCTCAAGGATCTGGCGGAGCTGATCGAAACCCGTCCGGAAAGCCTGGCGATCTGAGGCTGCCGAATTCCGGCGCAGCCTGCATGGTGGGGAGGCGGTGATCGCATCCCCGCCGGATGAGCTTGTATTCCGTCCTGATCGGGCGTCCTCTTCCTAAGAGCAGTGCGGGCCAGGAGCGCCTGCCCCGGTTGGAAGCGCTGCCGATTCTTTCCTCCGATGCGCTGTCGTCGGTGGCCTATGCCACGGAGGCAGCCCTTGGGGTTCTAATCCTGGCGGGCAGCCGGGCCCTGAGCCTTTCACTGCCGATCACTCTGGCGATCATCGCTTTGATCACCGTGGTGGTGTTGTCGTATCGCCAGGTCATCGCTGCCTATCCCGAAGGGGGCGGCTCCTATGTGGTAGCGCGCGACAACCTGGGCCGCAACGTGGGCCTGGTGGCGGCAGCGGCCCTGTTGATTGATTACGTGCTCACAGCGGCTGTGAGCTTGATGGCCGGTGGTCAGGCGATCAGTTCGCTGCTGCCGTCGCTGTTGCCCCATGAGGTGGCGCTGTCCTTGTTGCTGTTGGCCTTGGTGGGGTGGGCCAATCTGCGCGGTTTGCGTGAGGCGGGTCGCCTGTTTGCCGTGCCGACCTACGCCTTCGTGGTGATGCTGGCCTTGCTCACCTTGCTGGGTCTCCATGACCTGGTGTTTCACCACGGCTTTCGCCCCGACCCGCCTCCCTCGGTCACGGCCCTGGAACCTCTGGGGTTGTTCTTGATTCTCAGGGCGTTCAGTTCCGGTTGTTCGGCCATGACGGGGATTGAGGCGATCGCCAACGGCGTGCAGGTGTTCCGCGAACCGGCCCCGGCCCATGCCCGCCAGACCCTGCTGGTGATGGGCGTCTTGCTTTCGTTGATGTTCTTTTCCGTGAGCGGGATGGGATTTCTCTATGGCATCGCCCCCGATCCCCACATCACCGTGCTGGCTCAGATCGGCACCCGGGTGTTTGGGTCCGGGAGTGTTCTTCTCTGGGCACTGCAGATTTCAACCTTGCTGATCCTGGTGCTGGCGGCGAACACCGCCTTCTCGGGGTTTCCCCTGCTGGCAGCGATGCTGGCCAACGATCGCTGCCTGCCGCGTCAGATGGCCTGGCTGGGAGACCGGCTTGTGTATCAGAACGGCATCGGCGTGCTGCTGGGATTCACGGCCGTGATCATCTGGATCTGTCAAGGCGACACCACCGTGGCGGTGAATCTCTATGCCCTGGGAGTGTTCACGGCCTTCACCCTGTCGCAGCTTGGCCTGGTGCTGCGCTGGTGGCGCCAGCGGGGCTCAAGTTGGCACGGACGGATGGCGATGAATGCCCTGGGGGCCAGTGCCACCTTCGTGGTGCTGCTGGTGATCATCGTCAGCAAGTTTCGCGAAGGGGCCTGGACGGTGGTGATTGCCATCCCCCTCTTGGTGTGGGTGCTAGCCGCCATCCGGCGACGGCATCGAGAGGTGGATGCTGCTTTGGCGCCTGATCCAGCGATCGCCCCCGTGTATCTCGCCCCCGCACAGCGGGAGGTGCACCATCAGGCGATTGTTTGGATGGGCGGGTTGTCGCGCTCCACCCTGGAGGCCGTGCGGTATGCCTGCTCGATTGCCGATCAGGTCACGGCGGTGATGGTGATGGCGGATCGCGAGGATCCTGGCCGCATCAGCCTTGAGTGGGACCGGCTGATGGGAACGGATACCGGTGCGTTGCAGTTCGAGATGCTGATGAGTCCCTACAGCTCGGTGATCGATCCATTCCGCCAATTCGTGCAGGAGCGCGAAATGGCGCACCCCGACTGCCGAACAACGGTGGTGATGCCCGTGGCCGTGCCACGCAATTGGTTTGATCGCGTGTTGCTCAATCAACGCGCCCTGTATCTCTATCGGTCACTGCAGGCCGATCAGGGCACCCACGTGTTTTGCATCGTGCGCACGGCAATCGATCCCTAGCCAGCCGGCCGGCGTGGCCTGGATCATCGGAACCACCCGATTCGGCAGCATGGTTGTTGTCTTTGACACCAGCGTCTGTGCCCGATTCCAGGGATCTTCAGCTCGGCTCTTACGACTACGTTCTCCCGGAAGAACGCATCGCTCAGTCACCGGTGGAGCCGCGCCATGCGGCCCGCTTGCTGATGGTTCCCCCGGCTGATGCCCCTCTGGAGCAGGTTCGCCACCAGCAGGTGTGGGACTGGCAGCAGGAGCTTCGGGCTGGCGATCTGCTGGTGGTAAATGACACCCGGGTGCTGCGTGCCCGGCTGAGGGTTCGACGTTCAGGCGGTGGGCAGGCGGAGCTGTTGGTGCTGGAACCGCGGGGGGAAGGACAGTGGCTCTGTCTGGCCAGGCCTGCCAAGAAGCTTCGGCCAGGAGATCAGGTGTGGTTGGAGGGCCTGGAGCAGGAGTCCGTCGCCCTGCAGGTGGTGGCTGTTGATCAGGCCACCGGTGGGCGTGTGATGCAGTTCCCCTCCGGTTGTGATGACGCCGTCGCGATCGAAGGCCTGTTGCAGCGTTACGGCGAAGTGCCCTTGCCGCCCTACATCGCACGCCATGACGCCGATGATCAGACGCGGTACCAGACCCGTTATGCGTCGAAGCCTGGTGCCGTCGCGGCACCCACTGCGGGACTGCATCTCAGTGACGCGTTGCTCGACTGTTTGCGGGAGAAGGGGGTGACGATCGCCCACGTCACCCTGCATGTGGGCCTCGGCACCTTCCGGCCCGTGGAAACGGAAGATCTCACCCAACTCACCTTGCACAGCGAATGGGTGGAGGTGACGCCAGAGGTGGTGCGTGCGGTGGAGGAGTGCCGTCAGCGCGGAGGGCGGGTGATGGCTGTGGGCACCACCAGTGTGCGGGCGCTTGAGGGTGCGGCCCAGGCTGGTGGCGGTCAGTTGCAGCCCCTCAAGGGTTCGGTGGATCTGGTGATTCAACCCGGCTATCGCTTTGCCGTTGTGCAGGGCTTGCTCACCAACTTTCATCTCCCCAAGAGTTCCCTGCTGTTGTTGGTCAGCGCCTTGATCGGTCGGGAGCGCCTGCTTGCTCTGTATGGCGTCGCGATTGAGGAGGCGTATCGCTTTTATTCCTACGGCGATGCGATGTGGATTGCTCCCGAGGCGGTGCTGGAGGAGTCCCGCCCGCTGGGTTGAGCACAGGCAAGAAAAAACCCCGTGTCTGCACACGGGGTCAAGCTCGAATCCCTGCTGGCGCAGGGACCTCGTTCGTTGCGAGGTGGGGATGCCTCAGACGGCAACAGGCTCCTCGATGATGCCTGCGGGTACGTCGGCAAACAGCACGGAGGAGAGATAACGCTCGGCCAGGTCGGGCAGGATCACCACGATGGTTTTGCCGGCGTAGGCGTCCTGCTGGGCGAGGCGGATGGCAGCAGCAGCAGCGGCACCGCAGGAGATACCCACTAGAAGGCCTTCCTCCTGGGCGAGGCGCAGAGCCATCTCAATCGACTCCTCGTTGGTCACCTGCTCCACCTTGTCGACCACGGAAAGGTCGAGGTTTTTGGGGATGAAGCCGGCACCGATGCCCTGGATCTTGTGGGGCCCGGGCTTCACCTCCTCACCATTCATGGTTTGGGTGATCACCGGGCTGTGGCTGGGCTCCACCGCGACCGATTCGATCGCTTTGCCAGCGCTGTTCTTGATGTAGCGGGAGATGCCGGTGATGGTGCCGCCGGTGCCCACGCCAGACACGAGCACGTCGATGGCACCGTCGCAGTCGTTCCAGATTTCAGGGCCGGTGGTCTTTTCGTGAATCTCGGGGTTGGCGGGATTCTCGAACTGACCGGGCATGAAGTATTTGGCTGAATCGCTTTCAGCGATTTCCTTGGCCTTGGCGATGGCGCCAGGCATGCCTTTGGCAGCTTCAGTGAGGATCAGCTGAGCACCCAGAGCGGCCATCACGCGGCGACGCTCGATCGACATCGACTCGGGCATCGTCAGGATCAGCTTGTAACCCCGGGCTGCTGCGGTGTAAGCCAGAGCGATACCGGTGTTGCCGGAGGTGGGCTCGACGATGGTTTTGTCAGCCGTGAGCGCGCCACGCTTCTCGGCGTCCCAGATCATGTTCGCGCCGATGCGGCACTTGACGCTGTAGGCGGGGTTGCGGCCTTCGATTTTGGCCAGCACGGTGGCTTTGCAGCCCTTGGTGACATTGTTCAGGCGCACCAGAGGGGTGTTGCCGATCGCCTGGCTGTTATCGGCGTAAACGCGAGACATGGAAGAACGCAGGATGCCCAAGTCCGTCAATGTAGGAATGGCACCCCAGGGTTGGCTCGTCGCTTAACGGCTTGTTCAGACTTTGACAACCCCTGAACGGCTGAGCGCCTGCTCGAATCGTTGCCAGAGGTCTTCGGGATCCTCCAGTCCCACCGAGACCCGAAGTAAGTGCGATGGCACACCGCAGGATGCTGCCCAGGGCAATTCGTCGTAATGGGCCAGCAGCACGTAAGGGCAGCACAGCGTGAAGTGGGTCCCAAGGCTGGGGCCTTTGCTGACGGCAAGGGCGTCGTAGACGTGCTCGGCGGCCTGCAGCCCGCCGTGGAGCTCAAACGACAGCAGGCAGCCGTGGCCGGCCCCTGGTCGCATCAACGCTTGAAAGGTGGCGCATTGGTTCGGATGCAACACCTGTTTCACTGCCGGGTGGCTGCGTAGCCGTTCGGCCAGGGCGCTGCAGTTGGCATTCAGTCGCGGAAGTCTTGTGACGACATCACGGCTGGCGTCTTCAAGGCAGAGGGCATCCGCATCACCAAGACCGGCAGGGGCGTCGGCCAGGCCAGCCTGCAGGGTCTCCTGCCAGCGGGACTGGGGGCTGACCACTAGGGCCCCGGCCAACACATCACCGCGCCCGGCGAAACTCTTGGTCAGTGAGCTGAACACCAGATCGGCGTAAGGAAGGGCGTCGATGTTCAGGCCTGATCCGATCGTGTCATCGGCAATCACGGGGATGCCACGCGCGTGGGCGAGCTCGGCCAGGGTGATCAGATCCACGCACTGCAGCATCGGATTGCTGGGGAGTTCCACCACCACAGCTGCTGGGTTGAGGTGATCGAGGCTGTGGCCGATGGCGGCTGGGCTGCTGTCGGTGAGCAGTTCGGCTCCGGCAAACACCACCTGCGGCAGTTTGAGCACATCCACATAGGGGAAGCCCACTTGCAGGGTGGGGCGGCCGGGATGGAGGGCTGTCACCAGGCGCAGGGCGCTGTGCAAAGCGGCCATGCCAGATGGATGCAGGCTGATGGCCTCGGCTTCACAGCCATAGATGGCGGCCAGCCGTTGACGAATGGTGCTGCGGGCCGCGTGGCCATCGTCTTGGTTGGGGGCGGTTTCCTGGCCCAGGGCGATGGCGGCCTGCCGGGAACTGGCCCCCAGGCCGGCGTGCTGCCAGAACGCCTTGGCGGCCGGGGTTGCGGATGCTTCAACGATCAGACAGGGAAGCCCCTGCACGTGCACCACCTGGCTGGAACTCGAGGGTTGCAGACGTTTGCAGTGCTCCAGTGCGCAGTGGGCCGCTTCCTCGCTGGGGTAAGGCCAGGCGCTCGATCCGTTTGCTGCACCGCTCTGGGTTAGCGCTGTTTTGGCCAGTGCGGCCACCAGGGGATGGAAGCCGAAGCGTGGATAGACCGCTTGCAATTGGTTGCGGCACGCGGGGTCGTTTTCCTCGTAGGCGATCACATCACGCCAGCGGGGCAGGGCCACCGACACCGCATGGGTGCTGTCGGGCAAGGGATGACCCAGGTCATGTCCCTGCCAGCAGGGATCGCTCAGCAGGTTGCGCGCGCTCACGGCAGCAGGGTGAGGGCTTGATCGAGATCGGCGATCAAATCTGCGCTGTCTTCACAACCCAACGACAGACGCACCAGTCCATCGCTGATCCCCAGCTTTTCTTTCACCTCCGCGGCGACAGCGGCGTGGGTCATGGTGGCGGGATGGCAGATCAGGCTTTCCACCCCTCCGAGGCTTTCGGCCATCGTGAACCAGCGCAGCGCCTTGCAGACGGCATAGGCCTGATCGCGGCTGGCCTGCAGGCCAATGGTCACGATCGCTCCACCCCCATTCATCTGCTGCAGCGCCACAGCTTGCTGGGGATGGTCGGCCCTTAGGGGGTAGCGCACCCAGGCCACCGCAGGGTGGGATGCCAGGTGGTCAGCCACGGCTGCGGCGTTGGCCATCTGCTGCCGCAGGCGTAGCGGAAGGGTCTTAATGCCCCGGGTGATTAGCCAGCAATCAAAGGGGGAAGGCATCAGGCCCAACGCCTTCTGGGCAAACACCATTTTCTGGTGCCAGGCAGGGTCGTCGCAGCAGACGGCACCACCGAGGGCATCGGAGTGTCCGTTGATGTATTTCGTGGTGCTGGTGAGCGACAGGGTGGCTCCCAGTTGGAGGGGGCGCTGCACCAGTGCAGTGGCGAAGGTGTTGTCGACCACCACCGGCACTCCGGCGCTCTTGGCTGCGCTGCACACGGCTGCCAGGTCAATCACCTTCAGCAAGGGGTTGGTGGGGCTCTCCAGCCAGACCATCGCCGGTTGACGGCTTTCGATGGCCGTCAGGGCTGCGGGATCGGTGAAATCGACCCATTCGGTTCGCACCCCGAACTTGGCGAACACCTGCTCGAACAGGCGCACGGTGCAGCCATACAGGTTTTCTTCGCACAGCACCAGATCGCCTTGGCTGAGGGTGGAGGCGATGGCGGTGATGGCACTCACCCCTGAACCAAACACCGTGGCGTGCTCGCACGTCTCCACCGAGGCCAGCACCCCTTCGAGGATGCGGAAGTTCGGGTTGCCGGAGCGGGTGTAATCGAACCCACCGGGGTTGCCGTGGGCAAAGGTGGAGGTGGCGTAGATCGGCGGCATCACCGTGCCGGTTTCGGTCGCAAAGCTGTCGCCGTGATGAATGGCCCGGGTGGCATCCCCTGGCATTGGCGATGGGCGCTGCACGGCGTGATCTGAATGGATCGATCAGGCTAAGGAATGGGGTGATGGGTGCTGATTGGCCCCGCTAAGGCTGAACACGTTGCTCCCGTTGGATGGGAGTGATCTGCAGTGAGCCGCAGTCGTAATGCGCCTCGAGAACGTCGATCAGGGCATCGAGGATCGATGCGATGCCGTCGTCTTCGTCATTGTTGGTGTCGCTCGGCGGCATCTGGAGGGTGACCGTGGCGCTGCGGCCCTGGTGCTCCACCGTGAGCACCAGGCTTTGGTCTTCGCTTCGCCCCCACGGCAGCCGAAAATTGAGATCGCCTTGTCCGTGACAAGCCAGCCCTTCAAGCTTGTGTCCTGCGGGAACCGCGACGCGATCGAAGCGGCTCAGGGAGGGAAGGATGCAGGGGGTCTCCGGTGTGATCAACCAGTAGTGACACTGCTTGTCCCGGTTGATCTCAGTCCAGGTCTGGCTCGCCAGGTGGAGCAGGTGGACGCTGGGATTAATCAAGCTCTGCGGGTCCATGTCCACAAGCCGGCAGTGGCGTTGCCCGCCACTGACCAGCAACTGGCCGCCATCGGCCGATAGCTCTGTCTGGTGCCCCCAGATCGCGCCTGGATTGGGGCCCTGGCATTCGGCCGTGCGCATGGTCCAGGTTTGGGTGTTGAGCACCCTGATCTGGGTTGGGCGATCGTCGCGCTTGTCTTTGTAGCCCAGGCTGCCGATGATCCAGATTTCATCCCCCACCAGGGTTGCTGTGGCGTAATCCGTTGGAGGAAACACCGCTTCCGGATAGCCGTAGACCGTGATGTTGTCGCTATCCATCACCACCACATCGTTGTAGATGCAGAAGTCGGGGTCATAGAAGTCTTCATGGGTGCCACCGATCAACACGCGGCGCCCATCGGCGAGGTGAACCTCGGCTTGTCCATAGCGTTGAAAGGAGAAACAAGGCCCTGCCTCAAACGAATCGGGACCGTCGAAGTCCTCCTTGAAGCCCCAGCCACTGCCGCCCTCTCGAATGGCGTAACTCCAGAAGGGATTGGTGAGGTTGTCGGGATTGCTGATGCCAAAGCGCGGTGATCGCCACTGCAGAAAGGTGTCCCGGTCGGGGCCTTCTCGCTTCAGACGCTCGCGACGTTCTCGTGTCCGTTGCTCGATGTCGTCAAAGAGGCCCATGGTTCCGCGTGGTCCAGCGATGCAGGGATGGTCTCCCGTTGCCGTGGCCTGGAGTGGTGATGGAGGACATGCTCAGATGTGTGTGGCATCACTGCCCTGGGGGCGGCTGCGTCGTTCCAACGCAATGATGCTTCGCCCCACCTCCAGAAGGCTGCGCAGGCATGACAGCAGCACGAAGCCGATGCCCGTGGAGAGGAAGCACCAGATCAAGGCTTCCTGATTGAACGCTCCTGGGACGACCAGCAGGCTGATCACTTCGCTGATCTGCAGCAGGGCATAAGACCAGAACCACCACAGAGCAATGGCATTCACTCCGCGCATGATCGGTAGTGCCGCAACAGGTTTCAGCGATAGGTCGGTCAGTAGCGCCCGTAGCAAGGCTTTCAGGCCTTGGCGCTTCGGCCGCTTCGATGCCCTGCATTGGCGCAGCCAGAGCCCAAGCACCAGCACCAGTGCAAGCCCCATCGACGCGATCAAGCGGACCGTTGCGGTTTGATCGGGGGCAAAGGTGCTTCCTGACGCGCGGCCGATGCCTCCCATGGCGCTGGCCATCGGCAGTGCTGTGCTCGCGCAGAAGAAACCCATGAGGGAGTGCTGTTGACGATTTCAGTCTGGCGACGCTGACCAGCAGCTCTAGGCCCAAAAAAAACCGCCTCCCAAAAAGAGAGGCGGCCACGAAGCAATGGTGTTCAGGATCAGACCTTGCGGGAGTAGTACTCCACCACCAGCAGTTCGTTGATCTCAAGGGCAACCCACTCGCGCTCGGAACGGCCAATCACCTTGGCGCTGAGCTTGCTCTTGTCGAGCTCGAGGTGGGGAGGCACGTTGGCCAGACCGGGGAATTCCAGGTTGGCTTCAGCCAGCTTCTTGCTGCACTTGCGCTCGCGGATGGCGATGACATCGCCGGGCTTGCACTGATAGCTGGCGATGTCGGTGACGCGACCGTTCACGGTCACGTGGCCATGGTTCACCAGCTGACGGGCGCCGGGCACGGTGGGACCGAAGCCGAGGCGGAAACAAACGTTGTCGAGACGGTTCTCGAGCAGCTTGAGCAGGTTGGTACCGGTGGAACCATCCTGGGCGCGCGCTTTCTTCACGTAGCGCACGAGCTGACGCTCGGAGACGCCGTAGTTGAAGCGAAGCTTCTGCTTCTCTTCGAGACGGATCGCGTATTCAGAGCGCTTGCGACGGGCTTGGCCGTGCTGACCGGGGGGATAGGACCGCTTTGCGGCCTTCCGGGTGAGACCGGGAAGGTCTCCCAAGCGCCGCGTGATCCTCAGGCGAGGGCCGCGGTAGCGAGACATAGGGAGTGAATCGAGGAACGAACGAGCGTTTGAGCAGGCATGCTGGGTTTGTGGCCCGAGATGCAACTCTTGACGCACGAATCAACCATCTTATCTGGCGGCCCTCTCGCAGCCTTTAACCGCCTGCTTGCGGCGGTGATGCTGGCCTTGATCAATTTCTACAGGCGCTGGTTCTCGCCTTTTCTGGGCCCCCGCTGTCGTTTCATTCCCTCCTGCAGTGCCTACGGCCTGGAAGCGATCCAGCGTCATGGCCCGTGGCGGGGTGGCTGGCTCACGCTGCGCCGTTTGTTGCGCTGTCATCCCTTCACTCCTTGCGGCTGTGACCCTGTCCCCGACTGAGATGCAGCGACTTTGGCTTTACAGCCGTCAGGGCTGCTGCCTGTGCGAAGGGCTGGAAGAGCGTTTGCGGAGCCTGGATTTAGCAGCGCTTGACCCGCCGCTGCAGCTGGAGGTGATTGATATCGACGCTGCGGGGGGCGACCCTGGCCTCAAAGCCCGCTACGACCTTGAGGTGCCTGTCTTGGCTTTGTCGGTCGGTGCCCTGCCGCGGGTCTCCCCCCGGTTGTCAGGCGACGGATTGTTCACCTGGCTACAACGCGCCTGTGTTGCTGCGCTTGGATCGGATTAGAACTACACCACTCCTGGTGGCCGGCTGATGGCTCAGACGCTGCATTCGCTGCTCCAAGCGGTCGGTCTGCCCGTACCCGAGGGCTGTCCCAATCCAGCGATCACCGCCCTCACCTGTGATTCGCGTTGTGCCAGCAACGGCAGTCTGTTTCTGGGTTTGCCCGGCGAACGGGTGGATGGCGGCAGCTTCTGGCGACAGACCCTTGCTGATGGCGCTGCGGCCGCAGTGATCGGTTCGGCGGCGGCGTTGGCGGATCCACCATCCCCCGCGGATCCTGTGGTGGTGGTGGCTGACCCGGTGGCCGATTGGGCCGGAGCCCTGGCGGCAGCGTTCTGGCAGTACCCCTCCCGTCGCATGACCCTGATTGGGGTGACCGGGACCAACGGCAAAACCACCACCACCCATCTGATCGAACACATTTGTGATCAGATCGGCCGCTCTGCGGCCTTATTCGGCACGTTGGTGAATCGCTGGCCCGGTCACAGCATCACCTCGACCCATACCACCGCTTTCGCCGATCGCCTGCAGGCCCAGTTGGCTGAAGCGGTGGCTGGCGGCACGCAGGTGGCGGCCATGGAAGTGAGTTCCCATGCCCTGGATCAGGGGCGTGTCGCGGGGTGTCAGTTCTCCGCTGCTGTGTTCACCAACCTCACCCAGGACCATCTCGACTACCACCCTTCAATGCAGGCCTATTTCGAGGCCAAGGCGCGCCTGTTTGCCGAGCCGCTGCTGATGGCAGAGGGTGAGGGCGCGCGGGCTGTGGTCAATGTGGATGACCCCTGGGGACAGAAGCTGGCGGATCAGCTGGGGGAGCGTTGCTGGCGCTGTTCCCTCGAGCCTGAGCGCCATCCCGGTGGCGTGGAGCTGACGATGACCGACCTGACCATGACGTCAGCTGGAGTCTCCGGTGAGATCGTCACGCCGGCTGGACGTGGTGCGTTTCAGTCTCCGCTGGTCGGGGCGTTCAACCTGATGAATCTGCTGGAGGCCGTTGGGGTGCTGGTGCAGCAGGGGATGCCCTTGGCTCTGGTGCTGCAAGCGGCTGCCTGCTTTAAAGGGGTCCCCGGCCGGATGGAGCGGGTGATGCTGGGGTCAGACCAGGCGATGGCCGATCTGCCGTCCGTGCTGGTGGACTACGCCCACACACCCGACGGCTTGCGCAATGCCTTGTTGGCATCCCGTCCGTTCGTGAAAGGTGACTTGGTGTGCGTGTTCGGCTGCGGCGGTGATCGTGATCGGGGCAAGCGCCCTCAGATGGCCGCAGTGGCTGCCGAGTTGTCGGATCGCGTGGTGGTCACGTCGGAT
Source organism: Synechococcus sp. RS9916 (assembly GCF_000153825.1). Lineage (NCBI taxonomy): Bacteria > Bacillati > Cyanobacteriota > Cyanophyceae > Synechococcales > Synechococcaceae > Synechococcus > Synechococcus sp. RS9916. The sequence continues at coordinate 54,046 of NZ_DS022299.1, forward strand.
AACCCCCGCACCGAAGACCCGCAGCAGATCTTGGATGACGTGGTGGCAGGGATCCCGGCCGAGGCGTCATTGGTGGTTGACGTTGATCGTGCCAGCGCCATTGCTGATGTGATTGCCGAAGCTGGGGCGGATGATCTGGTGCTGATCGCCGGCAAGGGCCATGAGGACTACCAGATTCTCGGCACCACCAAGATCCACTTTGATGATCGTGAACAGGCGGAGATCGCCTTGCGCAAGCGGGTCGCTGCGGCGTCGTAACCGCGGTTAGGTGGGGTTAGATCTAGCCGTGATGGACAGCTCCGCCATGGGCTGTCGCGATCAGCAGCAGCGTTGTCATGCCCACCAGGCCAAGGCTGAACCACCCCAGGCGTGAGCGGTCTGCATCGGGCAATTCCTCGCGGAACACGCTGATCAGAAGGCCTCCTCCCACGAAGGCAGTGGCGATCGCCAGGGTGAGATCTGACACTGGATGCAGTGCAGCCGCATGAAGGCTCCCTGCCACAAGCGCCGCAGCGCCGATCCAGCGGAAGCGACGGCGGAAGGCCTTGGGATGCTCCTTGGCCAGGGTGCGGTCGGCCAGCAGCACGTGGGCGCTGATCGCCACGGTGAAGAGCAGTCCATAGCCGATGCCGGTGGTGAGCAGTGAGGGCAGCGAGTAGGCGTAGAGGTAGTTGATCAGGGCAAAGGTGGCCAGGCGTGCTGAGCCGGTCCAGCTGCTGCTGGTGGGGTGTTGCCGGCTGATCACATTGAGGGCATAGGGGATCACTACGCCCACCAGGGTTACGAGAAACAGCAGGCTTTCCGTCATGGCGTCGGGCAGGAAACGGTGCATTCCCATCGCATCACTGATGGTGCGTCCACCACTGGCCAGTTCAGGGAGCAGGTGGATGAACACGTAGGCCAGTCCTGCGCCACCTCCCACTGAGGCCCAGCGGGATTGGGCTCGATCTCCGAGTCTGGAGATCAGCGCTGCCAGCCAGTGGCAGCTGCCGATGGTGAGAACACAGAGGCAAACCAGAAGCCAGAGCAGGGACATGGGCGTGATGCCGGGCGGCCGATGCCTGCAGGGTGCTCAGGGGAGACCAAGGGGGCAACTGGTTCCTCATGCTGCGTCAGAGGCGGCACGTTTTTGTTTCTTATGCGTTACGAAACGGTGCCCTTAATGGCGCTGCTCAGGGTTTCCAGCTCCTGTTCGGTGGTGCTCACATGGGTGCAGGCACGCAGGCAAGAGGGATCGGCCAGGTCACGGATCCAGAGGCCCTGGGCTCCCAGCTGTTTCACGATCTCCGCAGGAGCCCTGCCGGCCTCGCCGGAGCTGGGTTGTATCGCGAAGCTCACGAGACCAGCAGGAGGTGCATCGTCGAGTAACGGCGTCACGCCTGGCAGTGCTTGGAGCTGGTGCCACAGCTGGTGACTGAGCTGTTGAATGCGCGTCAGGCGTTCTTCCGCGTTTCCCTCCTTGTCCAAAAGATCCAGGGAGGTGCGTAGCCCGGCCAGCAGGGGCACACAACTGGTGGCCACTTCAAATCGGCGACTGTCGTGATGGAACGGGTCGGGATCGTCGAGGTTGGCTTTGGTTTCGTCCTGGAGGCTGCGCCAGCCAATCAGGGTGGGTTGGGCTTCGCTCAGCACGCGCTCTGACAGGGCGACGCCGCCCAGGCCTTCGGGTCCGCAGGCCCATTTGTGGCCAGTGAAGGCATAGATGTCGGCCGCGGCAGCAGCTTCGGCTACGGGGATTTGGCCCATGCTCTGGGCCGCATCCACGAGCAGATAGGGGTGGCTGGGATGGCGTTGCAGCTCAGCGGCGACGGCTGCAATCGGCATCAGTTGGCCGGTGTTCCAGAGCAGGTGCGACAACACCACCAGGCGGGTGTTGGGCCGGAGGTGTTGCTCAAGGACGGAGAGCACTGCTGCGTCGCTGGTGGCTTGCTGGTTGCGGCCACCGCGGATCTGCTTCACCGGCAGGGTGTCGATCTCCAGCTTCTGTCGGCGCGCCAGTTCCTGGCAGGCCGCCACCACGCCGGGGTGTTCACAGTCGCTGATCAACAGGCGATCGCCTGTCTTCAGCGGCAGGCCCCACAGCGGTAAGACGCAGCCGCTGGTCACGTTTTCGCTCAGGGCCAGGCGATGGGGGGCAACCCCGCACAAGGATGCCAGTGCCATCCGGGTGCTGTTCGCTTCCCGGCTGATGAAGGGCCACACATCGGTGGTGAAGGGCCCCAGGTCTTGAATGCGCTGCCAGCTGGCGGTCATGGCCTCCAGCGAGGGTGTCGGCAGTGGGCCCTGGCCGCCGTAGTTGAAGTAATGCTTGTTTGCCAGTGCTGGACAGAGATCCCTGAGTGACACAAGAGTCTTGTTGGTATAGGTGTTGGTATAGCTGTGCCTTTCAGCAAGCTGCCCAGCTACATCGTTCGAGGTCGGTCTAGCTACCACCTGCAGCGGTTGGTGCCGAAAGATTGCCGGGAGGTCCTAGGGCGCTCCAAGTGGACTGAGCCGGGTGGAACCCTCAACCAAGCCAGAGCCAAGGTGCCGAGCTTCCTAGCTCGCACTGATGTTGAGATAAGGGCTGCGAGAGGGGAGCAGATAAGCCCTGAGGAATCACTCATCAGGCAAGGGCAGCAGCCGATGGATCCCCACGAGATGGTCACACAAGCCGCTCGAGGGCTCTCTGACTACATCGAGGTGGATGGCCAGTGGGTTGAGAACCCTGAGTTTGTTCGTCTGTATGAGTTGGCCCAGAGCGTCCAGAAGGGAAAGACCAAGGAACTGCTCAGCACAGACTCCCTCCTGACTATCCGCAGGCTGGATAGGGAGCCATCACCCAGAACATTTGAGGGATGGGACAAGGCACTGAGGGCCTTCATGGCTCACTCAGGCAAGGCACGACCGGGTCTGTGTACCAAGGCTGATGCGTTGGCTTACAAGGATTACCTGCTGGCTCGTATGAGCAGGAACAGTGCAAAGACACAGGTCGCCTACCTCAGTGGTCTTTGGACAACTCTTGTAGAGAGGGAAGGCTGCGAACACATCTTCAAAGGACTCCCCAAGACGCTCACAGCAACCACCAAGCAGGCAGCACTGCAAGAAACAGAGGCCAAGAGGAATAGAAGCTTTGAACCAACCACACCTATCGGGGAATGGGAGGGCTCTGCCTATGTCGATGTCTTCAAGCTGCTCTATTACACCGGCTGCAGGTTGGGTGAGATTGCTGGCCTATCTGGGGAAGATATCCATGAGGACTTCATCTCTGTTGCCTGGTCTGATGAGCGGTCACTGAAGACAGCACACAGCGTTAGGGACATCCCAATCCATCAAGAGCTAACTGCCTGCATTGAGAACCTTCGAGGTAAGAAGGGATTGATCTGGCCTCAGCTGCGAACCACGTCAGAGGTTGGTGGTATTGAAGTAGTTAGGTGGGGTCACAACCTCAGCAAGCCATGCAGGAAGGTGACAGGTCTGAAGCCAAAGGACTTCCGAGACAGATTTGCTACTCAACTGCGTGAGCATGACTTCAACCAAGTCAATATCGAGAGGCTGATGGGTCACTCAGCAGTGGACACGAACAGCAGCTATGGCGGTAGGAACTGGGACAGGTATGTGGCGATGATCAACTCAATTAGCTAACTGCGAAAAAGTTAGTCGCAGCAATGGATCTCAAATAGTGGCGGCTTCTAAGCAAGCAGAGTGGCGCCATGTATGCACGCAGAGTGGCCCCCCGTAAGCAAGAGGACTGCGAAAAACTGGCCCCATTAAGGACAGAGGGCATTGGGTCCCCTTAAGCAAGCCGACAGTTATTGGGTCCCCGTAAGCACAGAGGCGTTTGGTCCAACATGTAAGCAGGGAAGTTTGATTCACCACCTAAGCAGAGGCGAATCAATTTTGGTCCAATACGTAAGCAGGGATCTCAGCGATTCAACCCGCTTAAGGTCCACGTACGAGAAGGGAGTGCTGCGATCAGGATCGCTTAAGTAGCACTTGCGCTAGGAAAGCAATCAGATTTGAAGGGCTAACTGTGCAGGAGGGAACGCTCCCAGACCGGAGCAATCCCCAGAACATCCATGCCGTGAGTACATAAAGCTTTAAGAGGACGCTGTGCGCCCCTCTAAGGGCGCTCATCGCAGCATTGATTTAATCTAAACCCAGAAGTGTTAGGACTCCTCGCAGAGGCTTCTAGAGGGCAATCAGGCAATCCAGCTAAATCTAATGGCAAAGACTATTCAGCGTGACGCCTATATGGCGGTGCGTATTCAGCTGCGTTGCGCTGAACAGGATAAGGAATTGCTGCGAATAGTCGCTCGAAAGAATGGCGCCAACGTAGCAACCCTGGTGAGGCAATCACTCATCAAACAGGCTCTCGTCAAGCCCTGAGGTGGCACCCTGAATAAGGCGTTAAAAGGTTCATCTCATTCAAACAATTCAACACACACATTGATGATGGACAAAATCGTTGATGCATTGTTGCGTATTAACGCGACATAACGTCGAATTGCTGCTCTCCTGGAAAAGACGGAGTGCCAATGAGTTGGGATGCTTATCTCAACAGGATAGAAGAAGAAATCAAGCTCATCGAAGAAGGCTGATGCTCCCAAGGAAAATCCCCCCTGGAGTCTGGTGACTGTCTGACAGGCGAATCAACAGGCTGTCTCAAGGAAGCGAATAGCAAGCTCCTCTGTGAAGCGAAGAGTCCGCTGATTCAGGATGCTCTAGCTCTTGGTGGTTCTGCTGCGAAGATCTACTTGTTCCTCTACGAGGCGGCAAGGATGGATACCTGTCGCAAGATCTACAACAGCAACAACTGGATAGTCAGGGGTATCTCTGGTGAGCTGGGAATGTGCAATAAGACTGTCGGTGAAGAGGACAGCTCCAATGGCTCACGTAATACCGTCTGGGGAGTTGCTCATCCTGACTGGATTGAGAATGTTCGCTATGCTATCTGCGTGATGGGAGGCCTACCGTCAACTCGTCTCAAAAAGATGAGGACAAAGGAAAAAAGATTGATGTCACCAAATTCGTGCAACAAAAGCGCGACGCAAGATGGATAGACTATGACTCTTCCAAGGTCAAAGGTTTTGTTGAGCCTGCTAAGTCTTGGACAGAGAAACAAAAACAATCAATTCAAAAGTCACTTAAATCGCAAAATGCGTGATGTGGCAACGACTCTTAGGGGGGGTGAGGTGTTGTTCCTCACGTAAAGGTAGTGCGGTTCAGAGGAGAGCCGCATTCTGATTTGCAGCTCAGTCACTCTTGCTGAGAAATCAATAAAAAACCCCCACCGTGTGGCGAGGCTTGTGATCGTGCTGGCAGCAGGTGATCAGCATTTGATGACAGCTGCTTACTGATCACTCATAATATATGGTGCTAAAGCGAGGCACTTTTGCCGAGGTTTGACTTGGTAGAAATTTTGTCTAGATCGAGTTTGGGATCACTGATGGCGTGCTCGAAAGAATCAAGGTTCACGCTCCTTAAATGACTCTTGTCAGTGGCTTCGCCTTGAATCCCTTCGAACTTTATATAGGCAGCACCACCAGCAGCATTCTTCAGCTGATCCAGGCTCAGTTCTTGGTCTTCTGTGTTCTTGGGGTCAGCCATTGGGGCTAAAGGTGTTATGTAAGTGATAGCAAAGGTCTCCCCGTATTGCTGTCACCATCGGCGTGATTGCCACCCGCTTCATTGACTTGGCTCAACGGTGGCTGTGATCTTCGTCACAGATGGTCAAAAGCCCTTCGTCACAATGCGATCGAGCCTTGGACCCACATGCAGAAGTCAGATGGCTGGAAACAGTGCAAGCCCAAAGGGTGATGCTTTGAGGCATTAGCTAGCGCAACCAAGCCAAGAACGGCATCATGCGCGCAGTAGTAATACCTTATCCATGCTCCGCCGTCTCTCCATTGGACTGTTGGCTTCTGCTGTTGCCATCTCCCCAATGTCCCTGAAGGCACAGGAAGGAAGTGCAGATGATCTGGGTGATGTGATGAGCATCAGCCTTAAGGATGTGGTGAAGCCACGGCTTGGCTTTCAAGGTGCACTACAGGGTGCTGGTACACCAAATCAGGCAGGCATCGGCGGGTTCCTACCGCTGTCTATTGGCGATAACAGTGTTTGGTTCCTGGATACTCTTGCAAACGTCAACTTCGCTGACCGTGAGGGATATAGCAGCATCGTCAATACCAATGTCGCTGGGACCACCATCAGCACTTCAACGCGGCTGGGCTACCGCTGGCTGAATGGCGACCGAAGCTGGATGTATGGGCTGAATGCTGGGTATGACAGCCGCCCGATGAATACAGGTGGTACAGATACCGGCATCACGGTCAGCGGCACTGAGCAGAGTGCGTTCTTCCAGCAGGCGGCAGTCAATGCAGAAGCAGTCTCTGATAGCTGGAACTTCAATGCTTATGCCTTGATTCCTGTTGGTGATACAGAGCAATGGCTGAACTGGTTTTACCAAGGCGGCGCGCTTGATACCTATGGGCTTGATGTTGGTTATTTCATCACCCCTGAACTCAATGCCTCTGTTGGTTACTACTACCAAAATGGTGATGCAACAGAAGCAGATGCCTCAGGTGTACTTGGACGCTTGGATTATGAGATCAGCAATGGCTTAACAGCAGGAGTCGAACTCTCTTATGATGAGGCGTTTGAAACTAGGGTTTCAGCTGATATTGAAGTGCGCTTTGGTGGTGCAAAAACAACAGCACAGCGCGAAGCAGTTCAAAAGATGCCTGTAATCAATGCATTAGCGTCATCCCCCAGCAATCGCGACGTAAGGGTTCATGATGGCCTTGGCAGTATCGTTTGTGCATGGCTTAGCCCTGAAATTAGGCGAATGAAAAAGGAAATACAGTATTTGGAAGTTGAAAAGAGAATGCTTAATGCGTTACCTGGTGCTAGCGCGCAATGGCAAAGTATGACTCCGAAAGAGCGCGATGAGGCGTGGAAAACGTGTCTTCGGGGTACTGGGTTACCATATAGACCTCTACCTCAGCGCTGAGGTGCATGGACGCACCCAGTTGCGGCTGTTCAACCCCATCTCCACCTAAGCTTTGGTGGTGGAGGTGGGGTGCTCACGCCGGCTACCGCCAAGATCCTCTACACAAGCGTGATCATTGATGGGGGCATCCGCTGCATGCTCGCCTGCGGCTTGCTTGAGGGGAAGGTGATCGTCGCCTAGAGAGAACAAAGCTAGTTCAGCTGAGAAATTGCTGTGGCGGAATCGTTACCTCTCCTTTGGGTGATGGGATTGAGCTTGTGTTGTATTGCGCAAGGGGTTGCGTGATTGCGCCTCGCTAGCTGCTGTTCTCCAAATCCTTAAGAACAGCGCTTACGAAAGGACGTTCGCAATAGCCCTGGGGTTCTTCAATGGGCACGAAATCTTCCTCAGCAACGTTATTAAGTGCGCCGCATTTAAGGGCGCCCTTGGAAACGACATTGCTGGAACAGGGATCCTCACCTAGCCCTGAAATGAGTAGAAACTGAATACCAGCTCTGCTTATCGAACGCAGTCACGACGCTGTCGGTTGGACTGATCTCTTAGTGCATCAATGACCAAAGCAGAGATCAGCGAGCTACTGACAGGCGTAGGCATTGCTCTAGCTCGCTTTCATCTCTCAACACCTTAACCATCACAAGGGTGGCAATAAAAAAACCGCTCGTGCCGGCTGCAGCAGCACGCATGGGGGGTTACGCGCTGGTGGTGACGTTAATAATAGGCTTCACAAATTTCCGCCAAATTTCTTTGGGAATTTAATAACGATAATGCTAAACTGAGTTGGCTCCGATTAAACAGTGAATAAAAACGCCGGCACTCTTCCTCTACTCCTGTTGATATTGGTTGCTTTGCTTGGATTCGCTCAAGTCATTTTCTTTACTTATTTAAATCTTGCTGGCGTGGATTCTATGAGTGTTGAACAAATCAGAATCATAGGAAGCCTTATTCCAAATATTTTGAAGATGATTTTTTCTCTATCTTCGTTTGTTGTTTCTGTATTTTTGCTTTTCAGCAAAAAGTTTGCTTCTAAGTGGCTTGGCCTTTCGCTGACGGCGCTAACAACAATTGTTTGGGTAAACGTTGCGACACAAATACTTAGCTATGTATTGATGTCAATCTAATATGGCTCCTGGTTGATGTGAAAGCTGGAAATGGTGCCAGGTATTGAGGGCTTGTTGATGGGATTAGTTGGGCTATTGAAGTAATAAGAAACCCCTGCCCTGCTGTGCCTGGCTGATGCAGGAATTATTAAGTGTGCAAGTCTCTACTTTCCATTAGCATTGCACAAAGCTCCCGTCATTTTCGTTTGCCCCATACAGCGCATTTCAATCCACTGAGCTCCGCCAGCCACGCCTTCCAACTCCTCTTCACTGAGTTGGTTGATGTGTTCGGCTTCAAATTTGTGACCGTGCTCCTTAGCAATAGACACCACCTCATCCTGTGACTTTGTCGCCTTGAGTCGTTCTTGGAGATTGAGGTCGCCTTTGACCTTCTCTAGGAACGCCTTGAGTTGCTCTTCTGACATGGGTTTCAGGAGTTTTCAACCATTATAACAACGGTCTTCTCCAGTGTCTTTGGCTAACAATTAAAGTGCTCAATCGTGCCAGGCGTTGGATGCTGATTTATTGACTTGTGGGTGTGACTGAAGAAATAAAAACCCCCTGCGGTTGCAGGAGCTTTGATGAGTAGACTGTTTTCTGAGGTGAAAAGCATGAATTTAATTAACGCCTAAAGCACACCCCATCAGCGTAAGATTTTGGGCCATAGCATGAACCTAACGCCGGTAAAGACATGCACCGAGTTCCACCACCAGCCACGCCTTCCAGTTCATTTTCACTGAGTTGGTCAAAGTGCACGGTCTCAAATTCGTGACCATGCTCCTTAGCGATGGAAACCACATCGTCTTTTGATTTCGCTGCTTTAAGTCGGTCTTGGAGGTTGGTGTCGCCTTTGATCTTCTGAAGGAATGCTTTGAGTTGCTCTTTGGACATAGCTAGCTAGGTCGCTTCAGTAGTCATAGCAGAGGTCGGCAGCGACGGCATCAGGTAAGCACAAAGCCCATTAAATGCGGGCGATGGTGCCAGGTATTGGATTCTGATTTATTAGCTTATTGGTGTCAATCGTAGCAATAAATGCTCCTGGTCAAATGCGAGATATGAGCTTTAAGAAATTAGCTAACAGCCTTGAGGGTTCCCTCGTGTAATGTTACAACCAGGATCGGTTCTGGTGTTTCTAGGGCATCCACACCATAGGGTATTGCAAGTATTGTTTATTGAGCTTCCGCCAGCCACTCCCTCCATGTCTTGATCTGAAAGCTCTGATTGAGCCTTAAATAGATCATCAGGAGAAACTATAAAACCAGCCTCTTTAGCAATCGCAAGAACTGCGTCGGCATCTGCAGCTGCTTTCAGCTTCTCCTGAAGACTGGTATCATTTTTGAGTATTTCAAGGAAAGCCTTGAGTTGCTCTTCTGACATGGGATAGATGCTGATACAGCAGTCATAGCAACGGTCGGCAGCGATGTCAGATAGTAATAAAAAGCCCGATAAATGCGGGCGATGGTGCCAAATATTGGAGGCTGGTTTGTGAGGTTATTGGCGATGTCGAAGAAGTAAATAGCCTCTGCGGTTGCAGGAACTCTTATGAGTAAACTTACTCTACCTTAAAGCCTTGCACCCCTAGCCCCCCAGCCCCCCCCCCCCAAATTACAGAGGTTGTTGGTTGCATATTGACAGGTTGTGGCCCACATGGTTGCTAGCCCCCCAGCCAAGCCTTCCAGCTCCTCTTGGCTGAGTTGATTCATATGTTCAGTAGAAAATTTGTGACCGTGCTCCTTAGCAATAGACACCATATCGTCTGGTGACTTAGCTGCCTTGAGTTGTTATTGGAGATTGAGGTCGCCTTTGACTTTCTCAAGAAATGCTTTGAGCTGCTCTTTAGACATAGCTGGCAACGGTCTCTTGACCAGTCATAGCAGCGGTCGGCAGCGATGTCGGTTAGCAATAAAAAGCCCGCTAAATGCGGGTGAAGGTGCCAGGTATCGGAGGCTGATGGAAGGTTGGTATGGGGAAATTGAAGCTGTGAAAAGCCTCTTAATATAGAGGCTTCTAGTTGCTAAGCTGGAGTCAGTCATCGCAAAATTGAATATTCACCACAGATTCATCTGGGAAAGTAGGGACATATTTCTGCGAGTCTGGGGTACACGCGACCCCGCCAGCTACGCCTTCTAGCTCTTCTTCTGAAAGTGTGGGTTGAGCTTTAGTTAGATCATCAGCAGAGATGCTAAACCCTGCATCTTTCGCAATCGCAACAACAGCATTGGTATCAGCAGCTGCTTTCAGCTTTTCCTGAAGGCTGGTGTCTGCTTTGACCTTCTCTAGGAAAGCCTCGAGCCGCTTCTGCATAGCTGGCTAGGTCGCTTCAGCAGTCATAGCAACGGTCGGTAGCGGGGGCAGCAGACAATAAAAAACCCCGCCATGAGCGGGGTTTTTTGCCTCTTCTCTTCGATCAAAAGGTGGTCGTCATTCGACGAGATCACCAGCGGTAGGGCCACCGAGCGCACCAGAGAGGCGGTTGATAGGGCCAAGAGGAGTAAAGCCAACGGCAACGTTGACAACGTCTTTCCAGAAGCCGCCGCCTTGCACGCCCTCCAGATCGTCTTCGTTGATGGTTTGAGCGTCGAAAGTTTGAGTGGTCATGAGTTTGAAGTGAGTTGAGTGAGTGATGTGTGGGGTGTTGCCCCCTCGACTCCTTCAAGGTCACAGCCCTTCTGGTGAACCCCAGTGCATGGATGTGGTGTGGATGCAGGCAAGATCTGGTGATGTACCGGTGAACGGCTCAGAACCCCTTCACCACCTGGGTTGACAGCGCTTCCAGCGTGTTTCTTGCGTATTTGATCATTATTGGATAAAGCAGAGACAGACCATATGCATCGAAGTGATGAAGAGCCTCATGGCGGCTGCACTTGTCGGTTTCTCTATATGCATCCCCACTGTTTGCGCCGAAGAGGTAGAAGATCCCGACGGTGTCTATACCTTCGCTACGAAAGAACAAGCCATCGAAAAGGCGAAGGAAATGGGTTGCGAGGGTGCTTATGAGTGGCATGGCGTGTGGTCTCCCTGTGAAGAAGACGGCGGGGAAGACGATCATTCGGGTCATGACCACAGTCATGGTCACAGCCATTAGCCCCAGCTGCTCCTGTTGGTTCAGCAGCCTGCCTTCCTCGTTCTTCTGGGGGTGACGATCAACAAGGGCCGGTCCTTCTTGGGCAAGGCGCCATGGTGGCGAGCCTTGCTCAGTTCTCTTTGCTGAGGCCTTACTAAGGAGCTCCAGCCTTCCGTACGGCGCAATTGGGTTATCTACTAGTAAATCGGCTATGTGGCTGTGATCGCCGAAATCCCAGCACAAATTTCAGAGGCCCTTTGGCGTACCTGTACGGACGTTGAAAGACCCCCAGCCCCCGGTTGCCTTGCTGTGAGCTGTGTGAGTCCTTGGAGGGGGTTTCAAGCGGCTTTGGAGGGGTAGTGGGGATTGAGGTTTTTGTTGACCCACTGTCAGATGGTTCTTCTGAAGATGTTGGTCTAGCTGTTGGTCTTCCTTTGTTGCATATGGTCGAGATTTATTGCTACGACTGGATTGATAAGTAGGGCTTGCCTAGTTGAAGTAGGTCTTGTTCGCCAGTGCTGGACAGTGATCTCGGAAGGTCATGGCTGCCGGAGCGGGCTGGTAGAGCCATGTTGGTGCAAACCACGCACAACACCCCCTGGCCAAAGCCGGGGGGTGTCGATCGAGGTCCAGGTTGTGTAGACCTTGTCTAGGTGCTTCTGGATCAGCTGGCTTGGGGCATCCAGTTGAAATAGAAGTCGCGCGCCTGGTTTTCGGTTTCGCAGACGATGCTGCCGCTGATGCTTTGACCGTTGACGAGCGTCCCTGAGTAGTTCACAACATGGGCGCTGACGGAGGCACAGATGGAAGCAATGGGCTCGACCATCTCAATGGTGTCGCCTTCAGCAAGGTTGAAGTCTTCGATCAGGTCAACGCCGCGGCCGATGCGGAACACATCGGCGTCATCGCCACCCCAGTAGATGTTGAAGCCTTCGTTGCCGGTCAGCACGTCAGCGTCGGCACCACCATCGAGGTAGTCGTTGTGAACGCCGCCGGTCAGGGTGTCATCACCGGCTCTTCCAAAGAAGGTTTTGTTGCCTTTGCTGTGCAGGCCGGAAATGGTGTCGTTGCCGTCTTCGCCATCGATGAGATCAGTGCCTGTACCTGCATAGGCAACGTCGTCGCCACTGCCCAGATAGGCCGTGTCGTTGCCGGAGCCCAGGTAGACCTGGTCATTGTCGGCCCCGGAATGCACTTCGTCATCGCCACCGGAGGTGTAAATCACGTCTTCTCCGCTGCCGCTGCGGACGTAATCGTTTCCTCCGATTTGGTTTGAAAAAATGATGCGGTCATCGCCACTGCTGGTGATGGCTGTGTTGTCTCCACCCGTGGAGACAATGGTTTGGTCGCCGCCAATCATGTAGAAGCGATCGTCTCCGCTTCCTGAGGTGGCTGTGTTGTTGGTTCCGAAGCTGTAAATCGTGTTGTTGCCACCACCAAGATTGATGACTTTGCTGCTACCCAAGCTGAGCACGGCATCGTCTTGGCTGTCGCCGAAGAAGAGCTTTTGGTTGAAGTTCAGGAACGTGAAGGGCATGGTGTTGTTCGGGTTGATGTGTTGTGGAGGTCTCCCTCCGACGCATTCACCATCTCCGTGATCCACACCCCAACCCTTGATCGGAATCAATCGGGCTTGTGATCTTGCTCACAGGCTGCTCCGATGTTGAAGGCTTACTGTCCTGCGCTCCATCCCCGCTTTGTGCGGTGTTGAATCAGCCCATCAGCACAGGAGGCATGGGTGATGACGCCGCACGAGAAACCCCAGCGACGCGCAAAGCAGCGTTCGCTCTCTTACACCGAAATGATGAATTCCGGTCAGCAGAGGCTTGGTGACCAACCGGTCGATGAAGTCCGGGCTTTGGACGCACCGCCACCGCCACCGCCATCATCACCAGAGGAGCCCGAGACGGCGAGACCGCACGCGCATTCTGATTAACGTCAGCGCATGCATCCTCTCGATCTGTTCGACCGTTTTCGGCGTCGCTGGTTTGGATGGGCGTTGCCCGGCCTGCAGCTCTGGGATCGCCATCCCCAGCAGGTTGCCCCCGATCATGCAGAGGATTGGCTCCTGGAGCCCGCCAGCCGGGAGGAGGCCTGTTTGCTGTTCCCCCAGCTGGATGAAGAGCGCGCTTTGCTGCGTTATCAGCAGCTCCGCCTGGAAATGCGGGAGCGCGATGGGCGTGGGTTTTGAGAGCGCTTTAGGCAGGGTTCAGATCCCGTAAAGCCGCGCCTGTTCAACGGCGGCGCGGAACACCAGGGCATGGCGTTCCACCAAAGGCATGAGTTCGTCGTATCCACCGCCGATCACCGTGGCGATGGGGATATTGCGGCGTAAACAGGCATCGATCACCAGCCGGTCGCGTTGCAGGAGACCGAGATCGGTGAGCTTGAGGCGACCAAGCCGATCGTCTTGGTGCGGATCCACCCCGGCGTTGTAGAGCACCAGATCCGGTTGAAGTCGCTCGAGCAGTTCGGGCAGTTGATCACCGATGGCTTCCATGTAGGCGTGGTCGGTGGTGTGGTCGTCGAGGGGAATGTCGAGATCGCTGCAGACCTTGCGAAGCGGAAAGTTGCTGGCGGCATGCACCGACAACGTGAACACCCGTGGGTCGCTGGCGAAGCAAGCGGCGGTTCCATCCCCTTGGTGCACATCCAGATCCACCACCAGCACTTGGCGAACCATCCCCTGTGCGAGCAGCACCGAGGCGGCCACGGCGCAGTCATTGAAAATGCAGAATCCGCTGCCGAACCCGGGGTGGGCATGGTGAGTGCCTCCGGCCAGGTGGCATGCCAAACCAGCTTCAAGGGCTAAACGCGCCGTGAGCAGCGTGCCGCCAACGGCAAGCCAGGTGCGCTGCACGAGTGGGCGCGTGGCAGGAAGACCGATGCGGCGTTGTTGCTCTCGCGTGAGGGTGCCAAGGCAGAACGCCTGGTGGTACTGCCGTTCATGCACCTGCTCCAGGTCGCGACGGCTGATGCTGACGGGGCGATGGATCTGCTGCTCCTGCACCGTTCCCCTGTCCAACAGCAGTTGATGCAGCAGGTGGAATTTGGCCATCGGAAAGCGATGGCTGCTGGGGAGGGGGGCGGAATAGAGCGGGTGATAGACGAGCGGCAGCACTGCCCCTGCGGATTGGGCGGAGCGCTCAGCTTGCCGCTTTGAACCGATTGTGCGCGAGGTTGGTGGCGTACAGGCGACCAGCTGCGTGGGCTTCCCGAAGGGACTTGAAGTTGCCGACAAAGTCGTAGTCCGCACCGTTCAAGGTGGCTGCAACAGAGAACAGACGGCGGGAGACCTGGGTCACGGTCCAGGAGAGGTGGCAAGCCGGTGCCTTAGTCGGATTGCTCACGGCCTGATCTCCCGAAGTGTCGTCAAAGTCTGACAATCCTTCCAGGGAGTGGGATCAGGCTTAGTCCTTCTTCATCAGCGGCTGAGCTGGATCCGTCGCTGGTTGGGTGTTTTTCCCGTTTGGCTTGGCGCTGTCTGCTCTGATTGCCTTTACATTCTCCCTGGGCAGATTGATCGTTGCTGCATGGTGGCTGCGTCTGGATCGAATGAGCTGTTGGCTGTTGCGGTCGCAGAGACCGAGCGTTGGTTAAGGAGTCCTGACCATCAGCAGGTGATGCGGTTCCAGCTTCCTCGTGAAGGAGACACCTCATCATTGGCTTTGATGGAGGTTCGATCCGTGATGGGCGGACTGCCAATGCTGCGCTGGTTGACGCGACAGGCCGCCATCAGCACCTGGACCGGTTGTCGCCAAAACGGCTGGAGCCGTTGTCATCCCCAGTGGTGAACAAGCACCATGGCCTGATCTCCATCGCCCCGCTGTCGTGAGTCCTTCTGCCCGCGACAGGTTGCAACGCATCCGTCGTGAGGATGCCCTCGAGGAGATGAATCGCACCTTTGTGATCGAGGCGTTCATCCGTCGGGAACGCGTTTGCATCAGCAAGCGCCACGGCGTCTGGGACTGGGATCAGGATGGAATTCCGGCGTGGTTACTGCCGGTGTTGCGGGATTCCGGTCTCTTGCCCTGAGTCGCTCTGCGTGGTGTCGCAGTCACTCGCCTGTGTTTGCGAGGCTGGAGCGAGCACTGTCCGGGCCATGGGAGCGAAGGGAACAACTGCTTGGGCACGCCTGGGTTGTTATCTCCACGAGACGCGGTTGCTCGGCAGCATCCAGAGCACCCTGTATTGGGATCAGAACACCCGTATGCCTGCGGCTGGTGCCTCCTGGAGAGGTGAGCAACTCACCCTCCTGGCCCGTCAGTTGCATCAGCGGCAGAGTTCCTTGGATTACGCCGCTCTGGTCGCAGAAGCTCGCTCCGACTGGGAGGTTGAAGGGTGCAATGGTTCGCTGAGTGAGCACGAGCGCCAGGAGCGTGGCCGCAATCTGGAGCTGCTTGAGCTGGATCTGCGTCGGCAGCAACGCCAGGATCCCGAGTTGGTGGCGGCCCTGGCCACGGCCAAGGCGCAGGGCTATGACCTCTGGCAGCAGGCCCGTTCCGCCAGCGATTTCCCCCTCTTTGCGCCCGCGCTGCGTGAACTGATCAAGTTGCGACAGGAGCAGGCCAGCCAGCTGGATGAGCCGCGGGGATGCTGGGAGACGCTTGCCCAACCGTTTGAGCCCGATCTACGCCTCGAGCGTCTGCTCGAGTTGTTTGCGCCTCTGCGCCGCCGATTGCCGGAGCTGCTGCGTCAGGTGCAGGCTGCTCCCCGGCCCCGGCAGCTGAGCTGGGACCTGACATCGGAGCAACAGCAACGTCTCTGTGATCAGTTGCTCGAGGAGTGGCGGCGTGACCCGGCCATCAGCTGTGTGGCGGAGTCACCCCATCCCTTCTCCATCACCCTGGGTCCTCGCGATTTCCGCCTCACCACGCGCGTGGTGGCTGGTCAGCCCCTCTCCTGCTTCTTGGCCACCGCCCATGAATGGGGACATTCCCTGTATGAGCAGGGCTTACCGACTGCGAGCCACCAGTGGTTTGCCTGGCCCCTGGGCCAGGCCACGTCGATGGCGGTGCATGAAAGCCAGTCGCTGTTCTGGGAAAACCGGGTAGCCCGTAGTGCGCCATTCGCGGAGCGATGGTGGCAGCGTTTCCGCAGCGAAGGCGCCCCTCTCGACTCCGCAGCCCACCTGTGGCAGGCGATGAATCCGGTGGCCCCAGGCACCAATCGGGTGGAGTCCGATGAGCTCAGCTACGGCCTGCACATCATGATTCGCACCGACTTGGAACTGGCCTTGCTGGAGCAGGGGCTTCCGGTGGAGGATTTGCCGACGGAGTGGAATCGGCGTTATCGCGAGCTGCTTGGTGTTGTTCCGGCGAATGATGCGGAGGGGTGTCTCCAGGATGTGCACTGGAGCGAGGGGCTGTTTGGCTATTTCCCGTCGTATTTGCTGGGGCATCTGGTCAGCGCCCAACTCAGTGAGGCGATGACTGCTGCCATTGGCGCTCCTGAAGAGCATGTCGCCCGTGGTGATGTGGCACCTCTCTTGGCTTGGTTGCGGGAGCATGTCCATCCCGTGGGCCGAGCCCTCAATGCCGAAGGGTTGGTGCAGCAGGTCAGTGGTCAGCCCCTGTCCAGCACTCCCTTCCTGTCTTACCTCGAGCGCAAACTGGAGTCTTTAGGGGTGGCAGCGTGAGAGGTGTTGCGTTGTCAATGCCGTTCCCAACATTGGTGGTGTGCTGATGGAACCCATTCAAAAAGGTCTGGAACAGTCCTTCGAAAGCGAACGACTGAAGCGATGGATTCGCGAATGCCAGGAGATTGAGGAGCTGCGCGAGGCGGCATTGGTCTTGGTGCAGCAGTTGGATCAACAAAAATCAGCCCGTGCCTGGTTGGCTGCTCGGGCCTCTGATTCAGAGAATGCCAAGCTCAACATGCTTGCTGAGCTGATTAAGCGCACGGGCCAGCAGGGTGAATCGTCTGACGCACCAAAAGAGGACCAAGACTCGGTCTAGTTCCGGAGCGTCTCCTTAGCGCTTTTGGCGGCAGATCCAGCCAACTTTGGCGGCTGTGTCCGCCCTGCCTGAATAGTCGGCCCACTCCCCATTGGAATTGCGGCGTTCGAGTCGTCCCTCTTTGCACAGGGCCCGCATCACCAGTGGCCGCAGGACCCACTCCGCATCGGGATCCCGCTTCAGCACGAGCAGGCCATCAAAAACCACGGCCTCGCCTTTGGGTTGGAGATTGCTGAGGTATTCCGCGGCCTGGGTGGTGGCGTTCTCAAGTGCCCCGAAAAAGATCCAGTTGGCTGGGCTGATCAAGCTTTTGCTCTGCAGGCTTTCGCGCACCTGCTGCCACGGCTCGGGTTCAGCAGGAGGTTGCCACTGAGCCGCGAATGCGGGCATGGCGATGGCTGTCATGGCACATGTTCGAAGGGCAAGGCGTGCGAACACAGATGGTTTCCAGGAAGGGCGAGAGGGCAGGGAATTTCGAATAGCGCTGAGGGCCTTTGGCTTGTTCTGCAGAAGATTTCGGGCTCAAAGGCATTGATCTTCACCTTAGTCAGACTGTTACCAGCGAACAGAAGCACAGGTGGCTGATCCCAATGATCCAGGCATTGATCGTTCAGAGCCCACCGTTGAGCTCACCCTGAATGGGGGTGGGTTGAGGCTGCTGCTTGATGCTGTGACCTGTCGGTTGGAACGTTGGAGTGGTGGTGACCCTGGCGAGCAGGTGGATTTGCAACGCATGCAGACGCTGCTGACGGCTGCGATTCTTGAGATCAGCTTTGGTGAAACAGGCCAGCGTTGAGGCTTTGGCTGGCAGGCAGACTGAGTTGGCCGTCATCAGGTCAGGGATGGATCACAACGAGGCAAGTGAGTTGGTGCAGCAGATTGCCGATGCCATGGAGCAGTACGCGGCTTCTTTGACACCGGATGTGATTCGTTCGGCGAAGCAGACAGAGAGTGGTGCGCAACAGCTTCAGCGCATGGAATATGCCATTGGCACGATTGGTAAGGCGCTGATCCTGACTGATTTCAAACTCGATCAGAGCAAAGATCTCGACAAACTGAAGGGGTTTCGTTCACAGCAGTCGTAACGCAAACTGCATTGAGCTTTTGGGTATTGGAGATGTCGGACCACTCCGGACAATCGCTTTCCGCACGCGAAATGGTGCGGGCCCATGCCTATCCGGTGTTGGCGCTGGTGAGCAGTCTCAGTCTGGTGTCCATCGCCCTGTTGCAGATTCCCTCTGCCGTGAAGGACCATCGCTACAACCGCTGCATTGATCACCAGGTGCAGCTGCGCAGCACGGTGCTCAAGGGTCAGGATGGACCTGGGCGATTGGTTTATCTCAAAGCAGTCGAACACTGCGAGGGGCGCTGAGCGCGAGTTCCGCATTCACTGCCCCGCACGCGGTTGCGGTTTGCAGTTGCTTAAAGGCTTGATCGAGCGCCTGCTGTTTTTGCGAGAAGTTGGCGTTGCTGTCAACGTGGAAGCAATCGCGAGCGTGGAGGGTGGTGGCAGCAGGGCACCGTCGGCGGCGATGGCTTGTGTTGGGTGTTGTGCTTGCCCTGGTGGCGTCCCTGCTCGTCACCATGTTGCGGGCTCCGGCTCCTCCGCAGCCCGAGCTGGTGATTGATCAGCAGGAGCAGATCAGTTGGCCTACCGGGACGCAAACGGAGATCAACAATGCCGGTGAATTGCAGCCACGCCTGAAGGTGGGTGCCTATGTCACCAACATCAGCGACTTTGATCTTCTCGATGATCAATTTTCGATTGAGTTGTTGCTTTGGACCCTCTGGGATGGTGCAGCAGACGCCAATCCCAGTGACCATCTGACCCTGCTCAACGGCATCTATGACGGCGATATCCAGCGCTTTCAGAGGGTGCGAGAGGAGCAGCGACCGGAGGGGGCCTGGATCCTCTATCGGGTGCGTTCTGCTGTGGTGAAGCGCTGGCAGCTGCAGCGTTATCCCTTTGACGATCAGATTCTCCAACTGCAATTCGGTTTTGATGATCCTCTCGAGACCGTGATGTTGGATGTGGTGCAGCATCAGCCTTTTGAGGTCAGCCCGGGATTGCTGCTCTCGGGCTGGTTGTTGAAAGAGCCGAGTGCCTATGCCAGCAGCCTCAGCTTGATCAGTGATCTGGGGATTCCCCCGGCTCCCGGGGGCACCGTTCGCCGTCAACCCACTGTGTCCTTTGATCTCCCGATTCAGCGGCGCAGCCTTCTGTTCGTGGCCCCTGATTTTTTGGGCTACATGCTCGCGGTTGGACTCTGTTGCATGAGTTTGATGATCACCCGTAGCCGTGATGATTTGATCCTTGCTGCGGTGGTATCGGCGGGGGGGAACTACGTCTTCATTGCGGGCAAATTGCCGGTGACGGCGATGACGGGTTTCATTGGAAACCTTCAGCTGATCGTCTTCCTTGGCATCCTCTACGTGGTGGCCGCTGACGAGATCATTGATCACCACCTCAGCAGCTACACGCCGCGGGTCTCGAATCTCTTGAGGGTGGTGTTGCTTCCTAGTTATCTGGCGATCACGTTGCTGGGCATTGCCTGGATCATTCCCTGAGGCCCTGGATCACATGCTTTCCAATCGCCTGTCAGCACGCTCCAAGCAAGGCGCTAAGGCCCTCACCACCACCTTGATCAGCATTCTGATTCTGTTGTTGGGGGCTCTGATAGTTCAACCCCGCCTTGGGCAGCGCCGTTTATTCATTGATGATCGCCATGTCTTAACGCCGGTGGAGGTGGAGGCCTTACCCGCCGGTACCTTGCCCGTGGTTTTGGATCGCCGTCTCGGTCAGACCGAAACGAGCTTTGCCTACCGCTTGCTTCAGTTGGTGATGGAGCGCAGCGGTGAGCCGTACGCCATCGGCTTCAGCAGCGAGGTCTTCCCGCAAGACGAAGTGATGAATGCCCTTGCCTCAGGGCTCCAGAAGGGGGATCACAATTCGACCGGAATCACTGTGGGGGCCTATGGCGCTGGGGTGCAACTCAACCGTCGCCTGCGCCCCATTCGCATTCCCATCTCCGGCGGTTTGCTGGGTCTGCGGGCCGGCTGGACCAATGCCAGTCAGCAGCCATTGCTGGCGGAGGTTCGTGATCTGAAGGACTTGCGTCAGCTGTTGTTGATTCAGGGCCTTGGCTGGAGTGATGTGGAGATCCTGGATGCGGCAGGGCTCCGCACCTACACCACAGCGCCGCACTACCTGTTTCGCCTGCTGGAGAACCAGCGGGTTCAGTTGTTTCCCAGGGGGATTGCGGAGTTGGAGGGGGAATCGCAGGAGGTGCATCGTTCCGGCAGGGAGATCGTGCTCGACCCGCACCTGTTGGTTACCTATCCCTTCGCGGGCTTCTTCTACGTGAGCCCTGCCAATCCCAGGCTGGCCAAGGCGATCGAGACCGGCTTTGAGCGGGCGATTGCGGATGGCTCGTATCAAGCCTTGTTGGAAGAGGTGATTTTCACCCCCTGGCTGCGACGCCATCTCAAGCTTCGGGATCGCCAGGTGATCCATCTCCGCAATCCCGAAGCCGCACTGGCCTTGGCTGATGTCGATCCACGGCATTGGATCGTGCCCTGGAGGGCATTGGATCAGAAGCAGATCACCCGTGGTAGCCAGCTCTGTGCGTTGCCACGTTTGCGTGAATTGTGTCTGTGATGGTGTTCTGCTTTCGCTTGGCTCACCGATCACTCCGTGAAGAATCGGCACGAAGAAGTGAAAAATCTTCGGGATGCGCTGAGATGGTTTCAGCGAAAAGAGAAAGATGGCAGATCAATTCCCTCGCAAGCAGACCCTGAACACTGAAGCTGCTGACTTGAGTTGGCGAAGTGAAGACCAATCCCTCGTTGATCAAAACCTGGGGAAGATTCTGGAATCAGCTAGTTATCGTTTGGCGCATGCTGATGGGGCTCTGCTTGAGAGTGAAGAGATGCGTGGTGTTCGCATGCTTCTTGAAATTACTAAGCCTCAGCAAATTTTGGATGCTGAAGGAATCAGTTCCACCATCATTATTTTTGGTGGTGTGAACATCATTGAGCGCGCCGATGCCGAAGAACGTCTGGCGCAGGCTGAGGCGGCAGTGGCCGCGGCGCCCGAGAGCCGCACGTTGCAGCGTCAGCTCCGACGCAGTCGAACCCAGCTCGAGTTCTCGCGTTATTACGACGCTGCCCGGGAGTTCACCCGCCTGGTCTCTCAGGATCAGCAGAACGGCCATCACTCCCATGTGGTGGTGACCGGTGGTGGGCCGGGCGTGATGGAAGCGGCCAACCGTGGAGCCTTTGATGCCGGTGGTCGCTCGATCGGTCTGAGCATCAAGTTGCCTGGGGAACCTGAGCCCAACCCCTACATCACGCCTGAGCTGTGCTTTCAGTTCAACTATTTCGCGCTGCGCAAATTCCATTTCGTTATGCGTTCAGCAGCGGCTGTTCTCTTCCCCGGAGGCTTTGGCACCCTCGATGAGCTGTTCGAAGTGCTCACCTTGCGCCAGACGGCGATCAAGAGTCCCATGCCGGTGATTTTGTATGGCAAAGAGTTCTGGAGCCGCTTGATCGATTTCGACTACCTGGCTGACTGCGGTTTGATCCGTGATGAGCATCTCGACCTTTTTCAGTTTGCGGATACGCCTGAGGAGGCCTGGAGCTGGATTCAGGCTTTTGAAGCGGAGAGGGATCAGGCCCAGGAGCCACTGGCGGCTTGATGTAATCAGGCGCGTGTGATCAAGATCACATCGCGCTTTGACGGCGGTCATCCCTTCAGGCATTGCATTTGGAGAGGGTGGGGGCACCGGAGGGAGACCTCCCCGCAACCCCATCAGACCAATGAGCGTTTCCGCCAACACTGCTGCTGCCAATGACCAAGGCCTGAAGTCCGCCATGGCAATGGCTGTGGTGCTGGCCGCCGCTCCGATGATTGCAGTTCTGTCTCTTGGAGGGATGACGGCTGGCTCTTCAGACTCCGACGCTGTCTCCTGTGGTGATGCAGCGTCGGTCAAGGCTTGCCCGCAATCGTCCGGTGTCGCGCTGATTCCGGCCGAAGGACTGTTGGATCTTCATCGCTTGAACTTCACTTCAGGCTTGTTAGGCAAAGCCCAGGCCTTTTAGTTGGAGCCTCCGTGTTGAGACCGACGGGGCAGCCGCAATGGACTGGGCATTGAGGCCCGTTAGCGCAGAAAAATCATGAGAGAATGGTTCAAGAAATTTTCTGCTGAGATGGCAAAGGGATACTGGAATGTCGCAGGTTCCATCACCAACCCTGAAGGGATGGGTGCCTATCTCACTGCTGCTCAGCCCTATCTGGCCAAGTGCGGCGCCCGTTTTCTTTGCAGAGATCTGCAAACGGATGTCCGAGAAGGGACTGCTGGACACCTGACCGTGATCATTGAGTTCGAATCACTGGCTGCAGCGCAAGCTGCCTATGAGGCTCCTGAATACCAAGAGATGCTCAAGCTTCGCCAACCTCACTCTGATGTCTCGCTGTCAATCATCGAAGAAGGGGATCACGCTGGTCACTGACCAGCTCAATTAGGCGCAATTGCACCATGCGTGCTTTTCACAACGGACTTAGTTGATGCGTTGGCTTGAACAGACAAAACAAGCCATCCATGCAAGGGTCGGGAGGTCCAAAATTCAATGTCCATGACCTTTTTGATGCATTGGTCGTTCAAGACCGGCTACCACGAAATTGCCGCTAAAAAGTTCATGGCGACTGGTGCACCCTTCCCGGAGTGCAAGTCATGGAAGCGTCTCCATGGCCCTGGTTCTGTGGAGGGTTGGATTCTTGTCGAAGCCGACAACGCTGATGCTTGCTACGAACACGCGGCTGAGTGGGCGGAATGCCTCGACTGGGAGGTCACCCCTGTGCTGACCGATGAGCAGGCTGGCCCCCTGATTGCAAAGGCATACAGCTGAGATCCCTGGATTGAAAAAAGCCTCGCCATTGGCGGGGCTTTTGTGTTGTCTGTTCTCTCGCTCCTTAGGAGGTGAAGTGGGGGCTGGTGGGCTTGAAGCCAGTGAGCAAATGCCCATGGGCGTGTTCTGGATGACTCAGCATGCGCCTAGAGCACGTTATCTTTGGAACACGTTGGCCACGAGTGTGTGGCGCAGTTCGATCTCAAGCAAGCAACGGGGCTTGAGACGCTGTAGGAGGTTCTGATGAACACCCTCGCATTGATCAAGAAAAAGCAGCTCAAGGCACAGAGCCTGCAAGAGGCCCAAAAGGTTCTCGCCACGGTTTCGGAAGCGAAGGACTACACCTCAGCCCATCTGTCTCCGGCAAAGCTGGCCCAGCTTTCTGCTTGATCACACAGCCCAGTGATGGGTTTGCCCCGCCCGCAAGGTGGGGTTTTTTATTGCTTGCCTTGCAATCCCTGATCAAAGTGATGCCTCATCAGCACGTGCGTTATGCGAGGGGTCTCCTTTCTAGAGACTGTTTTTTATCTGATGTCTTGGTTCAGAAGTCAGTGATTGCAGGGCTCTTGTAGCCAACTCAGTCCGGCTCGACTGATGGCGGCCAAGCGCTGTTGTCAGTGATCACCGTCGTGGTAGAAGAAGTGCGCTTTGGCGTCTTAGGCGGGGTGAAGGAAAGACAGAATTAGAAAGATTGTTTATGTTGAAGCCTCTGTGGGCTGGAAGTCATGCAAGCGGCACCGTTAATTATCCTGACTCTGGCATTCCTTTTGGATTGGGCATTTTCGGTCTTTGGAATTCTCACGAAATGGAGTTTGTTCCCTGATATTTTCAAATTTCAAACTGCGGTGACAGCCGTCGTCTGTATTTTTAGTGCTTTCCTTGCCGCGGCGTTGCTAATTGCCAAGAAGTTTGAAAGCCGGCTGATGGGCTTTTCGGTCACAGCGGTCTGTGCTGCGGCAAGTGCTTATTACGTGACGGCGGCTTTGTCTTGGTTTGTCGACTGATTGATGTTTTTACTGCCCTTGTGGAGGTATTGCGCTTCTTGATTGTATTGATTGCACTTGTTGAGCTTGAATTGGTTTCGTGGAGATGTGTCTCTGCTGTGTTGATTTCGGCGAATTTGTATCCAGCCTGAATGGGAAAAACTCAGGCCTGCTGACCCTTGAAATCTTGGGTATTAGTGGCTTCGGGAGGGTGGGCGTCTGGCTAAGTGCTGCTCGTGATGGGTGCCGACATGGCCAATGGAGATGGTCTGGGCTCCAGTTGTTCCCAAGGAAAACTCCGGTGAAGCCAAAGTCGAATCCAAAATGTCTGGTGGTTTTAAAAAGCCTCAGGAATCGGTCGCTGTTGCGATCATTGCTTGATCGCTGATTGTCAGCACGTTCACTGGCCCCGCCACAAGCGGGGTTTTTTTTGCTTGTGCTGCAACCCTTCACGCTCGTGCTCCAATCCCTCACTTGAGCGATGCGCCATCAGCAGGCGCTACGCGAGGGGCCGTCCTTTCCAGGTCCAACCTCGCCCAGTCAGGCTGCGCCACACAGACGTGGGTGCGATCGCGGCCACGATCAGTCCTCCCAGCCCCATTAACCACCAGTGGGTGAGGGGTACGGCAAAGCGTTGGCGAATCCAGAGCCGCAGAACGAGTTGCAGCCCGATGCCGATGCCCCCCAGCAGAGCTGCGGCTGACGCCAAGCCGATCGTCTGGGTTGGCGTGTGGCTGTTGTTGATCAGCCAAAGCAACGTTATGGCCGCAGATGCTGTGATCAGCCACGGACCGCTGAACATCAGCAGCACCACGCCGCCGGCTCCCAAGGCCTTGGTCACACTGCGATCCAGTCCCAGAAACCAGTTTTTGCTCCAGCCTTCCCACAGCGCCCCGAGATTGGCGTACATCTGCAGATCCACTGCATCGAGGCCCAGGCAGTAACGCAAGCGATAACCGCCTCCCTTGATCCGGCGTGCCAGCGCCAGGTCCTCCACGACCTCATCGGCCAGGGCTTGATGGCCGCCGATGGCCGTGTATGCCTCGCGGCGAAACAGCATGAACGGACCAGCCGCGAATGCCACTGGGGAGTCGGGGTTATTGGTTTCCTCCATGGGGAAGCCGAGGCCGAGCAGGCTGGCCATGATCGGTTGCACCATCCACTCCGCCAGGCAGCTGCACACCAACCTCGGTGCGAGGCTGAACAGATCGGCTTCTTCAGCGTTGGCCTGCGCCAGAGCGCGGCGCAGGGTTTGGGGCGCCAGTTCCACATCGGCATCCATGAACAGCACCCAGTCGGTCTCCACCGACGCCATCGCACGGCTGCAGGCCCAGTTCTTGCCCACCCAACGCTCTCCGCTGGGGCGAGGTCCGGCCTGAAGCACGGAGGTCTGTGCCTGTGAGGGCGTGGTTTCGATCGTGGCGGAGGCCAGGTTGACCGTGGCGTCACTGGAGTCGTCATCCACCACCACAACCCTCCAGTCCGCGCAGGGGGTCTCGTTGCGGAGCACGCTGCTGAGGCAACGGCTGATGTTGGCGGCTTCGTTGTAGGCGGGGATCACCACCGTGAGCGATGCGGTTGGTGGTGATGGCGCGATGGTCGACGCGTTGCTGAGCACCGGGGCGACTGCAAACACCCGTTGCAGGCCGATCAAGAGAATGGTGAGGCCGAGTGCGGCCGCTCCAGCTCCCAGCAGCAGAGCCGTCAAAACCAGCAGGAGCATTCCTATCGCTTCAGGGCTGTGCGTTCATCACGACTCCACCACACCAGCAGCATCCCGATCAATGGCATCTGCAGATTGGTGACCAGGCTCCTGTGAGCGACCAGTGCCATGCCATTGGCGAAGAACGTGGTGCCATCCATCCCCATCACCACAACGAGGGCAGTGATCAGGGCCGAGATCCAAAGCGTTATCTCCCCCTTTTCAAGCATTTCTTTCTGTTTTTGGGATGCGAGATCTCAGGTGGCCGATAGCGTTGATGAAGCCGATCGCAGGGGATGGACGCTGTAGATCTTGAGGTGGTGAATGTGCTTTTTTTCCAGCAGATGCTGGATGCTGTTGAGCACGAGCGTTGGGACGAGGCGGCGATGGCCCTCTTCAAGCTTTATGCCATCGAGGATGGTGAACGTTTCACAGATCTTGAGCTGCCGCTGAGTGATGGGGAGGAAGACCTTACGGTCAGGGCTGCCTGAGGAGCTCTCGCTTCATGCTCTGGATCTATGGGTGGATCACAGCCATCGTGCTGGTGCTCTCGATTGTGCTCTGGGCTTTGAATCTTGCTGAGGTGGACCGGGTACTGTCCAAGCCGCGTCGCATGATCAAGTCGTTGCGCCATCGCACGCGCCGCCGTATGCGTTGTTGATGCGGAATGCATCACGGTGTGTTGCAGCTCTTGGCCCGAGGCCTGGAGTGAGTCGCCATCCAGCGGCATAACCCGAACAGCAGTTGCTGATAGGCCGATGACAGCCAGTCGGACGCCGATCCGATTTCATCACGCTCAGGATGAGGCCCCTTGCCGTTGCCTTGATTGCCGCCGGCTTGAAGATGCGATTCGTCGCGCGGTGACGGCCCCACCCCTCGTTACGTCAGTGTCAGCCTGAGCTTGTTTGCCAGGGTCTGGCAGTTGTGGTCATTCTGATTCGTGTCGCTCAGTTCGAGATTGAAGAACAGTGCGGTGGGTGTTTGAAAGAAAGGACCGGCATGCCAGGTGCCTTGGTGCAGTTTCACGGCCTCCCCTGCTTCGACTTTCACCAGCTGCACCGTGTTTTGGTCCAGCTCGTCGGCGCTTCGTGTGGGTTCGGCCACGGCTAACCACCAGGGTTGGGCATCCGCTGATCCCAGGCATTGTGTGGCGCGCAGGTGCCGGGTCATGCTCCCGACCACCGGCGGTCGGCTTTGCAGGCGCATCAGGTAGTAGCGGAGATTGTCTCCATCGAACAGCAGGCTCGCCTCCGCTGGACCGGCGGGAGTCATGTCATCGACTGGCAGGATTGCTGTACCGAATCGCTCAAACCGACAGTCCTGCAGTCCCTTGGCGCTGAGGGTGGTGAGGCTCATGGCGTTGGCTGCGCTGGATTGCAGGTGTAAGTGATGATGTCCCCACGGCGCTGCTTCCATTCCGGATGGTCAGGGTCAACAGCGCGCCACCACCAGCGACCATCGGTGTAACTCGGTGGGCCAGCGTTATTGGTGCGGGGCAGCTGAAACGTCTGCCCGCGCCAGCTGATCAGCACGCCATCCCCCGGCACGGTTCCAGATTCGATGTTGGGAACAGAGTCGGGGAGTCCGCTGATATCCACCGCTCCCGCAATGGGAGTCAGGGTTAACGGATCGCCATCACAAAGCCATGTGCTGGGACTCGCAGCCGATGCGCGGAGCGGCGACACGAGCAGCATCACGACCAGCATCAGGCTCTGCAGCAGCTTGGGGATCCCCTTGGGCACAACAGTCGTGCGTCGACTCTCATGTTGACGTCCAGCGGGCGTGTTTAGCGGTTCCCCACGCTTTGAAACGGCTGCTCGCTCCCCTGGGGTCTCCAGGCCACATCCCAGCCTGGGGTATCGATCACGATGGCCTGGGTTTCAGCGGTGATCGGGATGCGCAGGGGGCTGCTGCTTTCGAGCAGCAAAGCGCGCATGGCAACCGGCTTCAGCATCGAGACGCCACACGCGCGTCGTGGCGACCACAGTCCTCCGAGCAACGCACCGCTCAGTCGGTAATGGCGCACCTGGGCCGTGCTGGTGGGCTGTTCGTCAAGTTGTCCCTTTTGGGCAGGCACGGCAAAGCCTTTGGGGATGTCGATGCTGAACTGAACGTCGATGGCCGTCAGGGGGGAAGCGGTTCGTTTCAATCCGGCAACCCAGATGATCTGGCGGCTGTCCTCCGACCACAGCGGTAGCTGTTGCCACGTCGGTAAGGCGACGAGCCCGGTGGCTATGGAGCTCTGAAATGGTTGATCGCTACCTGTGGGTCGCCATTCCAGCAACCATCCTTTCGGCAGATCGATTCGCACGGTTTTGCCCTGCCAGGGAATGGTGGTGGGACTCCCGTTGTTCAGCGCAAGGCGCTCTCTTGTGATCGGGTAGTCCGGCTCACAGCCCATCACTGTGGTGATGATGTCACCACCAGGTTGGCCGTTGTCGCTCATCAGGCGCCAGACGCTCTGCCCGCCGCTGCCCAGGGGTTGCGGCTGCAGTTGACCCGTGATCTGCATGTCGTTGCAGTCCCGCTCCACCATGGTGCTGACACGCACTTCAATGCTGGATCGGACCTCGATCCGATGCCGTTGCTGTGGCGGTTGGTTTGGCGGTGTGGGGCTTGGCTGCGATTCAGCGCGCACTCCCATGACCGTTGAAATCAGGGGCAGCAGAGCCAGGCCGGTGGCGGCAATGACGCGCCGGGTGACAGACAACAGCATGATCTGCATCAGAGAGGTCATGGCTTGATCCTCACCGTCATGTAGAGGTTTGGGCTTGATTCCAGTCACGCTGGTGGGTGAGATTACGCAACGTGTTGGGCCTCCAGAGATGACACTCACACTCATCTACGACGGTGAATGTCCGTTCTGTCAGGCCTTCGCCTTGCGCAGTGAGCTGGCAGCGGGTGTTCCGGATTTGTCGATCGTGGATGGTCGTCAAGCACCAGAGTTGCGGCGCCAGCTTCTCGATCAGGGGCTGAGCCTCAGAAACGGCGCCATGCTCATTGATGGTGATCAGGTTTGGCATGGCAGCGCAGCCATTGCCGAACTCAGCAGCCGGATGCAGCCAAGTGATGCGCTGTTGAAGGTTCTGCACCGGATGTTCCGCCACCGTGGCCGCGCTGCTTTCTTTTATCCCGCGCTTCTGCTGGCAAGGCGTATCGCCTTGGCGCTGAAAGGATTGAGTCCCGATCCGGATTCCTGAATCAGACTGACTCTGCCATTTGCTGTGCTGTCGTGCTTGATCTTTTGGCGGCCACGCTTCTTGCCACGGGTGGGGCGTCTTCGGCGCAGGCTGATGGGTGCCCGCAAGGGGTGCTGGAGCAGCTCAATGGGTTGTATGCATGGCAAGTGGCTCGTCAGGATGCCCCTGGCCGTGGGGATCTGGTTGCGCAAAGGCCGCGGTTCACCGCTGCCCTCTTTGATCAGCTGAAACAAGCCTGGGATCTGGATCCACGCACCGATGGTGCGTATCTCGGTTTTGATGTGTTCAGCGGAACGCAGATGGCCACCTATGGCGCTCAAGTGCGTCGCTGTCAGACCCAGACCCCTGATCAGATCGCCGCAGAGGTGTCCGTTGCATGGGGTCGCGGTGGTCAGCCGGCACCCACACCCTCGCTCCTGGAGTACCGCATGGTGCGTGAGAACGGTCGTTGGCGGATCTCGGAGATCACCTATCGCTCCGCTGAAGAGCCCTACACCCTCTCCAGCAGTCTCGCCAACATCCTTCAAGCGGCATCGCGCTCCTCTCCCTAAGTGGAAGAAAATCAGAGGCCTGTTGTCAGGGTGTCATCGGGCTGTCTAGCGGTGCAGTAACCCATCGCGAGGTTTCACCCATGTCGATGAAGCAACTGGAGACGTTCCTGGCCAAAGCACACAGCAATGATTCGATCCGCAGCGAAGTGGAGGCCTGCGGACAAGACAACACCTGTGTTGCCAAGGTTGGCCTACGTCATGGCCACAAGTTCTCCCCCGCCAACCTCACCCGTTGGCAGCGGGAGCATCACTGATCCGGTTCGGGGGGAGTCGAACGCTCCCCCCAAATTTGTTCGAAGATCAAGAAATGGAACACGGGGCTGTTGGGCGTCCCAGAAGCGGAGATGCTCGGTGAATGGGAATCACTCACTGCCCTCTTTGCATCGGTCTGGCCGTGCTTTCAGCGGTTCGTTTCATGGCCAATGCCGTGATGCTGCTGCAACTCGAACGTCGCGGCGCGGAACAGTCCACCCATCCCGCCAGTTTGTTGGGAACGGTGTTCGAGCTCTGAGGTCATGAAGCAGCTGCCCGGTCGGCGGCGACCACGTTGGTTGCAACAGCTGGCGGGATTTGCCGCTGCAGTCATCGTCAGCATCTGGCTTGTGTCCTTGTTGCCGGTGCTGTTGGTGATTGGTTTGGTGGCTGCACTCCTGCTGCTTCCGGTCCTCCGGCAGCTGCGGCGGGAACTGGAACGCATCGACGCTCAGCAGTCTCCAGGATCCCGCCCGGCTTCGGACGAGCTTCGCAATGCCACTCCTTGGCAGCAGAAAGTGCGCAATTGGATGGGGTTTTGAGAGCGACTCAGGTCGGTGGCATCAGCAAACCCCATCTGAGCTAGGGCTGATCCGTTCAGGGATCGTTGGGGTCGACCAACGCCAGATAGGCCTCATCCCTGAAGCGCATCACGGCATCGTCATCGTGCTGATCGCCGCACTGGAAGAGCAAATGGATAATCCTTCCTCGATCGAGATCCCGTTCTGCCACGTCTTGCCAAAGGCGGGCTGTGAGCTGGCCGTCGGCTAGGTCGAACTGGGCATGCGCCAGATCACGCACCACCTTGAAGTAGCTCTGGCGGTCATTGCGCATCCGGCATTCGTGGCTCGATGCACCAGAAACAACCACCTGGGGGGCCAGATGGTCGCTGCTGTTGGCCTGGGTGAGTGGCGACACACCGGACGAATGGGGAGTCATGGCCACGCTGCAGATATCTTCACTGTTGTGACCCCTCGGATCGCTGACAACAGAGTATTCATGCTTATTCGCTCCACAAGGGGTCAGCGCACGATGATCAGCGGTCTGCCGAACCATAGGGGCCACCAGCGAGCTGCTCGGGCTTCCGCGGCGCGGCGCCGCTCGACGGCCATTCGGTAAGCATGTTCGCGTCGTTCACGCTCCTTTCGCTCGCGTTCGCCCTTGAGGCGGTCATAGCGATCTGCAGACCGTTGTTCTTCCAGTTCACGGTCGTAGGCGAGCAGCGCTCGCAGTTCTCGCAGCTGGCCGGTTCGGGCTTGCAGCACCGTTTCCACCTCGTCGACACCGCTGAGATGGCGGTGGCTCTCGAGGAACGCGTTGATCCGCATCACCGTCATCTCGCTGACGCGGTCGGCTTCTTCGAACATCAGAGCCCGATACAGCTCTTCAGCCCGATCGAGCTGGCGCAAAAAAGTCTCCAGTGCCTGGCGGCTGCTGGGTGAAGGCCCTGATCCACTGCCAGCTCCTCCGACGGCATCGTTGCCCGCCTGCACTCTGCCTGGCAACGCAGGGGTGAGCAGCAGAGGGGTTAGGAGCACAGCCGACAGCAGTCGTGCGGCGGGGCGGTGCAACGTCCCCATCAGAATTCGAGAACGTCTTTGGTGGCTTCGCGACGCCTCTGCTCTTTGCGGTCGTATTCAGCAATGCAGCTATTGCGCAGATAGAGCACGCAGTTGAGGTATTCGCTCACCTCGATCATGGCCGCACGCACGGCCTTGGATGCGGGCACCTTGTTGGACGATGACTGGGAATCGCTAAAGGAGAGGCCATACAAACCCCCAGAGGTTGACTTGGACTCAGATTTTGAGGTGGCCTTGCCTTCAATGGTGCGGCTGTAGGCAATTTCCCCTGTGGTGGTATCAACCACACGCACATCGAGGGCGACGTAAGCCTTGCTTTCGCTCGATGATTTGCGCTGCCCGAAGCCCATGATGTTGAAGCCTCCACCACCGCTTTTGGTCTCCGTGCCTTGCTGGTAATCGCTGACAGCTCCCAGCACGTAATACTTCGCCCCCGTCACCATGCCTCTTTTGGGAGCGGTGCTCTGGCGTGTGATGCCGAGTTCGGCAAGCTCCTGTTCATCGAGCACTTTCTTGAGGCCAGCGCGTTCGACAAGTGTGAAGTTGCCGGTTGCTTTGAGTTCATTCGACAGCATGTCGGTGAGTTGCTTCGACACGCGCGGACTCCACCACCACACGCCACTGGCGTTGTTGGTGATCTCCTTCACCGCCACGGTCACGGGCTGACGTGGAGCAACGCCACGAACCTGGGCCTGAACAGTCCCGGGAAGGCCCAGGGCCAGGGGCATGATTCCTGCGAGGACCAGACCAGACAGGGGGGAGCGAGACATGGGCCGTGCTGCGAACAAAACCTGCCCTACCCCTAGATGCGATTGTCTCGTCTGTGTACTCAGATGATTGATTCAGTAACGCTTTCGAGCCTTGTGATCAAGCGGTTCAGGCGGCTTTTCCGTGCTGATGTAGCGGTGTGACGCGGCAGGAGGGTGAGCGCAGGCCACCACTGAGCTCAGCAGCTTCCCGAAGGATGCGCTGCGCTTCTGCCCGCGACAAGCAGTGGTAGGCAGTGGCTTCAAGGTTGACTAGGCGCTTATGGGCTCCGTCCATCACAGGTAAAATTTAGGTTAAAGGGATATTAAAGGACGTTTCTCGATTTGGCGAATGTCCATGCGTTTGGCTTAACGCTGCTGCCAGATCCGTTCCAGTCGCTCGCGCATGGCTTGGGTGGATGACCTGCTTGGCTGAGGTGGGCTGTTCAGGCTGCCGCGCATCGCTCGGGCAAGTCGCGCAAATTTGAACGCTGCTGCCAAGGCGCACACCCCCCAGGCCAGCAGGATCCAGCGCAGATCGTGCGAATGGGTCAAGATCTCTGGTTGCGGCTGAAAATTGTTGCCAACACTGGGCGCGTGTCCTGACTTTTGTCCTAACGCGTATCCTGAAAACCTGAGATGCCCAGGCGGAACGCGCTTCTCAAGTATTTAAAGGCGGATGGGCGGGGACGACTGACGTATTGATGCCAGATCCCCACAAAACACTGCCCTTTTCTGGACACAAGGGGGAAATTCCCCTTATCCAAGCCGGAGGTTGCGAGTATTGCAGGGCAGTTGCTGCTTGATGTTTGGGATGGTGTGGAGAATCAGCGCCTCGCTACCCGTGAATTCACTGATTGCTTGGTGGCATTGATGTTCAAGTCCAGGAACCACGGAGTTTCAGGGGTCTCAACTGCTGACTCCGCCGTGTTGGCAAAGCTGACGCTGGATTCACTATCTAATAAGCCGATACTGCAGATCTCATGCGATCGGAGAGGTATGGCTGGGATGCCTTCCCGTATGTCGGCAGGGATGGAGAAGCTCCAGCAGATGGACGTCAGTCCGCCTAACTTACAGGAGATCTTTCTACTCCTTTCGAAGCTTTTCGTAGTCTGGGGCTAGATGCTAAGCCCCTTTTGATCAATGCGTTCCTGCGCTAAGGGAAGGATCTGATGTGTGGTTAATCACCAATCTTGAGTTAGGAGAGCAGCAGAATAAATGCCCTTTGAGTGCTGGTATTCTGCTGCTTAAGATCTAAGGTGTATTGGGTCTTGTATTTGAACTAAAATGCTTTAGTTCATGACCATATGTGAGACGACTACGCAGGCGCCAAAGACCCTTCCGTCAAATTCAATTCGTCCTCCGGAAACTGCCTCTAGCTCGGATTCGGAAATTTCTGATCGAGATTTCTGTATTTCTTCTGCCGAGATGTTGAAGCCTAGCTCGCGAGCGATGGAAATCACCGTTTCGGCGTCTTCTGCTTTGCTTAATTTTTCGATAGTCGATTTGTCGGACTTGGCCTTTTCCAGGAAGGCTTTGAGCTGTTCGGATGACATTAGATTGATTGTTGGTGTACTTTTGCTTTCTAGCAGCAGGTGTTTTGTTGTCATCTGCCTTGTTGAAAATTTTGTCAAGAAGTGCGGTGCGATTGGTGGTGGCGACATTGAGCTTGTCCATAGGCCTGTTTCCCCTAGTCGCGCAACAGTCAATGGCCGTGGAAGGTCACCTGCTCGTCACCCTCTCTGTGGATGCACGGACCTGCTCGCAAGTATGAGCAGGTCTACTTGCCGTTTGCTTGGCGGCCCGACCTAGAGCCAAGTGTGAGCAGCCGTACTAATGGGTGAGCGGCACAGCTCTGGTGTTACTGGCCCCATTGACAACCCTTCTTCTCCTGATCTTCTTGAGCTTCCGTCCTGGTCAGCACGTCATCGCGCAGAATATTCAGCCCACAGGGAAGACCGGAGCCCTCGGCTGGTAGGTGGGATAGGTGATCTTCTGCGAGGGGGGAGTCAGGGAGCCGAGGGTGAACAGCCTGTTCCAGATTGCTGAGGTTGACCGCGGAGAGATCAGGCAAGTCATGTGCTCTGCGGGATTGACTTATTGGCGGCTTGCGCGGTGGGAATTCTCTGTCCAATCCTGTTAGGGCAGAGATGACTTCTTTCCTCCAGACCTATTGAAAAAAACTCGCGTGCATAAGTTGCTTAACGATCAGAGCAGATCGTGCGAATGGCTCAAGATCTCTCGCTCATGCTGAACTGCATTGCCACCACTGGGCGCTTGTCCTGTGGCATCTCCTCTAAACCTCTGAATGCCTAGCCTAAAAAAGCATCTCATTGATTAAAAGCCTGCTGGAGGCGATGGCTTGCATCTCTGTCGCCACTCGCGACGAAACGGTGCCCGATCTGAAAGCAAGGGGGCATCAACGCCTTGCCACCTAAGCGCTCAGCGAATGCCTGCCTTTCGTCATGGCTGGTGCTGACGGATGGCGGTACAGGTCTCTCAATGGATGGGTGAGCTGAGTGATGGCTGAAACGAGCTCGTCAATTCACTGCATGCTTGCTTGACCTGGCCGATCAGGGTTGGGTTGTTTATCGCTCCGGTTAATCGTTAGTACTTGAATGTTTTTTGCGTGGTGTAGGCACCATTACTCTCTTTCAGTCCACTTTCCATGGCGGCATTCTTCCGGCCTTCAATGGTGTTTGTTGCTTTGTTGTTGATGCAGTAGCGAGACTTGACCAGTTCCTTGCCTTGCATTTGTTTAGAGAATCGCCGTGTTAGTGAGGGTCGGACGAAGTCACAGCTTCCTTGTCCGACTTCTCGGCCATAAATGGTCCAGGCTTCTTCGTCTGTTAATGATTGGTGGATATTGCCTGACTGTTGCCAGGCAATGCAGGCCTCCTCTGCTTTCTCTAATGAGGGATAGGTATTGGCGCTCACTGCATTGCCGATGATTGGCATTAAAACGCCAAGACAGACAAGGGCACTGAACGCTTTGCTCTTCGGCGATTTCCAGTTCGGCATGCTGACCTGCAAGGCCTAATCTCATTTGGTAGCAGCTTAATGATTCTGTCTGGGTTTGTCTGGTTTGGTTTGAGCTGATATCTCTAAATCTTGTTGCCCTGTTGTGCATCGAGGCAACTGAGGCGGACTCGTCGGAGGTGCGTTGACTTTATTAGAGGCCGACGTAGGTGCCGTAGTCTTTGTAGGTTCCATTCCAGATGATGACGTTGCCATTGGATGGGTTCTTGAGGCTGAAAGATCGACCTGTGTCAAAGTCGAGGTAGCGCCAGGATCCGCCGAGTTTGTCGGTGAGGTAAGAGTTGTACATCCGCTCTCCATAATAGGTTTGTTTCTTTCCGTCAATCCAGCTGATTGTCAAATACTTTCTTCCTCTGCTGCTGATCTTGCAGGGAATGATTTGATAGTTGAATGAGCATTGTTTGTACTCGCCGCCAGCCTCTGCCTTGAGGGCCTCAGTGCCGAAGAAGGCTGCAGTGGCCGTTGTTAAAGCTAAGGCTAGAGCCTTCGAGATGAGTCGCATTTTGTTGGTGTCTCAACTCTTTCTCTCAGAATAGGTAAAGCCTCTTTGGGCTGCAAGGATGTTGCTTGTTGCGGTTTTAGAATTTGTTGTCGATGTGGTCAACGCAGGAAGTTGTTTTTATGCCGTCCTTGTCGAGGGCATAGGCAAACGTGTTGCTAGGTTTGCTGCAATGGCTTTCCTGGGCTGGTGTGATGTGATGACCTCTGCGCAACTCTGCCCAGTGTTTGCGTCGAATGACGCAGCCACGTTGGGCTTCGGGCTTGGCCACGAACGTGCTGGCGGGCATCGTTGTGACGAAAACCTTGCTTGTTGTGATCACTGCTTCGGCGCCAAACTGTTGGCAGAATTGATCTTGTGCAGACGCAGAGTTGATGGCTGGGGGCGCAATGGCGAGTAGTCCACCCCAAATTAATCCTGTTGAGAGGTGGCGCATTGCTTGAAACTCTGATTGAGTCGCTCCTCAGTTTAAAAGAACGTGTCTTGCCGTACTAAGCGTTATCGAAGAAAAAGCCCCCATGCCGGAGCAAAGGGGGCGGGACTCTTTACTGGTGCAAGCTAATCGGGTCTCGGTCGCCATCGTGGATGCGACTCATTGTGGATGCGCTTTGTCGATGGATTTGGCCGCAGTCGCGATGTCGCCACCGATCAGGGCGCATGCCACCAGTGGGATGAGCTCCATGCCCATGGTCCAAGTGAAGAAGTCGCTCAGGTACAGGGCTGTGATCGTCAGGAAGCCCCACAGCATGGGTGCGGTGAGGGCAAGATGGCGCCAGCTGTTTCGCCTTTGTGTATGAGTCGCAAAAGCGAGTGAGCTGATATGAAAAAATTGGTTTGTAAAAGACAGGCAGAGGCTCGATTGCTGGGGTGGGGATGCCAAAGACGTTGAAAACAATCAGTAATAAGTAAAGGCCAATTGCTGCAAATGCGATCACTGTTGCATCCCGCAGGGCGATGAAGAGTGCTCGTCTGAGTGCAGTTTTCAAGCGCTCGGCGGCGTTTGTTCACCCTAGGTCGCTCCATGCGAGGTGAGGCGAGTGATGAGCGCGTTATTGCGCATTCTTGTCCATGTGTTCAAACAGACAGTCAGTGGAGCAAAGCGTGCCTAGGCTTGCAATAGTCGTTGCTGGCTTTGATGCGCGAAAGAATTCTGGATGAGCTAATTGAGATTGAGACATGGGATTGGTGGAAGCAGCAAGTGTTTCAGCTGCGTTCCAGTAAAGAGTATGCCGAAGCTGAGGCTTTGTTCCTGGAGTTCAAGATCACGACCAGCACTTAATTCGGGTGCATCGATTACATTGTTGTTCGTGTGATTGATGGGTAATATTGCTAGTCAGTCTTCAGTGATGGGTGTCGTTCGTGGTCGGCCGTTGCGCGGACACGGAGACCGTCTCGTGGTGTGGGGCTTGGGATTAATTGCAGGGAAACATCCTGATCGGGGGTTAACTCCAAATCAACTTGTTGCAGCAGCCCCACCACCATCAAGCGAATTTCCAGTTCCGCGAGGGCTTTGCCAAGGCAAACCCGCTCGCCTCCTCCAAAGGGCATCAAGGTGGGTCCGCCGTTTCCCGGTTCGAGATGTCGACTGGGCCGGAATGCGTCCAGGTCACCGGCACCATGCCGATTGGAGGCCGCAAGGGCCACCTGAATCACACTCCCTGCTGGAACTTCGACCCCCGCCAAGGTGACAGCCCCTGTGGTGCGTCGAAAAAAGCCCCCGACAGGGGGTGTCATGCGCATCACTTCCTGGACCACCGCATTCAGGCGTGGGGCGCGCTGGCTGTCGTAGGCCATCGCTGCCTCGGCGTCATGCGGCGGCCAGGCCAAGGCATTGGTTTCTTCCCGTAGCCATTGGTCGACTGTTGGCTGAAGCAGCAGTTCACGCATCAAACAGCTGAGGGATGACGCGGTGGTTTCGTAGCCGGCAAACAGCAGCAGCAGCAATTGCTCCACCAGGTCGTCATCGCTGAGCGGAAGACCAGCTTCATCCAAGCCACCGGTCATCAGGTCCAATCCGCCGCGGCTCCCGTCGGCTTTGGCTAGCACCTCTTTGAGGCGAATCAGCAAGCGCTCTCGTGCTGCTAGGGCCTTCGCAAAGGCTGTGCCGGGGATGGCCAGTGGCACGGAAAACAAGGCTCGGGTCCAGATCTCAAAATCTCCAAACAGGGCATCGCGATCGTTGTCGTCGAGGCCCAGCACGGTGGAGGCAATCACACTGAATGCGAAGCGACGCATCCGCTCGGCCAGAGGGATTGGGGTGTGGGTGCTGTTCAGCAGGTCCTGCGCTAATGCATTCACCTGCTCCACAATCCGTGGGCTGTAGCGCTGCAGGGCAGCGCTGGAAAATAGTTGTCCGACCACCCGTCGTCGGGCTTTGTGGGCCGCACCATTGCGGTTGGCGAGGGAGCGGCTGCCCAAGAGGCGACGCACGCTTTCGGGCCACCAGCCCTCGACGGCCTCGGCTTGTCCCAGCAGGTCGCTGATGGCGGCATCACCGCGGATGAACACCAGCCGCTGGCCAATCAGTTTGGTCTCGAACACATCGCCAAGGCGCTCGAAACGTTGTTGGGCGAAGTCGGCGTTTCGGAAAAAAGCAATGGCCTCGCCCACTCCGGTGATGGCTCCGGTGGTCGGCAGTGGGCGGGCGCTTGGTGAACGGGTCATCCCATCAGTGTGCGGGATTTGGAAATGATTCCGTCGTTCTGGATTCTGCTGCTGTCCTGATCTCACCCCGGAGTCATGGTGAGACCAGCGGCGTGGTGCTGATGAAGACCGTGCTGAATCTCGGGAAGCTCAGGCAAACACCGGTGCTTTGTGGACTGATGTCGGTGCTTACGGCCACGGCCCTCGGCTGTGGTGCGGCAGTGGGGTCTGTTCTTCTGGTGGAGACCGTCTGGAGTGATCCGTCCGCGGCAGCGGAGCCGACGGTGCTTGTTGCATTGTTGGCTGCGTCCGCGGTGCGAGAGAAATCTGTCCGGGTGCACTCACGTGGGGAGGTCGAGGGATGACTGACATGAAGTCGTTTCGAGGGCGCTATTCGCCCGGTTGTGGAGGACGCATCAGCCCCCGCACCCTGGCGGCCGATCTTGAGGGTGAGCTGCTGGAGCAGATTGCCTTTGAGGGGTATGCCCCGCCACTGCGTTCAACGTCAACGCAGGCCTGGGCCAGGCCGCCTCGCCCATCCGAAGCGCAGGGTCCACGACGTGTTCTCAGTCGTCTGTTGAAGCGTTTGCGTCGCTGGTGGGCGCACTAGCGACCACGGTCTCTAGAAGGTTGGCTCCGCGTCGGTGAATCTCCCGGGCGTAGTCCGTCCAGGTGCCTTGTCCCCAATAGCGGAAACAACTGGTCTCCAGCAGCAGCAGGTGCAGCAAGCAGTCGCGGTAGTGCGCGTTGGCGGTGAGGGATGGATCGGCTTGCACCGCGGCATCAAAGCGGGCATGAAACGCAGCGCTGAGCTGATGCATCGGCGTCAGCACGTTGCTGTAGCCCTCTACCCAGCTCAGGTTGTTGGTCCAGGAGGCTCCATCCATGGAAAACCCTGGATCCATCTCTTTTAGTTGGGTGATGGCGTTCTCCACTGAGGCTGGATCGAGGGCCCCTTCGATCGCGTCCCACAGGCGTTGTTGTTGCACCGCTTGGATCGGCGGGTAGTGCTCCGGATCGAAGCCCTCTGCTTCCAGCAGTTCGAGGTACTCCGTGCCATTGATCGCCTGGGTTTTGTCCGCGCGGATCCGCTCGTGGGCCTGGATGAAGGCGGCAGGAAATTCATTCATCATCACGCCACCGTTTTCACCGTCGGCGATCTGGCTGACCAGGGCCGGCACCTGGCGTCCCGCCAGCACGTGCTGTTCCAGCCCCAGGGCTTCGTAGCAGGGTTGCATTTGACCCACCAACTTGGTGTCGGAGCCCTGAGTCTTGATCAAGGCTGTGATGCTGATCTCTCGGCCGTTGGAGTCGCGGGCGATCAGTCGGTTGGGCACCAGGGTCTGCTCCCGTGGCAGGGCATCTCCCTCCAGGGTTTCAACGCTGTGTTCCTGCACCAGCAGCCAGCGGTAGCCGCATTGCTTCAGTGCACTGATCAGCGCGTAGAGGGTGTCTGGGTGGTTCGGAAGGTGCATCTCCGGTAGCGAGAAACCCCTCACCCGCTGAAGAGCGGCATCACCGGCCAGAGCTGCGAACTGGTGCTGCCAGGCCTGAATCTGCAGGATCAGGTCTGGAATCGGTGTGGAGGGCGCGACTGCATGACCCCAGAACGTGCCCAACCATTCCACGTGGCGTTGCATCTCGGGGTCACAGGCCAAGAACCGCAGCGCCTCGGTGATGTCGCTGCGTCCCATTTGTTCCATGCCCCAGAGCAGGGTGCCCGAGTAATCGAGCGTGATCCGCGGGCTGCAGCCGGCATCGATCAGCTGGGGGATGAGCTCCGCCATGCGCCGGTAGCAGTGGGCGAATGGCTCGGCATTGTGGTTATCGCCCTGGTCGGGATGCTCCAGCATGAACTGGAGATGGGAAATCAAAGCTCCGTCTGTCCCGGCAGGGATGCTGGGCTGATGCATGTGCAAAGCACAGCTGAAGCAAGAGCGGAGGGCGTGGAGTTGTCGGTCTGTTGCCGACAACCAAATCGGATCGTCTCCCTGCATGAGCGCCTGCAACCTGCGCTCCTTGCCACTGATCTGAGCAGAAACGCGGTGATGGCTGCTTGAGCTGAGCACGTCAGCCATGCACGGTGGTGGGTCGCGGTGTTCTGTCGACACTCTGTGGGATCAGGTCGGTTGTCAATCCAATGGCTTGGAAATGGGTGTTCTGGTTCATTGGTTGGGCATGGGCACAAAAAAGCCGGGGGTCTCCAGTCCCCGGCTCGTCCCCCCAACAGGAGTACCGATGCTTGCCGCCTCGGTGCGCTAGTTATCCCGCAGCCTTTGGGCTGCTGGCGTCGGCATTGCTACGAATTGCGGCCTTGGTCAGCGTTCCAGCACTGGCGTTTGACCAGGCACCTGAGTCAGAACGAAGGGTGTGCCTTGGCCATGATGCGGTCGTCCTATGAAGTGAGAGTGGAGCTGCCGGGTGGCTCCAAGATCCTTTTGGTGCGTGCTTCTAGTCGCAGCGAAGCCTGTCGCATGGCTGCAGAAGCGCATCCAGGTCGCCCTTTTGTGGTGATCGGTCGGATCGACGCCATTCCTGCGCTTCCCTGAATCACAGTTGTCGCTAAACCGAGGGTTGTTGTTCCTCGTGCTGATGCTCCGCTCTTGGATGCTGCCGCGATGGGTGCTCCTTGGTCTGGTCGTCGCCGGAATGGGAATGGCCTCGCCGTGCAGCGCTCGCTCCATGGAGGACGAGGGCACGGTGCTGCGCACGGAAATGCTCAAGCAGCGTCGTTCCGCTGAGCTGAAGCAGGGACCGGTTTCGGTCGAGGTTCAGCTGCGCCCCGCTGTGAATACGGCCGGTCACCAAGCCACCCAGGCGGTGGCCACGGTCAGGGTGAAGGGAGAGGTGGTTGGCGTTCTGGAAGGCCCGGAATCACCTGTCGGGATGAATGGGGCGGCGGTGGTTCAGATCGTGAACCTGGATCCCGCCAACGTGTACCCGGAAGTGCTGTTGTCAGCGTTCACCGGCGGCGCCCACTGCTGCAATCAGATGCAGGTGCTCACCCGTCCAACGGGGCAGCAGCTCTGGCGCACGGTGAATCTGGGGCCCTTTAACGGAGGTCCTGCCCCGGCGCGCACGCCCTACGGCGGAACGGTGCCGTTGATTGTGAGCGCAGATAACCGCTTCCTCTATCAATTCGCCTGTTACGCCTGCGGTCGGGCGCCGACGCGGTTGTGGCAGCTGGAGGGGGAGCAGTTTGTCGATGTCAGCCATCAGCCCCGCTATCGCCCCTTGTATCGGCGTGAATTGGAGAGTTATCAGGGCCTGCTCGATCAGCCACGCGATCCGGATGGCAACCCCAATGGCTGGTTGGCGGCTTACGTCGCCACCAAGGCTCTGGTTGGCGAACGGCCGCAGGGATGGCAGCAGATGCTTGAGCGCTATTCCGCCACGAGTGACTGGGGCTTGAAGGCCTGCTTGGGGGGCTACGGCGCCCAGGGCTGTCGCACCCCTGAAGTGGTGTATCCCAATTTCCCGGAGGCCTTGAAGGCTTTTCTGCAGCGCACGGGCTACTGGAACTGAGGTCATGTTCCGGATTAACTCCCGTTGCATCAGCTGTGGCACCTGCTGGCAGTTCGACCCCGAGCACTTTGCGAATGGGGGTGCTGCGGCTGTGGTTTGTCAGCAGCCGCGCGAGTTGCCGGCGTTGCAGCGAGCTCTGCTGGCACTTCAGGCCTGCCCCGTAGCGGCTATCGAAGCCAGTGCAGAACAACGTCTTCAGAGGCCTGATGATGGATTCCCCGTGCCTGTGACGCGACATCGTCACGGTGAGGTGTTCTATTGCGGGTGGGCCTCCAAACGCAGTTTCGGAGCCTGCAGCTGGTTGATTCGCCGTCCGGACGGCAACGTGATGGTGGATGTACCGCGCTGGAGCGCACCCCTGGCCCGGCGGATCGAGGCCCTCGGCGGTTTGGCGACCATCGTGTTGACACATCGCGATGACGTGGCCGACCACGCGCGTTGGGCCAGGGCTTTTGGGGCCGAGCGCTGGATCCATGGTGCCGATGCTGAGGCCGCTCCTGAGGCCGAGCGGCACATGGAGGGTGCGGCTTCTCGGCTGATTGGTGACGGGCTCCGCCTGATCCCCACGCCAGGTCACACAGCGGGGTCGATGTGTCTTCAACTCGGGGAGCAACGGGCGGTGCTCTTCAGCGGTGATCACCTTTGGTGGAACCGGGAGCTGCAGGTGGTGGTGGCATCAGAGCGCTACTGCTGGTGGGATTTCGAACGGCAGATTCAGTCGGTGCGAGCGTTGTTACCGCTGGATGTGGCCTGGTTGCTGCCTGGTCATGGTCACCGCCATGTCTTTGCTGTTGGTGAATGGCAAATGGCTCTGGAGCAGACCCTCGCGTGGGTGCAGGGCTGAGAGGATCAACTCACTTCTGGAGCCCAGCCCACCTGTTGCTGCCAGGTCGGTGCCCAGAGCCGGCAACGTTTGATCAGGTGATCCCCCTGGGGCAGTTGGCGGCGTCGCACGGTGCAACCCAGGATCGTGCGGCAGTGGCGATCAACGCCGTAACTGAAGTGCTGGCAGGTCATGCAGATGCAGGCCCCTTTCCAGTTGCTCAGGTCGTCGGGGTCCACGAAGTCCCAGTCATCCATCAACACTCTTGCGTCAGTACGTCTGTACTACTCGCGATCGGTGGCGTTGGCAAGTAGCTGCTGTTGGCTCGCCATGCAAAAGGGTGCTTTTGGAATTTTCCAGGGCGGTGGGCTGCGTCAGTCTTGGGTGGTCGGTAGTTGATGCTGCGTGTGCATGGTGTTGGGTTGAGGGCTGCTCGATGGATTGGGGGGATCAGATTTGAACGCAACAAAAAACCCCGCCTGTGGCGGGGAAGGGGTTGATTGGTTGAGGCATCACCACTCACCCATGGGATAAAAATCAGGGATGACAAGAGTCGAAGAGTTGTTGTCGTCGTGCTTTTTGATGTACTGCTGTTTGATGGCTTGTGGGGTTGAAGTGGTCTTCTTTTGTGTTTTGTTTTCGTAGCCTTTGAGGCAGTAATTACCGATCTGCTTTTTGGCAGCACTGATCGATGAGAGCTCGTCGAGCGTGAGTTTTTTGTTGATCATTGTTTTGAAAGGGGTTTTGGAGGTGTGTTCCTCCGAGGTCCCATCGTTGTTGAGATTTTCAGTCGCCTCATTGATCTGAGACGAGAGCAGTTGTGATCTTGGTCACAGGCAATGGCCCAGTCAGCCTGCCCTTCAGAGGTGCAGGTGCTCCTGTGCTGCAAAGGGTTTGGCCAGTGGTGACCTGCCTGAATCACAGATCTGCAGTCAGCCATCACCCGCGTTCTCGGGGATCGCACCTCAGGCAATGGTTTGCATGGTGCTGCGCCTCCTGCCACCGCATCAGCTTTCCGGAAGCCATGGTGACGATGACGATGACGATGACGATGCCCTCTGGAAGGCTCAGCTTGGTCGATAATCGGCGCGTGCAGGCCACTCAACGGGACCTCTCGACATGAACAAAATCAGGCTCTTAGTCCTTTTCGCATCAGTGTTTGCGGGAGGACTATTCACGCCAGCGGGTGCCCAAGAGGAAGGCTTCGAAGTGCCTTTTTTTATTGGTAGCGCGTACACAGTGTGCACCCTCGCAAAAGAAGGGCTCCTCGGAAGAGAGATCGCGAGAGACTTCTTGAAAGGGCTAACCGATCAAGATGAAACGTCGGAATCTGTTCAACAAGCCTACAAAGCCTTGCGGGACGATCCAGACCTCAAAGACTGCCCACTGCCACCCGCTCGGTAAAACGTTCCGCTCGTAGAGCGCTTGCTGCTGGGTAGGGTCGCTGCGCAAGCCAAGAGCAAGTGGCCCGGCTGACTCTCGCTGGGGGGGCTGGGGACAGCCAAGTCGGTTGTCCATCCTGTTGTCTCAAAGGCTTGGAGTATTCGTTTGGCTCGCTGAAGAAAACGACTGCCCAGGAACCGAGAGGGATGCTCATCACCACGAAAAAGGCACCCCTGGTCAAGGAGTGCCCGATGAGGAGTCAGATCAGTTTGCTCGTCAATCTCCTTTGGGGACGCTTTCGTTCTGGCATGGCTTCTGAGCAGGATTCATGAGCGCATTTGCTCAGCGATGCC
Source organism: Synechococcus sp. RS9916 (assembly GCF_000153825.1). Taxonomy (NCBI): domain Bacteria; kingdom Bacillati; phylum Cyanobacteriota; class Cyanophyceae; order Synechococcales; family Synechococcaceae; genus Synechococcus; species Synechococcus sp. RS9916. The sequence goes on from NZ_DS022299.1 coordinate 98,341, forward strand.
GCTGGCTCAGCTGCTCTCGGGCTTCGGGCAGGGCATTAACGGCAGGATGCCTCCTTGGGGATTGAGCCACTCTTTGAATTCATGGTCGATGGCCAGGGCGTCGGCGTCGCGATCACCGCTCGTGAGAACTTTCTGGCGTTGACGGCAGTAATCAAGAGCGCCTTCGATCAGGGCCATCGCTTCCTCGGTTGTCATCGGGAGCGTGCAGGTGAAGCCATGCTTGAGAGGCTGAGCCATGTTTGCCGTGCCAACGGCAACAAGGGCCCGGTTTTTTGAGCATTTGCGGATCAGGCTGAAAGCCATTGCAAAGCCACCTTGCGTTGGCGAGGGCCGTCGAGCTCCACCAAGATGACGTCTTGGTACTGCCCCAGTACCGGCTGGCCATTGCTCACGGTCACCATCACTTGGTTGCCCAGCAGCAGAGCCTGGAGATGGGCGTGAGCATTGCGGGGTTCATCCGCTGGGATGTTGGGTCTCAGCTCTAGATCGTTGTGTTTCCACACTGCAGATGCGGGGGCAAGTTGGCTGAGCCATTGCTCGAGGTCGATCAACAGCCGTTCTTCCATCTCATTCACGATCACGGCTGTGGTGGTGTGTTGGCTGGCGATGACCACAGCCCCATCCCGTTCTCCATGCACGCGGATGAAGTCGTGCACAGCTTGGGTGAGTGCAATGCATTCGAAGGGTCGGCAGGTGGTGAGGTTGAGCAGTTGGGATGCCATCGACGGTGCGGTCAAGTGAAATGCCCTTGCTGCACTGTGACGCCTTGCTCATCGAGGATGGCCAGCAAGTGCAGCGTGAATAGCTTGAAAACAGCGGCTGCTGGCGAATGGGACTCCCCTTCGGCACACCACCACCGGACCCGAAGCTTTGCTGTCATGTGGGCGCATGGTGGAGATCCCAAGTGCAAGCCTTGATTGATGCCCATCGACCCCTCGATGCTCGCAGTCTCTATCTCGAATTTGCCGATGATTTCAGAGGCCGCTTAAAGAAAGGATCTGAAGCGTGAGAGACGCGCTCTTGATTGGCTCGTCGCCAGTGCAGTGGTTGCCGGCGAAGCAGCTGCCCAATGGCTGACCAGGTGATGAATGGATTGAACAGGCTGAAGAAGAGGAGATGGCGTAGATAGTCGGGTATGGATGGCGTCTTCTGTTGGGCTGCTGTATAAGCAAAAACAGTCGCGGCAATGTCAATGGCGACGAAGCCGGCAACGGTCGCGATTGGTTGTTGCCACAGGCCTTTCTGGATCACGTAGACGCCTGTGACGGCAAGGACGAAAGGTGCTGCAGCTGAAATCAAATTCGTGCTTGCCGTGTCGACAAAGAAAAAGGCCGTACTCAGGGACTGGCCGCAGAGTTTTCGGTGTTTCCAGAGGCATTGCAGTTGCCCCACGCGCCAGCGGATGCGTTGCTTGAGCAGTTCTTGAACCGTATTTGGGCCTTGGGTGATGGCACTGGCGCTGCTGGTGAACAGCAGCCGATTCCGGCGCAGCAGCAGGCTCATGGTGGCATCGGCATCTTCGGCAAGCGTTGAAGCGGAGAATCCACCAATCGATCGCAGTTCGGTTGCCCTGAATGCGCTGACAGCGCCTGGGAGGATCATGATGGCATTGACATGGCTCTGCGCACGTTTGAATGTTTGGATGATTTTTGTGTATTCAATTGACTGAATATTTGGAATTGTCCTATCTGGGTTGGCGATTTTAAGGTTGCCTGTGCAGGCTGCAATATCCTGGTATTGAATCAGTGGGTTAAGAAGTCTTGTAAGGCTGGATGGATCGGAAAACCTTGTGTCGGCATCGAGGGTGACAATGAATTCGCCATTGGCATAGAGCAATCCCTCGTTGAGGGCTGCTGTTTTGCCTTGGTTGCAGGCGAAGTCGATTACGGTGATGCGAGCTTTTGGGTGGTTTGCCTGCGCAATGTGGGCTTGATCGGATGTGGCGTCGTTCGAGCCGTCGTTAATAATGATGATCTCCTTGTTGCCGTAATTGGATTGAATGCATGATTGAATGCAGTCTGTGATTGTCGCTTCTTCGTTGCATGCTGGAATCAGAATGCTGACCAGCGGTTTGCAGGGAGTTGATTGTTGCTCTGACCAGTTGGCTTCTTTTGTTCGCTCGGCTTGGTTGTGTTGATGGGCGAGGGCGACGACAATGGCCGTTCTGATGATCCAGGTTCCCAGTAATGCGCTGAGGATTAGAGGCCAGAAATGAAGCATTGTTGTCAGGCTCTCATGGGTTTGGAGGGTCGACCCGCTTGATGATTAGAGCTTTGGATTGTAAGATCGAAGCTCCTTAGTGTTCTTGGATGAGTACTCCGCCAGAGAAAAAAGAGGTCGCCATAGGGTATTTGCTCTGGACTTTATCTTTTGTTGGGGTGTGTGGTGTCCAGCGCATGTACCTCGGTCAAGTGGGTTATGGGATTGCTCTGTTGTTCACCCTCGGTTTCTGTGGCATCGGTCAGTTGCTTGATTTGTTGCTGTTGCCTGAGGCGGTGAATCATGCAAATCGCTCCTCGGGGGCATCAAATGGCGGCAGCATTCCGGCTGCATCAGTGTCGGCTGTTCCTGCTGCTACCTCCCGCGCTAGAGCCTCTGAAGTGTCCCCTGTGGTGAGTGCGGCAGACGATGATGAGCTGGGGGATCTGCTCAAGGCCGCCGAGGCCTCTGTTGATCGTGCCCGTCAAACTCAGGAGGAGTGATTCATGGACAATGACAGGTTGGTTGATTCGGTCAAATTTTTATTGAAAAGTGTTCGCCAGTTGAGTGATCACTTCGTTGAAACGAATGAAAATATTACGAGGAGTTTTGACAGCGTTCGGCGTGACGTCACTGAGCTCACAGAGCGTTTGGAGCAGCTCGAGACTTCGCTTCAGAATTACAGGGATGAAGATCTGATCGCGTCAGGTGCTCCTCGCCGTGAGCCAGAGCTGCCAGTTCGATCTGACACCCAAGAGAATGCGATTCCAGCGCTGAACCTCCCACTTGATGGGCTTGTTGATGTGTATCGCAACACTCCAGCTCTGCTGCAGCCTTTTGCCCGACCCTGCAGTGTCAGCGGCCGCACGTTGAGTGGGGCAATTGAGGAAATTGAGCTGGAGGTGTTTGCACAGGGCACCACGTGGATGATCGAAACTCAGGATGGTGAATGGGTTTTGCTACCCCGACCAGGCATGCTTCAGCGACAAACGCAGATCGAAAGTTTGGGGCGTTTGTTTGATCGAAGTGCTGAAGCTTCTCCGCCTGCAGAGATGGAGTTGATCAAACCGGGGTTCGCCCATGGTGTTGAACATGGTCGTCGTTGGTATCTCAAAGAAAAGGGGGTGATTGGTTTGCATGCTGATCCGCTGCAGACCAGCTTGGAAAAAAGGTTGCAGGCACTGGAGTCCAAGCTGTCGGGCTGACTTCGTCTCTAATCAGGAGCGAGGTTTGATGACGGCGACAAACTCTGTGGCGGTCACAACAGGTTGAGATTGTGACAGCACATTGACTGTGAAAGTACGTGTTTCCCTTTGCGTTGATCCATCGGGATAGATGAATGTCATCACGCCGTTGAGATTGACGTAGGAGCCGCTGGTGCTCGAGGCTTGTAAATCTGAGACTGTGACCCGTTCAAATTGCGAGAAAAAGTCAGGGTCATAGAGCGTGGCAGCCCCATCGGTCATGAGGGAGCGGGCTTTCGTTGTGTTTCCGTCAGATAAAGCTTGCACCCATTGGCTTACGGTGCTGATCGCCAAGTCCACTGGGTTGATCCTTGGCGTCACGCGCTCGGCTTTGGCCAAGGGTTTGGGTTGTTCGGCTTGCTGGGCTTGGGGTCTCATCAGCACCGTGAAACCCACGCCCAGCACGACCAGCCCTACTGGAAACACAAGGAGAAGCGCGAGGAGTGCCTGCTGATTGCTGAATCCGGGGGACTGATCCGATGCCCTGCGCGATCGAAAACTCACGGTGTGCCGATGCGTCCGAGAGTTTTTACGCTCCATCTGGATCCGGTTTGTTCCAGCAGGGCTGGTTCAATCAACTGGGCTTTTGAGATTGTTTGTTGCTCGTAGGAGAACAGTCCTTTGGAAGGTTGTGCAGCTGCAAATCCTTTCAGTGTGCGGTCGGTGGGGAACAACCAATGCTGTTGATTGAGTGAAATCAGCCAGTAGCTGCCTCCCCCAGGCACTTCTTCCAGTTCGGTGGCTGTGGCTCGCCCAGTCGCGATCGCATTCTCCGACTCGCTGGTGATGTTGAGCTCAGCCTTGGCTGCATCGCGGAGTTGCTGTCGATCGCCGTTGTTCAGAGCAGCGATCAGGCCAGCCTTGCTGATGGGAGCGGGAGCAGGACTCTGAGCAGGTGCTGCTGCAGGGGTGGGCGCCGGCGGCGCCGCCGCTGGAGTGGCTGCCATGGGCGTCGGCCTGGGGTTGGCCGACGGAGGTGGGCTCGAAAACAGCTGGGCTGTCGCCGATGGGGTCGGACGTGTGCGATTGACGGCACGGTCCTGGTCCACCTGCATCTCGAGCGTGTTCAGTCGTGTGCGCAGATTGTCGTTCTGTCGCCGCAGCGACTGGTGGCTGCGGCGTAAGTGCAAGTGAGCCGTGATGCCTGCGGCCAGGCCAAGCAGAGCCAGGACCAGGCTGCTAACTGTGAGAAAGACAAAGGGCAGGCGAATCGGGCCGATGGGTAGATCGGCTTCAGCTTTGCTGCTCTCGAGTCGCTCTAGGCGTTGCTCAATTGTGCTCGTGTTCTCTTGATCAAGATCAAGATCAAGATCAGGAGATGGAGCCGCTGGTGGTGCAGAGATGGCGTCGGGTTGTTCTGATGACGGCTCGAGAGGCTCTTCACCAGGAAGACCTCGACTGTCTTCTTGCTCTTCCTGAGTAACGAGCGGCGGGCGGGCATGCGCTGGGATCTGATCATTGAGTCCCCAAAGGCTGGCGGTCAATGCCACGGCAACCAGACTGAGTTTGCTTGCAGTGTTCATGGCGTTCTCCCTCAGAAACGTTCGGCCCACAGACGGCCCAAGGTGTTGGTGAGCGCCCTCAGGCCGAGAATGAAGCCCGGTTCGGGTTCGAGATCACTGGCTTCCTGCCCAACTTTGGCCAGGCAGAGGGAGCGAACCTCCGTTTCCACTTCGGCCCAGAGCGTGTCCAGGTCACACAGCTGCCGAATCGGCAGCAGGCTGCGGATGCGCAGTTCCGCAATGCTGTCGTCGTAGTGGTCAACAAAGGCTCGGATGGCGTCGAGATTCGGCAGCTCATACCGCTCAATCTGCGACATGGTGTGGGGTAACTCCACCCGGTCTCCGGCCTCGAAGGTCAGATCGTTGACCACCAGGGTTGAGCCACACACCATCACATCGGCGCGGGGATCGAAATCCCCGATCAGATTGACGCCCGAGCTGATTAAGCCGCAGGAGGTTTCGTCCTTGTAGGCATCGGAGAGTGTTGTCGACGCATTGCCGGCCTCACTGCCGGATGCCTTGATCTGCAGCATTTCCATCAGGCGGTCGGGATCCCCCCCCTTTTGGAAGCTGGAGCTGGCATCAATCCAATTGATCAGCCGCCCGCCATTGCCTCCGATGTACACCGGAGTAGGGGTGGATCGGGTGAGCTTTCCTTCCTCGCGCAGCACCTGCTGGATCTGGCCGAGGTAGTGGTAGATCCCCCCAAAGCTGACGGCGAGCAGGCTGAGGAAGTGCTGCAGAGGTTCCTGCAGCGTCGATTCCTGATTCACGAGCATGTCGAGCCGACCGGCCAGCAGCTCATCAGAGCCGTAGCGCATGATGTTGTCGAGGCGACTGGTGAAATTGCGGTCCTGCCGAGCTCTTGCTTCGTCATCACTGATGTCGGCAGTGAGGCTCGGCGGGAAGAGGGATTTCAGGAACGATGGCTTCCGTCGCAGCAGCTGGGAGCTGATGTCGCGACCGGCGAAGGGAATCGACACCTGGTGAATGAGGCGGTTGTCCTGCCAGATCGAAATGTCGGTGGTGCCGCCGCCCACATCGAGGCAGGAGGTGTGCACCATCTGCCGGTTCTGAAAGTTGCCGAAGTAACTGGCGAAGGCCACAGCTTCTGTCTGCAGGCCACCCTCACCAGCTTTGCTATTGAGGGCATGGCGCAAACCTGTGAGTTTGTTCAGGTCGGCGCAGAGTTCCACCCAGACCCGGCGGTAGCGAGCCACCTCGTTCGGTGAGAAGGCGCTGGGATACGACACAGACCACTGCAATTCTTTTGCGCCATTGGCTGCCGCATTGGCACTGATCAGCAGTGCGACCTCCTTCAAGAAAGGTTTTTGATATTGCATCTGCTCCCACTTGAATCCTGTGCGCAGTTCGGCGCCACCGAATTCGCCGGGGCTGGGAACCCGCAAGCGGGCCTCATGGAAGAGCTCCGGCACCTGGCCCAGCACTTCCTGCCAGCCGCGCAGGCTGATGGCGGTTGCGGTGGGTGGGTTGCCGCCGTTCTCGGCGTTGGGCAGCATCTCCTCCGGAACGAAGTACTGATTCAGCAGGCGCTGGCGTTCTTCTTTCTGCGACAGGGTGAGGGAGATCACCCTGGTGTCGAGGTGGCGCCGTTGCGGACCTGCACCTTCATCAATGAAGAAGTTGGTGAACGAGGTGCCGAAGTCGATGCCCACTTGCCATTGGGTTCCCTGATCCGGACTGCTGGCTGGTGGGGTCACTGGCAACAGACCACGGTCTTGCCCGCGCTCACTGAGGCGGACCAGATCCGGGAAATGGTTGGTGGTGAAATACTTCACGACCTGCTGGCCATCCCGGCCCAGTTTGCGGTCGTAATCGGCAAAGCCATCAACGGTGAGTGCTGATGGGCTGTCTTCGCAGAAGAGGTAATACAGACGCCAGCGCTCATCGCTGACAAAAGGCCATAGCGTGATCACCGGGAGGTCTTCCGCCACCAGGTTCTGCTCCTTCAAGGGATAGGAGCGGGAGATGGCATACCCATCGCGCTGGCCTTGCAGCGGCAGGGTGAGACGAATTTCCAGCTCACTGCTCACACTGGTCTGCATCACCCGCAGTTCGCAGCGCTCCTGCAGTTCACGGCTGCTGAACAGACGGCGGATCTCCGGTCGCAGAGGGAGAAGGGGAGTGACCGCCTCGCCATTGACCATGGGCACGCCCTCGAGGCGGCTGGGCAGCCATGAATGCATCAGTGCTTGCTCGCCTGACACCAGATACAGCTCGTCGAGAAAGATCTGGTCAGGTGTGAGAACAGTGATCTCCTGTCCGTATTGCCGCTCGAGCTGACCGGGATCAAAGCCGATGGACTCAAGCGTGGCTGATTTGTACAGGCAGATGTCAGCTGCACTCACCCCGAGCTTGTTGGGCATGTCGGGATCCACCAGCACCACCGGTTCGCTGGTCGGCGTGTCCCCAAGCGGCGCCTTGAGGCGATCGCCCAGTTCGATGGTGGCCTGGCTGGCACTGACGCCACCTTTGGCGGGGCGGGCCAGCAAGGACAGGGCCACTGGGTTGGACGGCAGGTTGGCGACGCGCCCGCTGTCCGACAGGGTCGGGGTACCCAGGCGCCCGGCGGTGAGTTTGGTGATAAACAGATCGAGCACTTCAGCCAGTTGCCCTGCAGTGGTCTGGCTCTGCAGATCGGGTGCCTGCAGCATCCCGTTTTTCACATGGCTGAACCAATCGGCCAGGGCCTGACGCTGGGGACCGCCGAGGAATTCAACGGGGTTGCTGAAGCGTCCACCCGCAGTCCAGCCCATCCCCTGGATCGCTTGGGGAAGATGCACCGCAGGGCAGAACAGGGTGCTGGGAGAGCTGAAGCCCACCACGGTGCCCTGAAGGGTAAACACGTAGACGACGTCCCAGGGATTGCGACCGTCGGGTTGACGGGACAGAGACGTCGTTCCGTCAGGAAGCGAGCTGGCGAGGCTGCGAGAAAACGGACCGACGGCATCGTCTTGCAGGTCGGCATGGTCGAGCAGAGCGACCCGCTGCGCATCGAGCCGTAAGCCGAACATTTCCCAGAGGCCCAGACAGGCCATGCCGCCAAACAATTCCTCCAGCAGAGAATCGCGGGTGGGATAGCGCGTGTTGAGCACGGCTTGCTCGAATTGCAGAGCCCGCGACCAGGGTGAAGGCAGCGAATTCACCCTGGAGGTCGACACCTCGTACACAAGGCTCTTGGCGATGGTGCCCAGACTCTGCTGATCACGTCCCTGCCACTCTCCCGACTGTGCGCCTCCAGCAAGTGGTGGGTCTGTTTTCGGAAACCAGGGGATTTGAACGATGTCCTGGGATTGGGAAGAGGTCATGGCGAAGGGAGGAGGTATTCAGTGAGCTCTATGGAGAAGACGTCAGACCACCAGGGTCCAGAGGCAGTCAGCCAGACCTGCCATGCCGCGATGGGGGATCGCATCGCCGCTGAGGCGATCCATGCGCACCTTGATGAACTCGACGCTGTCGGAAGACTCAGCGATGCGGGGTCGAGCCTTGCCTCTGACGATTCGATTGAGATTGTTCTGGTAGCGATCACTCGGCTTGAGCAGATCGGCGGTGAACAACTCCTGGCGGAACCCACTGCCCAGATTGCTTGAGATCTGATTCAGCCACTGCAGCAGGGTGTCGCAGTACTGATCGATCGCGCTTTGCACTGTCAGTTGTTCCTTGTCGCGAATGCCTGGTCGGCCGCCGCGGCTGGCGCTGGCTCCCGCTGGGTGGAAGAACCGTTGAACCCAAGGGGCACCACTGAGGAAGGTGCGCATCGGAACCTTTTGGGCAGCGTTGATTTCTCGGCTGATGTTGTTGCGCCAGGCCACAGCGAAACGGGCGCCGCGGGCCAGGGCTTCGCCAACAACTTCGTTGTCGGGCAGATCTTCCCAGCTCATGCTCTGTTGCTCGCTGCGGCTGAGCACGTGCGCGTAGCCATTGCTGCTGCTACCTGAATGGCAGACCCCAAGAGCGGCCAGCAGCTCCACCACATGGGCGGCATTCGATTGAGACGTGCCGCCGATGCTGAAGCCATAGCGGGCTTTGATGTCGCTTCCCACCAAATAGACCCTGTCGAAGCAGGCGCGGCCGCTGGTGCGCAGGTATTGCAGTGCAGCGTCGGTGTTCAGCTGGAAGTTGCGCGACTCGGCGTGAACGCCGGTGTCGTCATCTGCCATGCCTTCGAAATCGAAGTAGGGCAGCAGCAGAGAGGCCTGCACCTGGATGCTGGTGAGCCCCTGTTGTTTCAACCAGTTCTTCAGCAGCTGCCCGAGGGTGGGCACACCGGAGGCACCGGTTCCACCGAAGACGCTGCCAAACAGATGAATCACTGGAGCCTCACCGCTGCCAGCCGCGGTTTGGATATCGCTCAGCATCTGCTGCCACTGGCCGACCTGCGACTCCTTGTCGAGGCTGATGCGACTCATCACGGCGGATCCGATCGGAGGTCGGCCGCGAAAGCCCACTTCCAGATCGGCGCTTTGCTCTTCTGGAGGGAAAAGGCAGTCGAAGAGGGCAGCAACCCCTGGGGCTTGCGTGCGCAGAACGGCTTTGGGGAAGACCTGATCGAGGCTGAGGGCGCCTGACGAGGTGGTGAGGGGGCTCCATTGGCCGTAGTCACGCAATTCAGCACGCGCGAATCGATCGCTGTTGCGCCCCACGGCACGACGCATGGCGCCGTAGCGGTTGATGGCGGTTTGGGCGCGAACCAGCAGGGCGCTTTGCTGGTCGGGCTCCACCAGAAACACCCCCAGCCGCGCGGGATTGCCGTCTTGATCCTTGAGCAGGCCGCAGCCGTGCAGGTGAACAAGCGCTTCGATGCATTTCGCACCTGTACCGCCGACACCGATGGCGAAAATCGTCTTCATTTCAGCGGCTCCCCAAAAGAGTGACAGCCCCAGGCACGACCAGCCTGTAGGTGCGCGGTGATGCCAAAAGGGTTGGCAGCCAGAACAGCAAAATCACATCCAGCATCACGAAGCCCATCAGCAGCAGCCAGCCTCCTGCTGGTACGGGGTAGCTGCTGTAGCCAGGCAACGCGCTGGTGCCAGTGACTTGCCACTGGAAAATCGTGAACCAGCCGAGGCACAACCAGCCAAAGACGACCAGGATTGATGCTGCGAGCCACCACATCGGCTGCATCGCTCTGGTTTGTGATGAGCTGACAGGCCGGGCTGACCAGGTCACGGAAATCCAGATCAGCAATGCGGTGATGCACCCCCCCCAGAACACGGAGAAAGCAGGGCTGCTGCCTGTTTGTAGATAGTCATCAAGCTTCAGGCCGGGGCCCACAAGGATTCCCGGAAACAGATTCAGGAAGATCCAGTTTTGTGCGATGAATATCCACACAACACCGAGTGCTACGCACAGGGCGAGCAGGATTAATTGCAGATTTCGCATGATTTCGGGGATCGGTTACCGGCTGAAAGCCAGGCAGAGAGAGGCGGCAGGGGTCGTTCCTGATTCCACCATAAGTTTGCTCAGGCTGGTGAAGAGCAATAACAATCCGTCGGTTTGATTGGGTGCTTGTTTGGCGGTGGGGTCGGATCGGTTCCAGGCCACCCACCAGGCTTCAGGAAGTTGTCCGCGAGGAACGTTGGCACGCAGTGCGCCACCGATTTTGCTCTTGGGGATGTCAATTGCGACCGTTAAATCGGTCCCCCTGAGTTGGAATCCTGTTGTACGGATTCCTTTGATACCCGTATCGATTGCCGGCAGCGCAATCCCTCCAATATTGACCAAACCCAGGTCAGGTTGCAGGTCTGTGGCCGGATTGGTGCCGGTGCTCAGGCTCAGGCTCTCCACTCCAGACTCCAGCCTCGCGAATTGGTAGCTCGCGTTGCTGTACGGGCTGTAGGTCTGGTCTCCTAACCGCAGGGGAACCTCCCTGATCTGGTCAGCAGGGTTGGACGTCACATTTTTGGCAAGCAGCGTTGGTGCATTCGCTTGCTCATCGAGAAGTGTGAGCTGCATGGAGCTCGTGGGCACCCCTGCCAATGCCGATTTGGTCTTGATATCGCGCAGGAAGCTGTGGAGCTGGGCCTGAGGACCGGTGGCCAAGAGATAAGTCGGTCGTTCGGCCTCACCCTTGTGAATCACCGTTCCCTGGCTGTTGAAAACATTGCCTTCAAAGGGAAGACGAACCGCCAAGATCCCTATCACCGCACCCTCGGTGACATGCGGTTTGATCGCTTTCACCAGTTTGCTGATATCTCCATCGTTGACTTCCAGATCGGTGATCGCAACGCGCAGCGGTGGGGCCCCCTGGCTTAACCCAGGTTGTTCCCAGAGGGAGCCGAGGCTGGAGGTGACAGGCCGAAAGGCGCCGCAACCGCTGAAGAAGCAGGGATTAGTCGCGAGCGATGTGCTGGTGATTGGTGTGCTTTTGCCGCTGCCAATGCGCACGGGCTTCACGCTCAGTCCATTGGCGGCTGCGCTGAGTGACACGCCTTTCAGTAAGGCTTTCCAGGCGCTTTGTGCCGAGGCTGAGCCCGTCAACCCCAGCATGGAGCTGCTGCCATCAATGGCCAGTTCAAGGCTTGAACGAGGTGAGGCCGCTTCCCAGCGTTGGGTCTGCGTGGCTGTGGGGGCTGGCGTGCCTGTGACGCAATCAGGCAGTTGCGCAGAACGACCACAAGCGGTGAGAAGCGCTGCTGTGGCTGGAAGCGTCAACCAGGCGGCAGGGTGACGTCGGAACGGTGAACGGTTCAACCCAAATGCTCTGACCATCAGTCCAACCATACGTGCCTATTTGTGTGTGGCAGGGTGAAGCAAAGGCGCGGCCGGGCTTTTCCATGATTGTGAATCGCTTGTTGTTGTTGATATCTCTCGCTTTGGTTCTAACCGGGGCTCGTCACTCGCTCTCCAGTGGTGCAGCAGGTGCGAACGCGATTGCCAAGGCTGGCCTTGCCGAGCAAAGACGCCAGGAGCAATCCAGTACAGAGACAGCGCCTTCTGATTTCAAAGTGATTCCCGGAACGCGGGCTTTATTCGACAGATTGCAGCCCCTGATGACTGGTATGACCGGGGATCAAATTGTGGCAACGTTGGCTCTGCATTTTCTGGGCACGCCATATACAGCTTTTTCTCTGGATGCCGGCCCTCAAGAGCGTGTTCAGCTGGATTTGACCCGTTTTGACTGCATGCTGTTTGTCGAGCAAGTGCTCGCCTTGGCTGCTTCTGGTGGCTGGAATGGATTTGCGGAGGTGACCAGGCAGCTGCGCTATGCCGATGGAGAAGTGGGCTATTGCTCACGACACCATTATTTTCATCACTGGGGTCGTGCTGCTGAGCGCGCCGGTCTGGTGAATGACATCACCAAGGATCTGCCGGGTCAGCAGTCACGCAACTTGAAACTGAATTACATGTCGACTCATCCAGAGTTGTATTCCCCGCTGCGCAATCAATCCACTTTGGCTTGTATCACGGCATTGGAGCAGGACTACGATGTTGTACAGAATTACATCCCAAATTCAAGTCTGAATAAGGTCAGTCCCTTGTTGCGAAGTGGTGACCTGTTTGCTGTTGCCACTTCGGCTCAAGGATTAGATGTGACACACATGGGAGTGATCGTGACTGATTCTTCGGGCGTCTCTGCGGTGCATGCGGTGCCGGGTCAGGGGGTGATTCGTTCCAAGCCATTTCACCGTTATGTGCAATCTGTGCCTGAGTCGATTGGGGCTGTGATCCTCCGCCCGCGTGCTGTTGTGCAGAAGGGCGTGGGTCAGGAGCAACCCGGCACCTGAGTGCGAATGTTTTGCCAGAGCGCCACAAGTTCAGTCTGGTCTTGGTGGATGGTGCGGCCTCGCATCTGAGGAACGGCTTGATAGAAGCGATAGTCAACGACTGCATCGCATCGGCGGATTTGCTGCCATTCACGGGCTAAAGCCCCGCTTTGATTGCTGAGCTTCACTCCGTACAAGGAAGGATGTCTGCGCCAGAAAATCGCATCCGCAAGATCGTCGATTTGTTTGTCCTTAGAGCGTGCCGAACTCTGGTTCGGCACGGGTGAAGAGATCTTCTCTTTGGGCAGAGGCGCTCTGTCAACTGTGGGGCTCTCTGCCTGTTCTCTTCTGGGTTGCGGCTCGATGTTCGGCGTTGTTGGCCCTGTTGAGGTCTCCGGGCGGTTGATCAGCATCAACACGACAAAGCCTGCACTCATCAGGCCCAGCGGAAAGGCAAGGATCAGGGCCAACAGCGCATGCTGCTTGGTGAGGCCTCGGTTGGGTTCAGTCATCGACACGGGCTTGATTGATCATGTTGATCACGCCGACCACGATCAGAATCAAGAGCAAACCTCCCATCCCCAAGCCCAGAAGGGGAATGACGGGTGATGCTCCGTTGTTCAGAGGAGCGATGGGTGGTGGAGGGTTTTGTTCTGCGGTTGGTGGCGCTCCCGGGGCTTGCGCCGGAGGGAGTGGGGTGGTCGGGGGTGTCGCCGCATCACCTGGCAAGCGGAATCCTTGCTGATATCCCTGTTCAAAGGCCTGGCGGCGTTCTGCAGGGGTGCCGTGGTGATCGTGGTGGTACACCTCGTAGTCGCCGACTGCTGCAAAGGTCGCACGGGCTTCATCGATATCTCCTGGATCTAGATAGCCCTTTTGCTCGACAAAGCGGGCGAAGCCGCCGGCGAAGGTATCGGCTGCCAGTTCGCCATATTTGCCTTCTGGATGTTGCTTCCGCTTGAAGAGATAGGCATGGCCATACTCGTGGGCCAGGATCGAGAGAGCCCCGAAATCCCCAAACTTTGCGGCCACCTGATCGCCGAGCCCGGTTTCGAGGTAAATGGTGTGATCCCCAGGGCAATAGGCCGGAGCGTCAATGCCTGAGTTGGGGCAGGCACGAGAGAAGGCTGTTCCCTGGTAAACGAACAGGCGCGGAGGCGCCATCGTTGCGCCTGCCGGGAGAGTCTTGAGGTAGTCCTTGAGGAGGTCGTCAACGGCCATGGTGTGCCGCAGATCCCAAGCAGCATGGGCTGGCATTTCATGCAGAAATTGCATCGAAAATGTGCCGCTGACGCCGATTTGGAGGGCCTGGGTTCGGCGTTTAGGCTTGGTTTGTGTTGGTTGCTTGCCGAGTCCTAAGGGCCTTGTCTGCATCAGCTGATGGTCCGTCTCTGACCCTGTTCTGCGTTCCATTGTGTCGTTGCAACTCGTGGGTTTAAGCGCGAGACGTGCCCAAAGGGCTGGCTGAAGCCCTTTTGTTTGTCATTTGGCTGAGGTTCTTCCGTGAGTCGCATCAAGGTCAATCCATTCGGATCGCTTCGTCGCCTTCGGGAACGAGGGTTCAGCAATCAGCAGGCGCTGTTGTTGCTGTTGTTGGTGTTTCCGATTGGTCTGGTGGGCCTTGGTTTTGCGATTCTGCTGATCCAGAGGCAGGGGTCGATCACTCCTCAGGCTTCGTCTCCGCCCGCCCAGACTGCACCTCCCAATACGGCGGAACGACCAACCACAATTCAGCCGCTGCCGAGCCGTAAGGAGGCGTCGAGCGCGCAAGCCGGTCTGAGTCAGCGACAAGCCCGGAGCATTGTTGAAGAGTGGCTCACCGTTAAGTCGCAGATCTTTGCCCCACCTTTTAATACAGAGCTTGCTGATCAGGTGGTGGCAGCAGGCCCGCTGTGGAGAGATTTGACCAAGCCTGGTGGTTCGATTCAGTGGCTAAGAAGCAACAATAGTTACTACTCCTATCCGACAATTCGCGTCAATCGGGTCAGCAGCTATTCGCCATCACCGACGATGCCTACCATTGTTGTTTCGGTGACCGAGGCGACCACTTTGCATTCGCCAAAGGGCAATGAAACATCAACGAGCACGAAGGATTGGATCTATACACTGAAAGAGGAAGGGGGGCGTTGGAAGATCTGGGATTACAAGCCAAAGAAGTCATGATCAAGCTTGGTTTGTTGCGGATGAAGCCTGTTGCCTCGGCCTTAATGCTTTCGATCTTGGTGGGTCTGAGTGGTTGCTCGTTTCCGCCTCTTCGATGGCCTTGGCAAAGCTCGCAAACCGCTAATTCACCTGGAGCCTTGACAGGGCACGGTGATGCTGATGGCAAAGCTGATGGATCTCTCCCTGTGTTGAGTGAACTGGCAGATAGCGGCATCAAGGTGGCGAGTGTCGAGGAATTGGAAGAGTGCGTCAAAGTATTAGGCCTCGATGACGAGCTGATGAAGCTCGCTGATTCCACCAACTTCGGAACACGTGAGAGCGTCGATGATTGGGGGCGCACCTTGAAGGCCTCTCCTGAGCTGATCGTTTTGCATGAAACGGTGATCAGTGAGCCTGCAACAGTCAATCTGTTCCAAACCCCTCATCCTCGCGACGAAGATCAAGTCAGCTATCACATGTTGATTGCCACTGACGGAGCAAGGTTGCGCATCGTTCCTGATCAAAATCGGGCTTATGGGTCAGGGATGTCGGCGTTCGGTGATGCCACGCAGCGCCGTCAGCCCGGCCGTGTCGGTTCCATTAACAATGTCGCCCTTCACGTCAGCCTGGTGACGCCAGCAGATGGCCGTGGCAATACGGATGCGCATTCCGGCTACACCAATTCCCAATATCGCAGCCTTGCTGCGCAGGTGTTGTTGTGGCAAGCCAAATACGGCATTCCTCTTACGCGGGTCACCACGCACGCCGCAGTCGACCGCAGTCGTACGCGTTATGACCCACGCAGTTTCCGCTGGGATCGGTTTGACCCTCACTACAAGGAATTTGCAGGGCTTTGTGGCTTTGAACGCTTTGATAATGAGCAGGCCGGATTATGAACGAATCCCAAGATGATCTGGATTCACTTCGCTCCACAGGGGCTGAAGCAGATCGCTTCTTGAAGTCGCTTGAAGCTGATCAGGCGCGTGATCACCAGCCGCCTGTGGAGAATAAGCAGGTTCCGCAGAAGTCAGTTCCAGCTCAGCCTGTTGTCTCTCCGCAGCATCCGTCTTCCCAGCGGGCGGAGCAGGAGCAGGGGAATACGGGAATCGGATTATTAATCATCGCTATTTTCATCACGCCCTTGCTTCTTGTTTGGTTGTTCCAAACAAGCTCCCAAGAGCCTGTGAGCAGCACTCCACCATTGCGTTATTCAAAATCCTGTGGATCGCCTCCTGGGGCTGGTAAGCGTTGGTGGCCAGTGCTAGGTCGTGCGAATCGTCAGTTGTTGCAAACCATCCGTAACCGTTATTGCGGTGATGCCTACATCAATGAAGAAGGCTCTTTGCAGGTGGCCAGCTTCGATAGCCGAAATGGTGCTGAATCCTTCCGTTTGCGCTTGGAAGCTGCCACGGGATCCAGTTTCCGTGTTGGGCAGGGGCGTTATTGAGCCCATGCAAATTGACTCGAGATGTGATCTCTAAGCCGGTGGGGTGAATGCAAACGTCCCTCCGGGAAGACTCACGCGCACATCACCATCATCGTCCACAGACCATTCACCCGTGTAACGCTGGCCGTCCAGGAAAACCTCGACGGAATCGTTGTCCCAGAGGACGACGGATCGTTTCAGGCCTGAAGGTTCGATCACATCGAACACGCGATCGCCGTTGGTGTTGATGCGTGCGTTGATGATGCAGCGATCTCCGATCAAACTCCCGCCTCGCTGCATCTGGAACCAGCACGTGCTGCCCGTCGACCATGTGGATGCATTGGCCAGGGGTTTGGGCTGTGTTGTGGTTTGGGTTGGGGGGGCTTCCGCAATCGGTTGCGGGGCTGGAGTGGCTGGGGTCGCTGGTGCACTCTCAGGGGCACTGGGCTGCGTTGCTGTTGTGGTGCTCGAGCGCATGGCAAACGTGATCACCAGGCCAAGTGCCATCAGCCCGATGGGAAAAATGAGCAACAGCGCCAACAGCGCTTGCTGGTTCGAGAAACCTGAAGTGGATCGCGTCTTCGACGGGACTCCCCAGATCATCGACATGGTCTGCAGTGTGTGCTGACTGCTCAAAACCGTACCTGGGTTTTATGGATAAATCCGTTGGTGCCGCATGCAGGTGTGGGATACCAATTCCCCTGGGCTTGCCCCACGCGGATGCTTTGGCGTGTATCGAGGCTGCACAGGAATTTGCCTCCCGGCTGACGCCGCACATTGCTCGGTGGATCAAAAACAATCGCAACTCCGGGATAGCTGGCGTTTGCGGTTGGTGATGGTGAAGCCACGCTTGGAGCCGTGCCGCAAACCAGGGCAAGCATGCGTTCTGTTGCCGGTGACTGAGGTCGGTTGACCTGTCGCTCTGGGTAGCTCGTCCAGCTTTGGTCGGTGCAGTTGGCCATCGCCTGCACGGAGTCGTTGCCCAGTTGATAGGTGAATTCTCGGAACTGGGTATCGCGTTGATTGATGCTTCCCATCAGCAGCCGGATCGGCGCCCCCGTGCTGGCCTGACCGAGTTCCACCACGGATGGTTGGGGCTTCTGTGCTGTGGTGGCAGGCGCAGGTTGCCGCGATTCCTGGCTTGACGTGCTGGGTTGTGATTCCGTGGATGGTGCCGGTTGTGTCTGTTGAACCGGTGCTTCCGGGGCTGGTGCCGGTGCAGGTCTGGTTTTCATCACCACAATCAGAATCACACCAACGCCAATGATTCCGAGGGGGAACACCACCAGTAGTGCAAGCAGGGCCTGATTCTTCGTGAATCCTGCGGATCTGCTGACTTGGCTTTCGCAGGCTTCCCGGGGAATCAGCATGGACTTTCTGTCGCCACATCGATCGCGGCTCAAAGTAAGTCAGTCAAGCTTTCGTGAGGAGGAGACATGCTGAACAGGGTCGACTGGACTTTGTGTTTCGGTGTTGTGTTGGCGGCCTTCCCATGGGCAAGTGTCGCTTTGGCTGATCAGCCCGTCAGACCCCTGATCAAGGTTGGTCATTGCCCCCCGGGCTATCACACATCAGCCTCTTACTGTGTTCCTCGCTCCAGTCGAAGCCGTGGCGCACTTCCCAAGGTCGGCAGCGGCTGTCCTTCTGGGTTTTACACATCCGGCAGTTATTGCCTGAGCAATCCCAGCAATCGACGCCAGGCCATTGAAAAAACCGGTTCTAGCTGCCCCAGTGGCTGGTTCACCTCGGGCCGCTATTGCCTTCAGTCGAGGTGAATCGGCGTCAGGGCTCCAGCCGCGACTTCACAGTTTTGTATCGTTGTAAACAGTTTTTTGTTCGGCCTCCGGGCTGAATGGCTTCAGTTCTTGGAGAGCAGCTTGGATCTCAAGGCACAGTCGGTGGACGCGTTGTTCGCTCTTAGTCCCCAGAGTGCGCTCGGGCTGTTCTGGCTCCAGGCTCACTTCCCCGCTGAGGAATGGGACGTGCTTCTCAACGGGCAAGCGGTGTTCAGTGCTGACTGCTACGAGGCGATCGTTGCGGATGCCCGTGCCGCTGGTCTGGGCGTGGAGGTCCCTGCGCAAGTTCGCTCCTGAGACCGAGGGCAAGTCACTAACAGCGCACTGTCTCGTTTTGTAACGTGATGGTGCGTTTGCTTTTTTTGTGTGACGACGCAATCAGTTCTGCTTCTCTTCGGTGCCTTCGCCGGTGCCAGCTTCGCTCTTTGGATAGGGCGTTTGAACCGTTCCCAAAACCAGTCATCCGCGGTCACATCTGGCGATTAATTCAGTCGTCATCCATCACCTCAGATCGCTTAGAACAATGTCAGTCCCGAACACGGACTGCTGCAAAACCACCTAACCCCCGGGCGTGAGACACCCGGGGGTTTTTTGTGGTCAGCGCAGTTTGGCCATTCGATCGACGCTCGAGCCAACAGTCTCCACCGTGAACGCCTCCATGCCATCGGCATCGATGCAGGGTTTGAGACGAAACAGATAGGCGTTGACCCAGGCGGTTTCCCTGTTGTTGACCTCATGACCACGGTCCACAAACCCAGGTTTCTGCTGGAAGAGGTGCAGCAGCACGTCCAGCACGTTTTGCGCTGTCAGGTTGTCTGGATCAACGCTGGGTAGGCTCTCCCTGATTTCCAGGAAGGAGATCGACGCGGAGTAGTCGAAATCCCCTGTTTGCATCACACTCACTTTGCTGGTTGATTCAGTTAACTCTCTGCGGCCTGCAGTCGGGTGCGCATGCGACCGTGTGCCCGTCCGCTGCGCTGGCGTGGACGGCGGTAGAGGTCAGCATTCACCTTCAGCTGCCTTGGGTAGGGCCAGCTGCGTTTGAGGGCCGCCGAATTTGTGGTGCGCACGCACCACCAACAGTGGAGGTAGAGGGTGATCAGTCCGGTGATGATGCCGGGCATGGAAAGGACGTGCTGCAGGGTCGCTTGGTTTGATTGTCCGTTGTGAGCGGCTCGGATGCCAGGGCCGCATCTTGAAATGGAGTGATCGTGATGCCTCTGTGGTGCAGGTTTCGCTGGTGCCGAGAGATGATGTTGGGGTCAGACCAGTGAGATGACTTTCCCCCAGGTTGCACTCAGTGGAAAGCAGCAGAGGTTGATTGATCTGCTGGCGGCCAGCGACGACGAGCTCAGCGGCCAGCAGCTTCATCGCGCCTTGCTGGATTCAGATCACGGGATGGGATTGGCGACCGTGTATCGCCACCTGCGTCAGTTGCAAAAGCGTGGGCTGGTGCGCTGCCGCCATCTCCCCAATGGCGAGGCTCTTTATGCACCGGTGGGACGGGACCGGCACCATCTCACCTGTGTCAGTTGTGGTGCAACCCAGAAACTCTCCACGTGTCCGCTGCACACGATTGCAATCCCTGAGGATGAGCAAAGTGGATACTCAGTGCTCTTCCATACCCTGGAGTTCTATGGCCTTTGCGCTGCATGCAGCGCAAAGGCCGGTGATTGAGCAACGATCAGAACCGGAAGGTCAGGCCTGTGCCGAGGTGGTTTTGGAACCCTTTGCCCCACCCTTTACCGTTCTCTGTGCTGTAGATCGCTTCCCAGTGGGCGAAGGCGACCACAGAGTCTGAAATTGGGTATTCCAGGGCAATCTCACCACCCCAGTCTGTGCGCTGAGAGAGTCCGGAATAGGAGCCAGGTGTGTAAAAACGAGGTCCCCCGGTGAGCGTGACATTCAATTGGTCGTAATTGAAGCCAAAGCCTGCCCAGGTATCGGTGTAGTTGCCGATGTAGACCCCATCGCTTTCCCAGCCCGTGTGATTGCTGACTGACACAAACACACCATCGATGACGGATTCCAAGCCATCACCCAGTGCGAAGTTGACATCACCGTCACCGAAGGCATAGGTGACGCCCGCACTGACTTCATGTTTGACCCCTTGAATATCTTCCCCCTGGGACTTCGTGACGAAATAAGGAAGCCACGTGGCTGAAATCGCTAGCCGGTCATTGGGCTGATAGCGAGCCTGCAGCATGCCCTTCATGTCGATGCGGCGATAGGGCTGCCCTTGGGCATGGCCATGGCCTTCATGGGATGCGTGCCCTTCTTCGCTGTGTGCGGAGTGGTCGCTATGGCCTGCTTCGCCATGCTCGTCGTCGTCATGGTCTTCATCGCCATGGTCTTCATCGCCATGGTCTTCGTCGCCGTGGTCTTCTCCTTCCTCCTCGTCATGGTCTTCATCGCCATGCTCGTCATGGTCTGCATGGGCCGCATGGGTACTGCTGCTCTCTTCCTCGTGCTCCTCTTCCAGATGCACGCGGCCGTAGAAGTGTTCGGCCTCACCCCAAACCAGGGCGGGTCCGATGGCAGCTTCAATCGCGAAGCTGCCTTGATTGGCTAAGCCCCACTCCATCACCGCGCCAAACATCCCATCGATCGCGTAGTGGGATGGTTTTCCTTCGCTGGTGAGGTTGTTTTCGTAGCCGCCGTGCCCTTCCAGAGTGATCGCTGGCATGGAGCGGAATTCGCCCTCGTTCAGTTCTTCTTCTGATCCGCCGCCATGGTTATGGCCAGCGCCAGCCTCGGCAGGAAGGGGGGCAATGGCGCTGATCCCTAGGGGTGTCAGTAGCCCCAACAAGGCGAGTGCAGAGAGGGAAAACTTTGAGCGGGTCATGGACTTAAGAAAGGTCTAAATCTGAGAAGGGAAGGCTGGATCGTTCAGCGCACGGTTTCCCAACGCTGTTGAAGTGCTTTGGCCCCTGCTTGATCACACGTTCCGCCTTGGGCGTTCACCACGGCACAGGTGTTGGCTGTTGCTGTTTCGATCAAGCTCTTCCCAGGTGCAACTCCATCTGCGAACAGAATCTTGGAAGCAATTGGTTTGCCGGATCGCTTGCTGATCCTTCGCAGAGTTTTGCTAGGTGGTTGCTGCTCTGCGAATAACACTTTCGTGTTTGAGGCTTGAACTGCATTGCTGATGCTTTTCAAGCTGGAGGGGCGAAGTTGGCCGCCGGTGGCGTAATCGTCGATCATCGCTACCTGTTTCAGGCCGTAGCGGTCGGTGAAAAAGCCAAAGGCGAGGTGCTCAGACACCAGGGCGCGATGGGCTGAGGGAATGGTCTCGATCTGTCGACGATTCCAGGCATCAAGATCGCGAAGAATGCTGGTAACGGTTTGCTCTCGCCGCTTTAAGCCTGCTTTGGATTCAGCTGAGATGGGCAGTTGTTGAAGGGTGCGTGACACCACAACAGCCATTGCACTGGTGTTGGTGGGGCTGTGCCAAAGGTGGGGATCTTTGCTGGGGTTGCTGGGAACGGCCTGTTCCCCGACGGGCACCAAGGAGAAGGAGCCGCTCAGCCGTGCCAACGTTGGAGTCAGTCCATAGCCATTGATCAGCACAACTTTGGATTGGCTGATGTCGCGTCGGTTTGCCGGGGTGAGTCGGTAGTAGTGCGGGTCAGCGCCAGCGGCAATCAAGCACCGCACGTCGGTTGCTCCACCCGACACCGTGCGGGTGAGATCACACAACACGCCATCACCGGCCACCACTGTGGGTATCGCTGCGTGAGCAGCTGGGGTGAGCGAGCCAGCCACAAGGCCGCTGCAGAGTGCCGCCAGAAGAGAGGTTGAACGCTTCATTGGCCTGACCCACGCATTTGCATCGCGCAAATGATAATGGTTCTCATTCCCCGTGCCACCGTTCGGGTTGTCCGCTTGGCCAGGCGCGCCATGATCGTCAGGTCGACGGTCTGCGATGCAGCGATTCGCAAATGCGTGGGCGATTTTCCAGGGGTTGCTCCTGGAATCACTCCCATTCCTTTTGTTAGGCGTGGCGATTGCTGCCCTCGCCCGCTGGCTGGTGCCCCAGGCCGCTTGGGTGCGGCGGTTGCCAAGAAATCCCTTTCTTGCCCCTGTGGTTGGCGCCTTGTTGGGGTTTGCCCTTCCTGCCTGTGAGTGCGGCAACGTTCCAGTGGCACGCCGTTTGCTCGCCAGCGGTGCGCCCTTGGGCACCGGCTTCGGATTTCTGTTTGCAGCGCCGGTGCTCAATCCGATCGTGTTGGCCAGCACTTGGGCCGCTTTCCCCGATCAGCCCTGGCTGTTGGTGGCCCGTCCGCTGGGGGCGTTTCTGATCGCTCTGGCCCTCAGTGGGCTGCTGGGCTTGATGGGTGAAAGCGCTTTACTGGCGCCGGTGTTGCTCGAGGAGCGTCGCTTAAGTCAACCGCTTTCGGAGGTGGGACTGTTGGAGCGGGGAAGCGGGGTGCTGGGCGCACCTGCAGCGCAGTTGCCTCCCCCGGCGCCTGAGTCGAAACTGTCTCTCGCCGAGGTGCTGCATCACAGCAGCAGGGAATTCATCAGCCTCCTGGTGTTGCTGGTGTTGGGTTGTGCCTTGGCTGCCGCTGTTCAGGCCTGGCTTCCGAGGGCCTGGTTGCTGGCGGTGGGATCGGCGCCCACGCTCTCCGTGCTGGCCTTGATGCTGCTGGCCTTGGTGGTGTCGGTGTGCTCCAGCGTGGATGCCTTCTTGGCCTTGGGCTTTGCCGCGCAGGTCACCCCTGGGGCCTTGTTGGCTTTTCTGCTGCTGGGGCCCGTGGTCGATCTCAAGTTGGCGGGTTTGTTCACGGTGCTGCTGCGCCCGAAGGCGATCGCCGTGACTGCTGTTGCCGCCTCCTTGCTGGTGCTGCTGATGGGGCAGTGGGTCAACCTCGTGCAGTTGTGATGCCGATGTCTCTTCGTCGTCGCTGGTTGTTGTGTCGTCTTCCTCTGCAACTGATGTTGTGGGGTTGGGTGATGGTGTGGAGCACCTGGTCGGGGCGCCTCGACCTGTTGTTGCGAGCGGTCTATCACCCGGTTGTGGGAGTGGGGGGTGCGTTGTTGATGGCCCTGGGTGTGCTGCAGCTCCGGCTCGCTTGGCGGCAGCGCGCGAGCGACAGACTTGTGGCGCAGCCCCTTCCGAAAGGTTGGTTGTTGAGTGTGGTGATGGCGGTTGTGGTTCTTGCCTGGCCACCCCAGCCGTCGTTCAGTGATCTCGCCAGCAGTCGTCCGTCGAGCATTCCTGAAGCACCTCGGTTGACTTTTGTCTTGCCACCGGAGCAGCGCACTCTCACGGAGTGGGTGCGCTTGCTGCGTACGCAGCCCGACCCTTCTTTGCATGAGGGCGCTCCACTGTCGATCACGGGTTTTGTGTTCCAACCCTCTGAGGGTCCACCTCAATTGGCTCGTTTGATGGTGCGTTGTTGTTTGGCTGATGCCACGCCGACAGGGCTGCCGGTGGAATGGCGAGCAACGGATCGCTATGCCCCCGACACCTGGTTGCGCATTCGCGGAACCATGGCGGTGGATCAGGTGAATGGTGTGCAACGCAATGTGGTCAAGCCCACTGAAGTGACGGTGATTCCCCGACCGGAGAGGCCGCTGGAACCATGAGCAAGCTCCGTCTTGCGGCGCTGCCGCGCCCCCTGGGTCTGGCCTTAGCAGGCCTCGCTGCCCTTGTGCTTGTGCAACAACAGGTGTTGCTGAGGCGCCCACCCCGCCTGCGCTCTGTGGCCGTGCAGCCGCTGCGCTCGGGTGCGGCGGCACTCGATGTGCGCTTCAGTCGCCCGATGCAGCCCGGCTCAGTGCCAGCGTCCAGCCGGCTGTCGCCCAATCTGTCCCATCGCTGGTTCGGAGAGAACGACGCTTGGCGCTTGTTGCTTGATCAACCTGACCTGAGCGCCTTCCCTCTGCAGTTAGAGGTTGCTGGCCAGGATCTTCGGGGATTGGCCTTGCCGAGGCGTCGCTTGTTCTGGGATCCGCGCCCGACGCTGGTGGCGGTGGCTCAAATGGAGAACGGCCAACAGCAATTGCAACTGTTGGAGCGGGATGGCAGCTGGTTGCCCCTAACGCCCACATTGCCCAGCATCTTTCAGATCGAACCCTTGGGGAATGGCCAGGGCGTTGCCTTCGTAGCCATGGACGAACAGGGCGATCAGTTCGTCGCGATGCGGCATCTGATCCCTCGCTCCCTTGGGCTCCAGCGTTCGAAGGTGGCGAGTCCAGAGCTCGGTCGTATGGAGGCGTTGACCGGCCGCGGACAGCTCTTTGGCCATGTGAGCAGCAACTTGAACGGCGACCTGTTGGTTCAAGCCGGCCGAATGGAGCCCGGCAGTGATCAGCTCTGGTTGCGCAGGGCAGCCGGAGAGCACCGAGATCTGGAGATCCAACGCTCTGGCCCGATTCGCCTTCTGCCGGATGGCACGGGGTTGGTGGTGCCCGACTACGACGGGTTGTCGCTGCAGAGCATCGATGGCTCGACCCAGGATGCTGAGCGGACGCAAACGCTGCCTGGCCGCCGTGATCTGCGGGCCTTCTGCACCGGTTCAGGTCGCGCCCTGCTCGTGCGCCATTGGCCCGACTACCGGCGCTCCGTTGAGTTGGTGATCCCTGGGTTGTCGCCGCGTCAGATCTGGCTAGGTGATGCGGCGGTGATGGCGGTGGCTTGCGACAACGGCGGCGAACGCCTTTGGGTGGTGCTGCGTGATGGTAAGGGGGAGTTGCAGGACACGGTTTTGCAGCTGGACCGGGATGGCAAGGTTCACAAACGCCAGAGCCTGAGCCCATGGCGCTTTGCACGCAATTCCGGCTTGCATTTCGATCCGGTGAGCGATCAACTGCTGCTCACCGTGTCGCGCAGTCATCGGGCGCCACAGCGCCTGGCTTGGCTGCCTGCTCAGACGTTGACGTTGCGGGTGGATCGCAGTCGGTTTGTGACCCAAGCCGCCTGGCTCCCTGCCGCAGGCCACATCGATCGCTTTTAACAACGCTTCCTTTTAAGGTCGAGCCAACTGAGGCATGGTTTGTGGGTGATTACACCGTTGCGATTTGGGCAACTGTGGGTTTGATGGTGGTCTTCACCGTGCCGGTGGTCTGGCAGTTCCTGCAGCCGAATGATGACGACTTCGGTGATCTCACCAAGCGTCCGAAATGAGCGGTTTTGATCTGGTTTGTGGGGTGCGTGACTGATGGCGACAGTGCTGGTCACCGGTGCCAATCGCGGTATCGGCCTGGAGTATTGCCGCCAGCTCAAGGCGCGAGGTGATCAGGTCGTCGCGGTCTGCCGTCAGGCGACTCCCGAGCTTGCGGCCCTTGGGGTGCGCATCGAGGCAGGCATTGAGCTCACCGAAGAGGCCGCCATTGCTGATCTCGTGGGTCGTTTGGATGGTCTTGCGCTGGATGCGGTGATTCTCAATGCCGGCGTGCTCCAGTCCATGGGGTTGGAGGATCTCGATTCGGAGGGCATCCGCCGCCAATTTGAGGTGAACGCGCTGGCTCCGTTGCTGTTGGCGCGAGCGCTCGTGAGCCAAATGCCACGCGGCAGCAAGCTGGCGCTCATGACCAGTCGCATGGGATCGATCGACGACAACAGTTCGGGCGGCTCCTATGGCTATCGCATGTCGAAGGTGGCGCTGAATATTGCAGGCAAGTCGTTGGCGATTGATCTGGCGCCACGGGGCATTGCGGTGGCGATCCTTCATCCAGGATTGGTGCGAACGCGCATGATCAATTTCAATCCCAGTGGCATAGAGCCTGAGCAGGCCGTGCAGGGATTGCTGGCGCGGCTTGATGCCTTGACCCTGGAGACCAGCGGTGGCTTCTGGCATTCCAACGGTGAGCGGCTGCCTTGGTGAGAGCAGGGTGGTGAGGACTAGGGGTTGCCGTCACGACCCACATCGGCAATAGTACGTGCGTACTGCCGGTGACTCGCTGGTGGTTCCTCCGATGTTGTTGTGCATTTGAAGGCCATGCGTTCCGTGCCCCGAGCCTTTCCCGTTCCATCGCGTCAGGTCACCGCTCTCGACCTGGCCAATGCTCAGTTGATCGAAGCGCTGTATGAGCTCACGGCTGCCATTGAGGAGCGAGGTGATGTCGGCGGGGCCAAGCGCAAGGTGATGTTGTGGGAGCAGCAGGTGCAGCAGGTCTCCTGCTGTTTGGACTGAGGCCGGTGTTCCGCATCAACATGAGGAAGGCCGCCTTCCCTGGTGGAAAGACGGCCTAAGTCGCTCGTTCGTGCATGGTTCAACCCCGTCACGTCTTGAGGAAGAGAGGAAGGGTCGAAGCGTTCTGGCGTTGGCAACCCTGGGGCCATGACGTCCAGGTGTGGGGCTGATGGAGCTCCGGGGCACCTATGGCGAAGAACTCAGCCTGAGGCGGTGCAGTGGAGTGTCGATTCGCGTGGCGTACCGGAAAAGCAATGCCTGCGAAAGGACCAGCCTCACGGGTGGGTGGAAACTGTTGGAGCAGGGGCCAGAAGTCAGTCTGCTTCTGGGTGTTGCTCAGGTGGAGTGTCGGCTGTCATCAGCGCCTCCGATCTCGATGCAGTCACTTTGCGCTGGTTCTGGCGGCCTGCCTATCCGTGTAAAGGCGCATTGCCATTGAATGGAAAGGGCCCGAAAGTCAGAGCGGCGTGCCTGATGCCATTCCCGCTTTTGATCTCGCGCCCGTTCCGATGCTTCTTGTTGCTCGTGAGCTTGCTGCTGCTGGCGGCGTGCGGAGGGGATGGATCGGAGGCTGAGGCTGAGCGGCAACGCGCCGCGGCGCAGGCACGCATTCAGCGTTGCCTTGAAGCCACAGGGGGGCGGATGCCAACCCTGTTTGCGATCGACTCATCGGATGAGCCCGCCATTCGCCCCACCCCCGCGCCTTGCCGCGGGATAGAGCGGCAGGCGCAGCAAGCGGTGTATGCCAAAACGATGCAGGATTGCACCAAGGCCACAGAGCTTCTGTCCGACCCTGCCTCTTCGCAGCCGGAGGAACAACGCCGATGGGCGCAGCAGCAGTTGCGCCGGTGTGTCGGGAGTGATCCCAAGATCTTTTATTGGTAGCGGCCTGCGATCAGGCCCGTCAGCTAGAGCAGCCCTCTGTGCTGGATGAAGCGCTGAATCATGGCCCAGGAGCCCAGGGTCACCTTGAGGGCCACCAGCAGGTTGAGAAGGGGAATCCAGCCCCCGCTCAGCAGACTGCCGAAGCGGCCCATCCCGGGGCTTAGGCCCTCCAGGGAGAGGAAGGCCAGCACCACAAAACTGATCACGGCGGCTTCTTCCCAGCGGTTGGCGGATCCCCGTTGGTGGAGTCGATCCCGTTGCTGGCGTCCGCCGCTGATCAACACCAGGCCGATGGCGGTGCCACCGGCCACCCCAGCGGCAAATCCCCCTCCCGGACTGAGGTGACCGCGCAGAGCCGTTTCCACAGCCACCAGTGCTGCCAGGGTGGCCACCTGCTCACAGACCACCCGGGACGGAATGTCGGTGAGGGTGCGGATGCGTTGACGCACGGGTTCGGCCCCGAGCATCTGCCGCACACCGATCGAGGCCAGGGTGAACACCAGCACTTCGCCGATGGTGTCGAACAGACGGGTGTGCAGGATCACGCCCGACACCAGATTGGGGATGCCGCTCTCCTTGGCTAGCTCCTGGATCAGAGGTGCCATGCCCCCCACCGGTGCGAACGGACCCGCCAGTGGTGCCAGTAGCAGGGCTACGGCGGAGAGCACATAGAGCCAGATCATGGCGTCAGCTCCTGCTCCTGCAGTTCCAGGCTTCCCCCTGCCGATCGCCACTGCTGATGACCGGGTTGGCTGCTGAGGTGACGTTCCAGATGGCGATGACGAATCACTAGTCGACGTCCGTCCTCCAGCCATCCATGGGGTGCGGGACCATCACGCACCAGACGCAGGCGCAGATGCAGGGGTTGGATCCATTGGCGGAGCGGTTCGCTGTCGGGGTCGGGCTCCTCCTGGGGGAGTGATCCGGTTCGGCGGTCTTCGATGCGCAGGGTCATCGATGAGCGCAGGGCAATCACATAAAGCGTGGTCGACAGCAGCGTGCCCACCATCGCTTCGGTGAGTGCCACATCCGGTGCCCCCAGCAAGCCATAGAGCAACATCGCCACGGAGCCGAACACCCCGCGCAGCGGCAGGGTCTGATAGGGGTTGCTCTGGCTCACCATCAGCACCGCCACAAGTGGCATCAGGGCTGCGATCGGCAGCAGCAGTCCAAGCGAGCCGTCGAGGCTGAGCAGCGATGGATCCGTCGGCATCGTCATGGCATCAGGCCTCCGGGCGTCGATGACTGCCGGCCGCCACGACATAGCCGAAGATCGTGCTCCACAACAGCAGCCCGAACATCGTCAGCCCGAACAGGGGCCACCAGCTCGGGCGCTGCAGCATCAGGCCCATCAGCATCAGCAGTGAGCCCAGGGCATCCGCCACCGTCAGTTTGTGCAGCCGCACCAACAGAGGCTGGGTTTCCAGCAATGGCCAGCTTCCCCAGAACCAGAGGAACAGCCCCAGGGCTTCCAGCACCAGGCTGACGGTGAAGAAGGGGGATGGGGTCACTGCTTCTGCTCCTCCAGCAGCCGCGCCAGCAGCAGCATCCCCGCATCCCCGGCGCTGATCATCAGGGCGCCCACCAGGGCGAGCATGCGATCACCGCGCATCACCGCCACCACCAGGGCGAGCATCGCCACCTTGGTGCCGATGCTGCCGAAGGCAGCCAGGCGTTCCCAGGCGTTGCATTGGCGGCAGAGCAGCGCGATTGGGATTAGCAGGGCCAGCACCATGCCGGTGGTGATCAGGGTCATGGCTGGTCTCTCCCCGCCAGAGCCTTGGGAGCTGGGCGCAGGCGGTGAATGCGATAGCGCAGCTGGGGGTGGTGACCTGGACGTTCAACCCGGTGCAGATCCAGCACCAGCGTGAACGGGGTGATGGTGATGGCCAGCAGTTCGAGAAAGATCACCGCCGGTGTGGCCTTGCGGGCGGCGATGCGTTCGGTGCAATCGCATCGCTCGAGGCCTCCGGCAAGGATCAGCGCAAAGGCTTCGCCGTAGGCCATGGGAATGGCGATGGTGGCTTCGCCGAGAGCCCGAAGCAGTGGCCGAATCGGTACCCGTTGACGGTGGGCTCGTGGCAGCAGAACGGCAACGGCGAGGCCGATCAAGAGATTGAACGGCCTCAGGTCTCCGGTGAGCAGAACCCAGAGCAGCAGCCGCAGGCTGAGGCTGAACACGGTGATCATCCCGGCACCTCCAACAGGTTCAGGGCCAGCAGCATCCCTGCGCCCACCACCGTGATCGCCCCGAGCAGATCCTGGAGGCTTTCCAGCTGTGGCATCCGCCGGGCCAGCGACCGGCGATGGCTGTTGTGATCCCGGCCCAGCAGGCGGTGGAGGAGCCATCCGGCAGCGAACACCACGCCCGTTTGAAGCACGCTGGTCAGAAGGTCATTGGCCTGTAGGCCGTTGGCTTCCGCGGCGCTGACCACGGTGAGGATCAGGCCCGCGCCAACGAGGCTGATCAGGAGCAGGGCTGTGCCTGGAGGAATCCCTGGGGTGGGGGCACTGGATGGCGCCGGTGCGGGTGACCAAAGGCGGGCATAGACGGCGACGCTGCCGATGCCGATCAAGGTGAGGCTCAAGGCCCACGCAGGGGGGAGGTCGCTCCCCACGAGTTTCTTGGCGGCAAAGCCGGCCAGCCCCGGCAGGCCGGCGATCGAGAGCGAACCGAGCCACAGCGGTGTCTGCACGCTTTGCGGCAGCACCCGTTGCTCCCATCCCTCGAGCTGGCGCTCGCGGATGCGCCCGGCAGTGAGAAACAGGGGTGCTTTGGCCAGCCCGTGGGTCAGGGCTAGGGCACCACCGGCTGCTGGTGAGAGCACCACCAACCCCATCTGGGACACGGTGCTCCAGGCCAGCAGGCGTTTGAGGTCGGCGGCATTGAGAGCCTGCAGCACGCCAAGGACCGCGCTGCAGAGGCCGATCGAGCGGACCAACGGCAGCAGTGCAGGCTCAATGGCGGCCAGTCGCAGCAGGGGAGCCACCCCCGCTGTCACCACCACAGCCGAGAGCAGGGCTGAGACATCGGAAGGGGCTTCGGCATGGCTTCGGGGCAGCCAGAGGCCGGGAAGAAACAGCCCCCCTTTGGTGAACAGTCCCAGCAGCAGCAGCACCTGGGCTGCACCGATGGGCAGTCCGGAGAGGGAGGAGAAGCGGAAGCTTCCTGTGATGGCGTAGGCCAGTGCAGCTCCCACCAGGTAGAGCGTCATCGCTGTGTTGCTGATCAGCAGATAACGGAGGCCAATCCAGAGCCGCTGCGGACTGCCATCCCGCAGGATCAGCAGAAAAGCGACGATGCCCACCAATTCCAGGGCCACGTAGAGGCTGATCAGGTCGCTCACCACGAAGCAGATGTTGAGGCCACCGAGCAGCACGGCCGGCAGCAGAGGGGCGGGTCGTTCGCTGTTGCCGCGCAGCTCCAGGCGCACTGCGACCATCACTACGGCATTCAGCAGCAGAAACCAGGCGGCGAGGGGATCGAGTTGGAGCACAACGCCGTGATTCCCCAGCAGCATCAAGGTGGTGGTGCTGTCGCTCAGCAGGGTCTGCAGGGCGATCCCGCCTGTGGCGATGCAGCACAGCAGCAGCGGCAGGTCGCCGAGGATTGGCACCACGGCACCGAGAAACGCCACGGCAAAGGGGGCCTCCAGCCAGCCCACCAACAATGCATGGCTGAGGCCTTCGCTCATCGCTGTGTCCCCGTTGATGGGGCATCGCTTTCGAAGCTGGCCACATCCAGCACAGGGTCGATGCTGGCTAGGCGGCTGATCACCACCAGCAACAACGCCTGGATGGAGATGCCGATCACAATCGCGGTGAGGATCACGCCCTGGGGGATTGGATCAGCAATCGCGGCCAGGGAGACCGCCGTTTCATTGGTCGAGAGGATGGGGCTGCGAAGGCCGGTGCGGGCTGCCACCAGCACAAACAGCGCCACAACGGCACTGCCCATCACATCCATGGACAGCACCTTGAGCAGCAGATTTCTGCGCAGCAGCATGCCGAGGAATCCGCTGAGAATCGCCAGCAGGATCAGCAGCTCCAGCAGCCGGATCGCAGCCATCGAAGCTTGAACGGTTACCGCACAACTAGCTACGGCTTGGCGAGTGGGGGTGCGATGCGTTGATCAGCGATTGCGACGGCTGGTTTTGAAGTAACGGCGCCGTCCGGCGCGTTGTTTGCCGGGCTGGCGGGGGAGCTGCAGTTGGGTCTCAGCCCAGTCCATGGCCAGGGCTTCGAGCAGGGACTCACGGGTGCCAAACAGCCGCATCATGGGTTTTGCATTTGAGATTCACTCTCAATAAAGCACGGCCTTGCGGTTTTTGCAAGTGATTCTCAATAGCTGTTGCGCGGGGTTGTTGCCTGGCAATAAAAAACCCCGCTCAAGCGGGGTTCGCGGGTTCTGGGAGTCCCGCTCAGGTTGTGCGCAGCGGCTTCAGGCGGCCTGTTGGCTGACGTTGTCTTGCTCTGGGCGCGCAAAGGGCACCACCTTGTTGTCTGTGTTGTCGCGGGCCTGGATGCGGGTCGTGTACTGCCGGCCGCGGTAGGTGAGCAAGCGCGTTTCCGTTGGGAATGACTTGTTTAAGGTGTGTTTGACGAAGCGGTATTGCATGTCGCTCATGAGAATCCCCTGAAAACGTTGTCGTTTATACACAAAATAGATCTCCCTTTGTGTGGCGACCGCTACAGACATCTTTGAAGTGTCGGTTGCGGATGAGAATGGTTTCCCGTGCTGCCCTGCTTCTGCCGTGATCGCTGTGGGTGGAGGAGGTTGAGGCCGGTCTTTCTGTGTACTGACTTCAGTGCTTTTCAAAGAATAATGTTCGGTAGGGCACAGTGTTGAGTATTGGCTCGCGACTGGTCTGAGCGTGAGTGATGCGTCATGCCCTCGCTGGTGGATGAGCGCTTGATGCAAAATCCGCAAAAAAATCGCCCGCTGGCAGCGACGTGGTGCTGGCGGGCGATTTTGGTTGGTATTGGAGATCAGATCACTGATCGCGTTTGAGATAAGGCAGGTCGGTTGGCTTGGAGAGGGTGTAAACGACGGCAGCAGTGATGGCTCCGCCGAACGCGAGCATTACGTAAATCCAGATGGAGTAGTCGGTCATCAGTTCAATCCCAGAAGGCCAAAAGTGAGTTGTGAAACGATGCCGTGGCCGGTGATGGCTTCAGTCAGCACACCGATCACGAAGCCGAGCATGGCGACACGGCCGTTGAGGAGTTCAGCGCGAGACATCCGCTCGGTCTTGATCTGAGCTGCAGCGGCTTCTTGGAACCACTGGTCTTGGCTGGAGGAGGCGGAATCCATGTCGTTTCTGCGTGTAAACGAATGTTAAGGCACTTTGTAACGGATTGCAAAGTGCTGGCTCAAGTGCTGTTTAGCGCCTGCTGGGGCGGTGGCGGCTGCGGCCCAGGGGCTCCAGCCACTCTTCAGTCAGCGACTGGCGGCGTGCGCCGGGAATGCGGCAGCCCAGGTTGAGTTCGCCGCTGTCGAGCAGGCGGCCAAGGCGCAGGGCCGCGGCTTCTTCTTGCCTGTTGAAGCTGGCTTGGTGCGTGGTGAGCCAGTTCATTTCGGTTTCGGTGATCACCCCTGAGCTCAGGGACTGAAGGAAAACCTCGCCAACGGTCATGAGGAAGCGTGTAACGATTTCGTTACATCGTGCCGTCCGGGGCGTCTGACCGCGAGCAGGCACAAAAAGCTCCTGAGGAGCGCGATCCCCTCAGGAGCTGATGTCCCGTTGCGCGGGGCCTGAAACCCGCTTCAGATCGGGGTGTGGACTCGGAATGCGTCGCTTAAGCCCTTGGGTTCAGCGGGGTCCAGCTCGTCGAGTTCCCCGCGGGTGTCGTAGCGGCGCACGATTTGGGCCGTGCTCTGGTCGGCCTGGACCCAACGCAGTCCGCAGGCGGTGGCATCTCCCGTTTGGCGATCTCTGCTGTCGAGCAACAGCTGCACCCCTGGCTCGGGTTGCCAGATCGTGAAATCGCCTACGCGTTCAATCGCGCATTGGAGCGGCTGATCGGGTTCAGCGGGTTGCTGCTGGGCGAGCGTTTCAACGACATACACCACCTGGTCCAGTCCACTGCCGCCATGGCGCACGATCATGCGCCGCCGTTGCCCCGTCAGCACAACACATAATTCCGCCACCCAGTGGAAGGGGGTGATGGATGCAGGCCCGAGGGACCAGCAGCCATCTGTGGTGACCTGCATGGTGTGCGGGAGCGTGGTGAAGTTCATCGAACGCTGCTGGCCGCTGTTGCAGTAGGTCAGGCAGGTTTCGATGATGCCGCTGTTCTCCTGAACGCTCAGGGAGGTGGAGAAGCGCTCCTGCTCACGACCCTCGCCATCCATGCGGATGAAGCATCCGCTCCATTGTCCGCTGTTGTGCTTCAGCAGCGTGCTGCGGCGATCGTCGTGGGTTGTTTCGGGGGGCATCACGGGCTTCTCAACGGCCAACGATCACTGGGGGCGTTGCTCCACCCGACAGACCAGGCACGACCTGGGTTTGTCCGTCCCATTTGTCGAGGAAGAGCTTGTAGAGCACCTTCTCGTTGAGGCCCTTGTTGAGGGTTTCAAACTTGATCGCTTCTTGCTCAGCAATCTTGACTTCCGTTTCCGCTTTCAGGAGACGCTGTTCAGCAATCTGCTTCTGTTCAATGGCCGAGCGATATTCCTCGGCAATTTTCAAGCCGGTGAGGTCAAGGCCTTTGACCTCCACGTAATCGAATTTTTCAAGCTCTTTGGCAACGCTCTGTTCAACAATGGATGAGATCGTGTTCCAGTCCGTGGCGATTTCCACGAGTTCGTATTTGGAGAAGACGGATTTCAGTGATTTCAGTAGTGATGGCTGAATGATGCGGGCATAGATGCCTTCGTTGCCCGTGGAAATCGTGTTGTAGACCCTGGGTGCTTGCAGGGGTTTCACGGCATATTTCACCGTTGCGGTGGCTTCAATCACCTGAAGATCTTTGGTCAGGCTGGAGAACTCCTCCGGGCGAACTTGGGTCCTGACGTTGAAGTAATGAACCGATTGCACAAACGGCGTTTTGATGTTCAGGCCCGGGAGCCGCGGGGCATCACTCACCTTTCCGAGGGTAGTGATCACGCCCACCTCACCAGCGGGAACCACGAAAAAAGCGGCAATGGCCAGAACAAGCGCCGTGAAAATGCCAACGATGGCCAATGAGCTTCTGGTCCCTATGTCATCGGGAGTCACGTTCTGCACAGCATCTGATCACCTTCAGCTCAAATTATGGAGAGATTGCTGCCTCAACGGTTGAGCTGGTTCGATCCCACAGCAAGAAGTGCGTGCGATCACAGCGACTGAACGTTGCTGGTTGGAGGCTGATGAAACGACTATCCACGCTTCGAATCGCATGAGCTCGTTTGTTTTGAAAGCTTGGTCCCCGCTGTTGCTGCTTGCTGCCGTGGTCAGCGGCTGCAGCGAGGAGCCGTCGTTGATGCGCCTGGATTGCCTTGACTCCAAAACGGTGCGGCGCGATGTGGTGTTTGATCGCCACACCGGTCAGCTCTTTCACTTGGACCGGGTGCGTGAGGTTTATGTCCCCACACCTGTGGATCGCTTTACGGTGAAGACGCAGGGAGTGATCCAGGGCAAGGACTTGGTCATCCAAACCCGCGTTGGTGAGTGGCAAACCGTCGGTGGCAGGAAGTCACTGAAGCCACTGCATCCACCGGTGGGGGATGACTTCAGGGTGAACGTCACCACGCTGAGCAGTACCTACACGCCGTTGCTGGGTTCGCGTCCCGGCCCTGTCCCTGGCTCAGCTCCTGTGTATGGGCAATGCAAATCTGTTGCGCTGGATTCTTCGTGGGTCGAGCAGACAATCCTGGCGCAACGTCCTTCAGGGTCCTGACCTGAATAGAGGAAGGCCGCCTTCCCGGGTGGAAAGACGGCCTAAGTCGCTCGTTCGTGCATGGTTCAACCCCGTCACGTCTTGAAGAAGAGAGGAAGGGGCGAAGCGTTCTGGCGTTGGCAACCCTGGGGCCATGACGTCCAGGTGTGGGGCTGATGGAGCTCCGGGGCACCTATGGCGAAGAACTCAGCCTGAGGCGGTGCAGTGGAGTGTCGATTCACGTGGCGCACCGGAAAAGCAATGCCTGCGAAAGGACCAACCTCACGGGTGGGTGGAAACTGTTGGAGCAGGGGCCAGAAGTCAGTCTGCTTCTGGGTGTTGCTCAGGTGGAGTGTCGGCTGTCATCAGCGCCTCCGATCTCGATGCAGTCACTTTGCGCTGGTTCTGGCGGCCTGCCTATCCGTGTAAAGGCGCATTGCCATTGAATGGAAAGGGCCCGAAAGTCAGAGCGGCGTGCCTGATGGCTGATCAGCGCTCCAAGGCTTGGCGCTCCAGCGTGCAATCGCCATTGGGCTGCGCCTGTTGCTTGCGCAGGGCTTCCACATCGCTGAACCAGTGCGCGTTGCAGATGTTGCGGCTTTGGCCGTAGGCGAGTCCATGGGCCAGTAGCTCATCGCCGCGTTCCGGGGGGATGAGCTGTCGATCTGCGTTGCCCTCAGTGGGGTTGGAACTGTGCATAGTTCGGATCGCTCGAGCCGCCTTTGGCTGCCTTTTCTGATACCCATCATGTTGACTTCGGTGCGACTGCAGTGGATGCAGTTCCATGAATGAGCCTGGCTCGACTGCATTGTTGGCCTGATATTTTGCAATAAAAAAGCCCCGCAGATTGCGGGGCTTGTTGATGGATTGGACAGTTCACTCGTCGAAAACTTTGCACATCGGCGAACCGGGATGGGTGTCGCAGAGTTTGTCGAGAAGCTTGTCGCGGTGACGACTCTCAGGGTTGTTGATGCCGGCGTCGTGCTTCGGGTCGAACTCTTCAGGGCTGTGCTTTTCGTTCGTGCTGAAGGGCACTTCGTACTCGTCGTACTTGTGTTTGACAGCAGTCATTGGCTCAATCCCTCCTTGGCTGAGGATTTGCTGCCCTGACCCTAGGTCGCTCAAGCAGAAGAAGTCGCTTCTTTGGCAAGTTTTCCACTCGCGTTCTGATTTCAGAACCGTTTGATCAGTCGGGGTTGATCACCACGTCATCGCCGTAGAAATGACAAAGCTGACGCAGGGATTGGTGCGGTACATCGGTGCTCACCCACTCCTCTCCCTCGGGGCGTGTGATCCAGCAACGTGCCGTTGTGGAGTCTTTCTCGATCGGACCACTCACGGTGATGTCGTAAGCCAGATCCTGTGCAGTGATTTCCCGTTCGCTGGTGGGGATGCGATACACCTGATGCACCCAGGAGCAGCAACTCGATCGTCCTGCTGTCACGACAAAGTTGTCGATCCGGCGGATGGAAAAAAATCCTCCGTGCAGAAAGCGCCAGGCCTTTCTCTGCAGCGGGTTCACTTTGAAAATCGTTTTGGTGCAGTTCGGGCCTGCGCCGCAGTATTTCGTTTCCACAATCTCCATCAGGCCATCGCCGTCGATGTCTGCCAGGCGGCCCCTCCCCTGGGGGAATGTGGCCAGCGACTGATGGCGTTCCAGCACAGGGGCGTAAGGCGATGCATCCGAATCGCGCAGCTCCACCCTGATCGTGCGTTGCTCCGTCGCCGGGTTCTCCAGCTGGGTGAGCCGAAGCCAGGATCCGTCGCTGTTGCGCTGCTCCTGGAGCAGCGGTCGCCCCCCTGCATGCCCAGCGGTTGCGGCGCCGGTCAGGGCCATCAAGGCAGCCGGCATGAGCAGCAGGCGCATGGTCTGGCATGGGGTGGACTTTCCTGAAGCCTGGCAGTGATGGGCTGGTGAGTCAGCCTTGATGCTGTCAGTCGCAGTGGGTGCTCCACCGGCGGTAGAACGTCCGCGATGGTGATTTGCGACTGCAACGGAGGCTGAGGGTGACGATTCCGTTTGGTGATCCTGAACCGTCTGATGCACTGCTGAGAAAGTCGGTTTCGTCAACGCGAATGCGAGCGTGGATTAACACGCGCCTGCGTGAGCTCGCCCAGGCCCAACGCATCCAGGATGCGCGGGCATTGCGCAGCGAATTCCTGGTGGAGTGAGTCCATGTCGGTGTCTTCGGTGGTGGTGATCGGTGGAGGCTGGGCCGGCTGGGGTGCAGCCAAAGCCCTTTGCGAAGCGGGAGTGGCCGTCACCTTGCTGGATGGCCAGCCGGATCCCACCGGCAGCACGCCGCTCATCACCGCCAGCGGTAAACCGTTTGAGCCGGGCACCCGGGGCTTCTGGAAGGACTACCCCAACATCAATGCCCTCACCGCTGAGTTGAACCTGGGGGAGGTGTTCACTCCGTTCACCACCAGCGCGTTCTGGTCGCCCGAGGGCTTGGAGGCCACCGCCCCGGTGTTTGGCGATTCGCTCCCATTGCCGAGCCCCCTGGGCCAGATGTTCGCCACCCTCAGCAACTTCCGGCTCCTGCCGGTTGCCGATCGCCTGAGTATCGCCGGGCTGCTGGTGGCGATGCTGGATCTCAACCGCAATCCCGAGGTGTTTGCGCGTTACGACGCCATCAGCGCCCAGACCCTGTTCAACAAGCTAGGGGTCAGCGATCGGATGATCAACGACTTCCTACGCCCCATCCTGTTGGTGGGGTTGTTCAAACCGCCCGAGGAGTTGTCGGCGGCGGTGACGATGGAGTTGCTGTACTACTACGCCCTTGCCCATCAAGATGCCTTTGATGTTCGCTGGATCAAGGCCGGCAGCATCGCGGAGCAGTTGATCGCACCCTTGGCTCAGCGCCTGATCAGCACCAGGGGTTTGCAGGTGCTGGGGGGCACGCTGGCGACACGGCTAAACCTCTGCCCGGACACTGGGCAGCTGCAATCGGTGGGAACCCGCTCGGTGGTAACCGGAGAAGAGGCGGTTCTGGATCAGGTGGATGCGGTGGTGCTGGCGGTGGGTGCCAAAGGGATGCGGGCGCTGATGGCCCAGTCGCCCGCCTGCGCCACGGCGGCACCTGAACTGCAGGCTGCTGGGAGTCTTGGCGCGATTGATGTGGTGTCGGTGCGGTTGTGGCTGAACGCCTACGTGCCGGTGGTCGACCCCGCCAATGTGTTGTCGCGATTTGCGGGATTGCGCGGGGCCGGCGGCACCTTCTTCATGCTCGATCAGCTGCAGAAGGATGCGGAACGCGATCTATGGGGAGGCGGGCAGCCTCAGGGGTCGGTGGTTGCCAGCGACTTTTACAACGCATCGGCAGTGGCAGCCCTGAGCGATCAGCAGATCGTGGATCTGTTGATGCAGGAGTTGCTGCCCGTTGCCCACGCCGGCTTCCAGGCGGCGGAGGTACTCGAGGCGGAGGTGCGTCGCTATCCCGGTTCGGTGTCGTGGTTCTCTCCCGGCAGCGCCCGCAAGCGGCCACCGCTGGAAACCAGTGTGGAGTCGATTGTTTGTGCCGGCGACTGGGTGCGCATGGGCCCGCGGGAGCATGGCGCCAAGGGGCTGTGTCAGGAGCGGGCTTACGTGTGCGGGCTTGAGGCTGCCAATTCACTGCTGGAGCGGGGCATCGTTCACGGCGGTGAAGGCTTAGCTCCCCGCACCCATGCGGTGCTGCCCGTCAGACCGGATGAACCTCAGGTGCTGCTGGGCCGTGCGCTGACCGCAGCGGTGATGGACCCGCTGGAGGCCTTGGGGTTCCGCTGGCCCTGGTTGGCTTGAGACCAACAAAAAGCGCCTGGTCAATGAGGCCAGACGCTTGTTGCTACAACGAATCAGCTCGAAGAGCTGAGGTTGAAAAGTCGATCAGCCGAGGCCGATCTGGGTCAGGATGCCCTGGCCGGTCAGCAGCTCAGTGCCGAGGCCGATCACGAAGCCGAGCATGGCCAGGCGACCGTTCCAGGTCTCAGCGAAGTTGACGAAGCCAAAGCGGGTGTTGGAGTCAGCCATCGGTTGTGTGAATTGATGTGAAGCAACTGTAAAGCAATGTTGAGCCTTTGGGGAAGTCGCGGAGGGTCGGTTTTCTTCCTCACACCATCCTGGCGGTGCTCGCCACAGTCGTGCCAGTGAATGGGCGGGCCCATGGCTGAGACAACACTCTCGATGGAGCAGCGGTTCCGGGTCGAAGCGGCTTGCCGAAAGATCGATGCCTGCGACGACATCGAGGTGATCCGCACCCTCGCTAAGCAGTTGCTTCACGCCCTGGAAACCGAACGGGCCTCGACCCGGCAGGCGATTGCTGATCTCAAGCAGAAGGGAGAGCAGAAGCCGACCTTGGCCCAGCGTTTTGGGTTCAATACCGATCAGATGTGAGTGCTGTGGTGCTGGCTGGATCCCACGTTCTGATCACCGGGGCAAGTTCTGGAATCGGCCTGGAGGCGGCCCGGCATCTGGCGGCCCGTGGTCACCGGCTCACGCTGGTGTGTCGCGACAGCGAGCGCTGCGCGTCCACCCGGCAGCAGTTGATCGAGGCCGGTGCTGTGCCTGATCGCCTCGAGGGCATCGCTGCTGACCTGGCCGATCTCGCCAGCGTGGAGCAGGCCTGCCAGCGGCTGCTGGATCAAGGCCAGCCCATCGATGCGTTGGTGCTCAATGCGGGTCAGCAGAGGGCTGGTGCGTCGGAGCCTGTCTTCTCACCCCAGGGCATTGAGATCACCTTTGCCGTTAATCAGCTGGCGCATCAGCTGATGGCCAGCCGATTGCTGCCGTTGTTGCGGGCTGGGAAGCAGCCTCGCCTTGTGATCACGGCATCGGATGTGCACGATCCCGCCACGGGTGGGGGCAAGGTTGGCCAACCTGCCGATCTCGGTGATCTGGCGGGTCTGCGAGCTGGCAGGGGGTTTGTGATGCTCGATGGCAGTGGCCGTTTTGATGGCGATAAGGCTTACAAAGACAGCAAGCTCTGCAACGTGTTGTTGGCCCGTGAGCTTGCTCGTCAGCTGGAGGGGGCCATGCCGGTGATCGCCTGGAGTCCGGGCCTGGTGATCCCCCGAAGCCGTGAGGGCTTCTTCCGCTACAACCGCCAGAACAATCCGGTGGGGATGGCGCTGTTTGCTGCCGTGGCGCGGGATCTGCTGCGGGTGACCGAATCCGTGCAGACGGCCGGGCGGTTGCTGGCGGAGTTGGTCGTTGATCCCGCTTACGCAAGCCCTGGCTTCGCCTATTTCAGTAACCGGCTGATGCGGCCAGGGGTGCATCGTTTTTCAGCCCAAGCCACCAGCCCCGACGGCGCTGACCTTTCTCGCGCGGCGGAGTTATGGCGCCTGTCTGAGCAATTGATCGAAGCCTGCTGAGGTTTCTTGTGCAAACAACAGCTCAAACCTGGTGTGTGGAGTGGTCATGCGCGTGTTGTGCTTCCGCGTGTTGTTCGGCTTCCCAGGCATTCAGGACTTCTGGGAAGTGCTCCTCGATGCAGCTGTCGCAGATGCCATGGGAGAAGTGCAGATCACTGTGCTCGCCAAGGTATTGATCGAGAAAAACCCATTGCCCTCGATCATTTTTGGCTTTGCGGCAGTAGCTGCAGGTCGAAATCATCCCCAGGGGTTTGTCTGAGGAGCAGAACGATTCCATCAGCCGGAGTGAGCGTTTCCTCAGATCGAGAAACGTCATCACCTGGCGGGCGAGGGCGGTCATGATTGCCAACTGATTGTCTGACAAGTGCTTGGGTTGGCGATCTAT
The DNA here is from genome assembly GCF_000153825.1 of Synechococcus sp. RS9916. Lineage (NCBI taxonomy): Bacteria > Bacillati > Cyanobacteriota > Cyanophyceae > Synechococcales > Synechococcaceae > Synechococcus > Synechococcus sp. RS9916. Next base: position 139,003 of record NZ_DS022299.1, read on the forward strand.
CACGCACAGGGTGCCGATGCGCTCCTGGGTGTCATTCGTGAGCGGGAAGCCCGCATAGAAGCGAATCTTCGGGTCCCCGCAGACCAGGGGGTTGTCGTGAAAACGCTCATCCCAGAGAGCGTCGTGGACGATCAGGGGGTCGGGGGTGTGAATGGCATGGGCACAAAACGACCAATCCCTGGGTGTTTCGTCAACGTTGACGCCCACTTTGGATTTGAACCATTGCCGTTCAGCATCGACCAGGCTGAGAAGGGCGATGGGTGTCCCGCACACCAGCGATGCGATCGCGGTGATGTCGTCGTAGGAGCGCTCGGGCTTTGTTCCCAGAATTCTGTATTCGCTCAGGGCTTTGAGCCGCGCCGATTCGTTGTCAGGAATGATGGGCTTTTTCACGCATCAAGCACTGGTTCTTGAAACCTATGCAGGCTTGATTCGGTGATTCGAGAAGGCAATAAAAATTATTGCCTGTCGGTATTTTGATGCTTGAGCTTTATATTACTTCAGGATGCGCAATTGTTGTTGTTGTTGGGATGTTTTGAATGCGGTTTGGTTGTTGGTTGCTGCAGCCTTTGTCTTGTTGATTGGGTTGAGGTGCCGTTGAGTGGTTGAGGCTCGTGCTCTCAGATCGATGTTGAGAGACTGTGGCTCCATCGCGTTTGACAAAGCCACAGTCCTGGCAAAACCGTCAGCGGTTGCCGGCGATCAACGCTTCCCACTGCGTGAGAAGGGAGCGGGGAACTGGGCGCGGCAGGTAGTCGCGAGGGTCGCTGGGGCCGTGTTGCAAGACTGCGTTCACGATGACCACCGATTGGCAGCTGCGGTTGATCGCGCCGTGGGGAACGCCTGCGGGAATGCGGACCCAGGTGGCTTCGTCCTCGCGCAGCGTGATTCTGCGCAACTGACGGTTTTGCAACACGATCAGATCGAAACTGCCGCGCAGCACCATCAGTTGATCGGTTTGCCTGCGGTGGCAGAACAATTGGGGTTGTTCTGATGGGGGCACTTCAGCGATCAGGGTTGCATCGCTTGGCAAGGGGTCGCTGAAAAAGGCCACGCCGGCCTGAAGGCCGGATCGGGGCAGAATTTCAACACATCGATGGCTCAACATCGCCTTAATGGTCAAGTGATCGCACCATCGCGAAACGCTCTTTGCGTCAGGCGTGTTGGTTGGTACGAAAGCAGGCTGCTGTCAGCAAGAGCTGATCGTTGCTCTTTGGTGATGGGTGATTGGAAACCTGCGCGATGGCCTCAGTCAGAGGTTCTGCTTGTCTCGGTGATTTCTCGCACTCGGATGTCGGCCTCAGCCTGTGGTGGCGCTCACCGATGGTTGTGGCGTTATTCACGGCAGGCTCAAGGTCGTGCCGCCGCCAATGCTGGGGCTCTGATTGAGCTTGTTGCTGGCCGAACTTCTAGCGACTCGCTTCAAGACAACAAAAAGGAGCCCCTACTTCGGCAGGGGCTCCTTTTTGTTGTCTTGCTGGAATTGGATCAAAGACCAAGGAATTTGGCAGGAATGCTATCCAAGCTGTTGTTTCCCATCATTTGGAAAATAATGTTGGTGAGCATCCCCCCTAGGTGGATAGCTCCAACCAGTGCCAAGCCTCTCCAGAGCTTTTCGAAAGCTGCTGGCGGCTGATTGTTAACCCAAGTTCCGGATTCGTTGGCCATTCGGTCCGTTGAGAGTTCGTTGATCCTGGCCCAAGAGGGGGTTCGGGTCCAGCATTCGTCACTGAGATTCATGGCCGTATGGGTGGCGCCAGCGGCCTGGAGTGCTGAGCCTCATGGGAACGCCCCAGAACAGGGGCTGGGCTCTCGGATCTCTTTGGCCCTGATGCAAGGGATCGCCAGGTGGTTGGCCTCAGCCTGTGATCGCCTTCACGTCAGGAGCTGGGGTTGATGGTGCCGTTTAGCGCTTGCGTCGCCAGGTTTCAGTAGAGCCATCGGCCCCTTTGAGCTCGATGCTGTTTCCTGAGGCGGAAACGTGGCCTTCAATGCTCGATCCACTCCGGTCGGTGTAGGTGAAGCGGTCAGTGCTCGACCACTGGGCTGTGGTGTCAAATCGAGGATCAATGCGCTCCGGTTTGGGGAACATCTGGATCCAGAGACTGTTGGGTTTGCCTGTGTAAGCGAGGGTGATGCCGGCACCTGAGGAAGAGGTCCAGTAGCCGACAACGCGATCACTGCGCGGTTGCTCGGTTGGTGACACCAGCACCGGAGTGGGGGTGGCTGGGTTGGTGGGTTCCGCCGGCTTTTGCGCTTCGGTGGAGGGATTGCAGGCCGTTGTTGCCAAGGCTGCAGAGCTGAGCATGGCTGCCAGCAGTGGCACGTTCGCTTTCATGGTCGACCTGCGATCGGCGTTTTCAACGTAGCCCTGGGATTTAGGTCCGCTAGGGCAATGCCAGCGCGGTGCCCTCCCGGCGCGGGTCAGCTGCCCCTTGCCACTGGCCGTTGCTCCGTTGCACCAGGGCGGTGCCGCTGCCGATGGCTTGCAGCCGTATGGGTTGATCGTTGCTATTGAGTTGCTCCACCACGAAGGGCCAGGCCAGGGGAGGGGTGCTCTCCAGCACCAGTGTTCCGCGGCGATTGGAGAGGTGGGGTAGGCCCACGGCCCGCTCGGCGGGTTCGTTCCAGATCAGCGAAGCCAGCAGCACCCGGCTGAGTAGGTGGGGAATGGTGCGACCGCCTGGGCTGCCCAGGGCCAGCACCGGATGCCCTCCCCGGAACACCAGTGTCGGCGCCATCGACGACATCGGCCGGCGGCCCGGCAGGCGCCGGTTGGCCACCGGCAGCCCCTGCAGCGTGGGGACAAAGGCGAAGTCGGTGAGCTGATTGTTCAGCACCATGCCGGCCACCAGGTGCCGACTCCCGAAGATCGTCTCCACCGATGCGGTGTAGGCGGCGATGTTGCCGCTGGCATCCACGATCGTGATCTGGGTGGTGCCCTCTTCCTTGCTGGGTGCGGGCCGGCCAAAGGGATAGCGGCTTACGCCCGGGGGCAGACCAGGTTCGGGTGTGGCATCGCCAGCACCTTGCAGATGTGCGGCGCGCTCCTTGATGTAGGCCGGATCCAGCAGGGCCGCGGCGGGCACGCTGCCACCCACCGGGTCATGCACCCAATAGAGGCGATCGGCATCGGCCCAGGCCTGGGCTTTGCCCAGTTGCCGCCAGACCGTGGGATCGTCTGGCGCCGATTCCGCCAGGGGCGTGCTCTGGTTGAGCAAGGCCAGGGTCTGCAGCAGCCCAATCCCGCCGCTGCTGGGTGGCGGCATTGTGCAGATCCGGTGCCCCAGCTGCTGGCTGCAGAGGGGGGCGCGGCGCACCACGGCATAGCTGCTCAGATCGGATGCGCTCCAGCCCCGGAAATTGGGCGTGGTGGTCTTCAAGGCATTCACGCCGCCCAGGATCTGTTGCGCCAGCGGCCCTGCGTAGAAGGCTGGCCCGCCCTCGCGGGCCAGGGTGCTGAGGGTGCGGGCTAAGGCCGGGTTGCGGAAGGGTTGATCTGCTGGTGGCGGTTGACCGCTTGGGAGATAGAGGGCCTGAAAGGCGGGGCTATGGGCCACCCCAAAGCGCTTGGCCAGGTGCAGGGAACGCAGAAAGCGGGGACTGGGCTTGAACCCATCGGTGGCTGTGCGGATGGCTGGTGCCAGGGTCTGGGCCCAGGGCAATTGTCCATGGCGTTGGTGGGCGTCCCACAGCAGGGCCACCGTTCCTGGGATGCCGATGGCCTGGGGGGTGCTGGTGGCATCACGCCAGGGCAACGGTGCCCCCGACGTGCTGAGCAAGTCGCTGTGCTGGCTGCGCTGCGGGGCCACTTCCCGGCCATCGAGCACCGCCAGGGTTTTCGCGTTGGCATCCCAGTAGAGAAGGAATCCGCCACCCCCCAGCCCGGAGCTCTGGGGTTCCACCACCGCCAGCACCGCCTGGGCGCTCACCAGGGCATCGATGGCACTGCCACCCGCTTGCAATGCAGCGATTCCCGCTTCTGTGGCGAGGGGATTGGCGGTCACCACCACCGCGCGGCCGCTGGCGGTGACACTTCGTTTGCGGCCGAGATCAGCGGTTTCCGGATCGTCGCGGCTGATCGGTGCTGCTGTGGCTGGAGCGGTGCCGCCGAGGGTCAGCACCAGCGCCAGTGCGTTGAGGATTGGGAAACGCGGGCGCAAGCGGAGCGGGTTGCTGGCTCCAAGTTTGAAGGGAGTCGCCAACGCCCGGGGATCTCAGCAAGATGACATTGTCTGGCTGGCAGCGGTGTCGATGAAGCCCATCAGTGCGTTTGGCTGGTCGTTGGGCATCGCACTGCTCTGCGGGTCCCAGGCCTTGGCCCAAACGAACCAACAGCTTTTGCAAGACGGCTTGATCAGCCCACTGGTGTTTGAGCTGTTGGAGCGACGTGGTGCCAAGACTCCTGAGCAGCGCTTCGCTGTGATCCGAGAAGCCTGCAGCGCGCGTCAGCTGCCCGACATCGACTGTGGGACTTCGAGGCGCCGAAGGAGCGATTGATCACCCGGCGGCCTGAAGGGCTGTGGGCCATGGGAAAGCCCCACCAAGGGGCGGGGCTCTCAGATCTCTCTGGCGCTTATAAAACGGCGATGACGTTTTTTGGGTTGTCCTTCACCGTGATTTCACGATCGCCCGGTTGCTGCGTTGAGCCTGTGATCGCGCTCACGGATGGTTGTGGGGTTGGTCACAGCAGCATCAGAGCAGCGGATCAGCCGTTGAAGCAAAAAAAGACCCCTGGAATCCCACTTCCAGAGGTCTCGTTCCTCTTCATGACTCGACTGCATCAGCATCCTGCCGGTGGTTGCTGGCGAGAAGCAGGAGAACCGCCCTGCTTGGTTCGGTCGAGACCACTCACCCCAGAAAACCGCCCGTTTCGGATTCCAATGCAGACGGCCCCGGCTAACGGCAACAGTCGTTAACCTTTCTTCATGTTTGGTTGGGTGGTCTGTGCTTTTCTCTCTTGCTTACGCCGCGGTCCTGGCATGCCTGCTTCTGCAAGCATTCAGGATGATGCGTTTGTCGTCTGCTTCAACAGCCAGCGCGAAGAGCGATCGCACTGGGCTTAAAACCGTTCACCCAGAATTGTTGGACGAGAATGGTTTGGTGACGACTGAAGAGCTTTGGTCTGTGCGCTTCTCAGACAACGAAGGCGTTGTGGTTCCGGAGGCCTGAACATGACCATCGATTCCCGTTGCCAGGAGCAAAAAAACATCGCCGACAAGATGTTTATGGACTTCAAGTACACGAAGCCAGGGTCTGATGCTCAGCTCAAAGCCCTCAAGACCTTGAGTTTTCTGATCGGCATGTGGGGCGACTTTCTGTCCCATGAAGAACGGCGCATGGCGTCTGCCCTCACCCTCGAATCCAGCAGTTGAACAGCACACCCTCGCTTAGGCCTGAACAAGGGAAAGCCTCAGTTCAGCCACCTGAAGCGCCATGCCTATGAAGGACAGACCCCTTGTTGACTGGACCCCGCAGTGGAACCGGGAAGGCTTGCTGCTATCGGCTCGGCACCGTGATCACATCAACGCAACGCCCCGCAATCCGCGGGGTTTTTTATTGCCCGATCCGTAGACAGAGGTCATCACCCCGTCTAGCCAATAAAGCGGGGGTGATGACCAAAGCGGTGGGGCGTTTCGACGCAACCGCACCAGACGACCCGGTGTCCCACCTCGGTCGCCTTCACTTCCTAGCCACGGCTGCTCAGGACGTCAGCATCGACGGCTATCGGCAATGCGCCAGTCGATCTTCCCATTGCCGAATCGCATTGAGCTTCTCAAAGCTGCTTTTCGACCGAGGTCAGTGACTCCGGGACATTGCGACTTAGATCCATGGCCTCTGCCCTGAGGCCTGAACAAGGGAAAGCCCCGCCACTGGGGCGGGGCTCTCGGATATCTCTGGCGCTGATGGAACGGCGATGACGTTTTTTTGGTTGTCCTTCACCGTGTTTTCACGATTGCCCGGTTGTTGAGCAGAACCTGTGATCGGGCTCACGGCTGGCTGTGAGGTTGGTCAATTCCCGCATTGACAGCTTCAAGGCCATAGGAGGCCATTTCACCACTGGGCCTGACATTGGAGACACAGCATGTGGTGCTTTCATCACCCATGAGGAGAACATTCAGCAAGTCACGCCCAGGGCTCGTGCCTGAAAGTGATGGGGACTCAGGCACTGGCTTCCTGAGTTGATCCGGTGAGTAGGAGCGTTCCACCACGCTTCTGCTCTCCTCCGGGTGATGCAGAAGCGGTTCACACAGCGCCTTTGCTTTCCCCGGGTGATGGGTTGTGAGCTGTTAGTTCTTTGAAGAGGGCGCTAACAGTTCATCACTCGTGAGTTTGTGCTGGTGAGGGCTTGGATGGGTTTCACCAGTACGACTTTCTTTCAGATCCACAAATTGTTGGCTAAGGCCAATCAAGCAACGCGAGATCAGATGATTACTGCATCGAGGACCATTTCTCTTTGGCGGATCTAGCCCTTGAGGGCGTTGTGGCGGAGCATCCCCTTAGGGGAGATGGGCGATTCGTAGCCAATGGCTCCAGGCATTGCTACCTACAAAAAAGTGAAACACCAAGCCATGGCTTCAAGCAGCATCGCCGGGAGCATGCTTGCCATCGCAGCAACCCTCTCACTGTTGGCAGGTCCGGCCTTCGCTGAGCCGGCACAGCATTGCGAATCCAATATTGGCTCTCCAGACAATCTCAAAGAGTTGAAGCATGGCTTGGTGGAGGGATACCTGCCCCCGAGCTCACAGCCGAATTCACTTGAATTGCTTCCCGCCCCACCACAAGCAGGCTCTACTGCTTATGCGCTCGATGTAGAGACAGCAGAAGCCACATTTCCCCTTCGAGGCACGCCGCGTTGGGACCTGGCGGCACGCGATGCCAACTTGAATTTTCCAGCTGCCGCATCGATCTATTCCTGCGCCTTGGGCGTTCCAATCTCCAAGGAGGAAACGCCGCGTCTCTACACCCTGTTGCACCGAACGCTCACCGATGCCGGTCTGGCAACTTATAGCGCCAAAAATCACTACCAACGACCTCGCCCCTTCACTGTCAACAATCAGCCCATGTGCACACCTGAGGATGATGAACTCCTCCGAAATGATGGGTCTTATCCATCAGGGCACACCGCCGCAGGCTGGGCGTGGGCATTGGTGTTGAGTGAAGTGGCGCCCGAACGGCGTGATCAATTGGTGGCACGCGGTATTGACTATGGCAAGAGCCGCAGCATCTGCAATGTGCATTGGCTCAGTGATGTGCAGGCCAGTCAGATTATTGGGTCTGCTGCCGTGGCACAGCTCCACGCTGATCCTGTCTTCAGAGCCGATCTACGTGCAGCGGCCTTGGAAGTGAAGGCTTTGCGTGAACAAGGCCGCAAGCCTGATAGCACCTACTGCTCACTGGAGATCAAGGCATTAAGTCAATAACAACAACAAGCGATCTGGTTTGGATGGCTCGCAAGTGATTTTTATTTTTTGAAGATGGTTTTGAGCCTGTGTTGAGCGGTGCAGGCTTGTGCACTCGTCATGGTGCGAACATGACGGGTGGCTAGCCAGGCACCGCTGATCAACGTGTCGGTTATGGCCTTGAGGCCTGAACAAGGGAAAGCCCCACCACTGGGGCGGGGCTCTCGGATATCTCTGGCGCTGATGGAACGGCGATGACGTTTTTGTGGTTGTCCTTCACCGTGTTTTCACGATTGCCCGGTTGTTGAGCAGAACCTGTGATCGGGCTCACGGCTGGCTGTGAGGTTGGTCATGCGCTGATCACTGAGCTGAGGGATCAGCTCGCTTGGGGCCATTCGTTGCAGAGGGTGCGGTAAAGCTCCTGCTCGATGGTCATGCCGGCATGCCCAGCGCCTGGGCCACATGGGTTTCCCAAAGCGTTTCTGCATTGGCGGGAGACAGATCGAACCAGCGGCTGGTGGGAGTTAAGTCTTTCAGGCGCCGGTAGGGGCAGTGCGGCACCGGTCGCCAGTGCGGTCTCTGGTGCAACGGCACGCTTTGGTTGCCGTAGGTAATCGAGCTCATCGCAAGGTCAGCGGTCATGGCGTTCGGGGTAGCTATTGGCCCACTGCTCGGCGTTGGATCCAGCCGGAATCAGGTGTTGATAGGCGTTGCTGCTGAGGATTTCGCTCACTGCTTCCCCCAGCCGTTCCACTGATCGGCTGCTGGGGAGGCGCTTCTCCAGCGCCTGATGCATCTGCAGCAGATACCAGGCACTGCCATCGAGGCCGGCATTGAACTTGCTCCACATGGCTGGATCACGCCGCGCATCCAGCACCATGTCGCCGGCGTTGTGGGCCTTATCGGCGGCGGTCACCAGAAGGGAGCTGATCGGTTTGCTGGCCAGGGAGTCGAGGTAGCGGGTTTTGCGCAGCAACCAGGGTTCTTTCGCGCCCGGTCTGGCCTCGGGGGAGGTGTCGGTGCAGTCGCGCACGATGTCGGCCACTGCCACCCCAAAGCGCTCGGCGATTGATGCATGGGTCTGGCCCGCGTCTTCGATGGCGTCGTGTAGAAGGGCTCCGATTGCCTGATCTTCATTGCCGCCGTCTTCCCACACCAAGGCGCTGACGCTGATCAAATGCGCGATGTAGGGAATCGGCTTGCCTTTGCGTCGCTGCTGGCGATGCAGCTCCTCGGCCCATTGCAGTGCTTCGCCGTAGCGGGGAGTGGTCATCACTGGCTTGCTATTGAACCCATCGGCGCGCTCCTCCACTGTCAAGCCAACCCGTCTGCACGCAAACCCTCAGTTGAGGGATTGAGGCCGAGCGATGCCTCCCTCAGTTGAGGGATTTGGATTTCCGCTGGTTCCGTATGCCTGAAGCAAGGCAATTTGGTGCTCTTGGGCACATCAAGTGGCCACCGCGACGATTTACGAGTGACTTGCTGATTGCCTTCTGGTGATGTCTTTCGACAAGCTTGACCGCACCACTCAGTACATCGTCAACGCAAAAACGCGTGCCTCTGCGCTGCTGCATGAGAAAGAGCCAAAGCTCACGGCTTTGGAGAAAGCGTTGTGGCTGAAATTGAAGCGGGGGCAGCACACCTCAGGCTTAAAGAGAGGTCGCTCCGGTGACCGCTTTGGCGCATGACGCTCTGCCATGAAATAGCTGTCTTCCTGTGAAGATGCTTGCGCTAAGTGGAATCACCTAACGCATCAGGCCTGTGTTGTTTGCAACATCACTGGCTGGTGAGCTGAGGCCATAACCAAAGTTCTGTTGTCCTCAGTGATGGATTCGTTAACTGCATTTGCGGCTGTTGGCTTGGCCGCTGTGTCTTGGGATAGCCATTTCACCCCAGCGGGCACGCGGGCATTTCGCCATGCCTTGGATTACCGCGAGCCGTTCTGCCAGATGAGCGATGGCGAAATGATTGCCCTTCTGGACGATCTTTTGGACTTGCGACGCTCCTTAGGGGCTCACGAGATGATGCTGAAGGCCGCGAAATGTCTCACGAATGCGCAGTGCATGACGGCCTATGCCATGGCCTCCGAATTGATGCGCTCCGATGGCCCCTTCGAGCCAGAAGAGCGCCGCTTTCTGGATCACCTTGCGGTGGTTTTGGAGATTTCAAAATTCGAAGCGCAGCGTATCGATGCGGTGTTTGAAATCTTTCATGCCCGGCTCACCCTCAGCAGCACGCTTGAGCTGAATCCTGTTGTCTCTGTCTGAATCACTGCGCTGCTTGCTTCTGCTGATTCAGGAGCTCAGCCAGCAGGGCGGTGTCGATGCAGCTGACCATTTGCTCGATGCATCCATAGGTGTGCCCGTGGCCGATTTCAAACCGCTCGGCAAAGGCCTCGGCATCGAGGTTGTCTTGCCAGTGCAGCGCGTTCTGGCGACCCCAACGCTCCACCGCTTCGGCTGAAGCGCAGTTCAGCGCCTCTTCATCACTGGTTGGTTCGCGTGCGTTGAGTAGATCCAGCCCGCAGCGATGGGTGGCGGGCTCGATCTCGCCCTGCTCCAGCAGTTGATCGAGGCGGTGTCGGGCTTGGCTGCAATCCATTTCGTCAGTCTGCCGGGGGCTTGAGAGGCCTTGGCTGCAGGCGTGTTTGCCCACCCTGCGCACCTCCTCCCGCAAATACCTGCAGGTGATCGAGCGCGAACAGCCGGTGATGGTGGTGAAGGTGGCAGACCTCAAAGGCGTGAGCCTCGGCGATTCCATTCCCGCCTGGCGCTGGCGCGGTGGCGAGTACTTCCAGTACCCGGTGCTGGAACGCAAAGCCGCCTCACACAGCGGTGCTGCCGTTGGTTAGAAGGGCGCCATGACCCAGTTCGAGCGCAACCAGATCCGCTCCCGGCTCTACCGGTTGGAGCTTGATGAGCAGTTTGTGGAGCGCTACCTCGCCAAGCTCGACCGCAATTGCGAGTGCTACGCAATGGCGTGCCGCACCATCGATCGCTGGGAGAAACCCGACCCCGCCGCCACCGTGCTCCAGGCGCTGGTGTGCGGTCTGTTGGCAGCAGGGTTTGGGGCCTGGCTGGCGCTTGTGGGTTAGGTCAGCCGTCCATGGATGGGAGCATGCCTTGCGGCCCGGTCGGCAACGGGTCGGGCTTGCCATCAGCGATGGCTTTGGCCCGTTGATAGAAGCCACTTTCGGTGACGCCACTCTTTTCCAGCTCTGCGGCGATTCTGGCCCAGTTGTCGCGTTCAACTTGATCCATGGGCTCTTCTCTGGAAGGCCCATTGTCTTGGTTTCAATCCGTGGCTGACGTGCCAATTCACACTGCGGCGTCCCATGCGCTGTGCTGGGTTTGAAGGTCCTGACGATGGCCAACAAAAAAGCCCCGCCATCAGGCAGGGCTCCGAAGCTTGGAAGCAACAGAGGCTTCCTGTCGTGCAGAGGCTCAGTCGTCGAACACTTTGCACATCGGCGAACCGGGATGGGTGTCGCAGATCTGATCGAGAATCTTGTCGCGGTGGCGGCTCTCGGGGTTGTTGATTCCGGCATCGTGCTCAGCATCAAACTCTTCTTTGCCGTGCTTTTCGAGGGTGTGGAACGGCACCTCGTACTTGCCGTATTTGTCGTCGGTGTTCGACGGTGACTCAAATTCGTCGTACTGCTGAGTGTTTTCACTCATCGTTCAACGTCCCCGCGGAAGTTTTACGTCTTTTCGAAGTTAAACCGTTCTGAGCACTAATGAAGGGTTTGGGCGGACAGTTCTGAACATCACCCGTGCCCAGGCCAGTTGTTGCGGTGAAGCGGTGAGCAGTTGCTGACATGGCCAAGGGCCGAGCTCAGGTCAACGCATCACCAGCCATGTCAGAGAAGCTCCCAGCCCCAAACCCTTGAAGAACTGCGCCCAGGTCAGCCCGTAGGTGTCCAGCCCCAGGCTGCGCATCATCCAATTCAGCACCTCTTTGTGCTTGCGAACCAGCAAGGAGCTGTCGGCGGTGTTCAGCTGTTGAAAACGCTTCAGGTTCAGTTCCGCCAGCTTGGCCATCGCCTCTCATCCCGGTTGCTCCGGACTGTAAGGACGCTGGCTGAGGCGTCAGCTGTTGAGAGTGCCGATGCCGTTGTGCACCCGGAACAGGTTGCTGGGATCCACCCGCCGTTTGATCGCTTGCAGCCGCTTCAGGTGCGGCCCCCACTGGGCCGGGCCCGCCTGCTTGAGGAAGAAATCGGTTTCATTGCTGTAGGTGCCCGCCTCGGGGAAAAGCTGGCGCAGGGTGGCCAGCACCTGCTGCACTTGATTGGCGTCTCGCCGCCCCTGCGCGATGTCGGGTTCATGACCCGCCAGGCCCGGGTAGCGGTATTGCTGAGCTGAAGCGCAGATCACCAGCGCTGCGGCCTCGTAGCAATCCGGATGCAGGGCGGTATCTAGATCGCGCTGCCGGGCTTCCGTGGCTTCCCCTGAAAGGCCCTTGTTGATCTGGAACGTGAAGCCGCGATGGCGTGAGGCGTTAAAGAAGGCATCCGCCACCTGATCTGGTCGTTGCTTCAGCGCCTGGGTCGGAATCCAGAGCGAGTCGTAGCTGTTCCAGAAAGCGCCCACTTCCCCCTGATTGCCGTCCCACCAGAACCGCCCTTGCGGGGCCCCTGGTTGGTCGTCGCGGGTCACCATTCCCGGCTTCATGCGCTCCCAGGCCTCGGCATTCCAGATATCTGCAAAGGGCATGAAGGTGAACTCCGGTGCCACGCGGAAGCGGTCGGGCTGGGCCCGGAACGGGGCCAGCAGCGTCTCCAGACTGCTGCGCACCTGCGCGTCCGGCAGATCGAGGGCGGTGAGCAGGAAGCCCAATCTGTTGTCGGGGTTGAACTGGATCTGCTCTCCCCAGTGGGGATTGTCGAGATGGCTTGGGTAGAAGCGCAGCACCGCTTCGATCAGCTCGCGGTAGGCCGCGTCATCGCTGGCCTGCACCCCACCGGTTACCAGCCCCAGCCGTGTGGGGATCGGGTGGCTCAGGAGCGTGATCGAGCTCAGCACAGCGAAACTGCAGGCGCCGCCGCCGCGCAACGCAAAAAACAGATCGGGATCCTGGTGACTGTTCACCCGCCGGATCTGGCCGTCGGCGGTGACCACTTCCGCTTCCAGTAACCCGGCGGCACCACTCCCGTAGCGCTTCGAGAAGCTGCCGAAGCCACTGCCGAGGATGAAGCCACCGCAGGCCCCCACGCTGGTGCAACCGCCCCCCTGCACATAACGCCCCGCTGCGGTTGCGGCGGCATACACATCCAGCCAGCGCACGCCTGCCTGCACCGTGATCGCTTGCAGCGGAGCCGTTCCCGCTGGTGCTCCCTGGGGCATAAATGCCTCGTGCACCCTGATGCCCTGCATCGGCTGCGTCCACAGCAGCAGCGAATCGGGAGCGCAGTTGCGGCCCAGGTAGTCGTGTCCGGCGCCTTTCACCACCAGCCGCAGTCGATGCTGCCGGGCAAATCGCACCCCAGCGGCGAGATCAGCAGCTGATTCTGCGGCGATGGCGCGGGTGCTGGCCACTGCTGTCCAGCCCCCGAGCCAGCCGGTGGATTGCAGCCCCTCCGGCTGCTCCTGGATCCAGAAGGGATTGCGTAGTTTCTTCAGCACGGCTGCGGTGGCGTTGCGCCACGGCAGCTGGGGGGTCAGCAGTCGGCCCTGCAGCTGCTGCTCCAATGCGGCCCAGGCCCCGCGCCCCGGTTGGCTGCCCGCGTGCGCCGCCCGGGGCAGGATGCGCACTGCGCTGGCGGTGGCCAGAGTCGTCCCCACCAGTTGCAGCAGCGCTCGCCGCGTCCATCGGCCCTGCCTGGTCATCGCGCTACGACTGGATCCTTGCCATCAGTGTTGGCAGCATCAGCGCTGCTGGCCACTGACGCCTGCGCAATCGCAATGCCTGATCGCTCAGCGCACAGGCCCATGCACGCGCTGCCAGCCGCCCTGCTGCAGCGTTGACCAGCGATCAAGGGCTTGCGTCAGGGGGATCACCTGCCGTCCCTGAGGCTCAGGGAGATGGGGCGGCACCCAGTGAAAACGTCGCACCTCGATCAAGGCGTCGCCACGCGGTGTGCTGTGGGCGCGAAAGTGGAGCAGCTGGTTGTTCTGGCCGTGGGCCAGCCAGTCCCCCGAGGCTGCAAATCCCCCGTGTTGGCTTGGTGCTGGGATAAGCATTGCCATGTCTGCATGCTCGCCAACCCAGTCGCGGACGGTGGTCCCGTTTGTGCATTGTTTGGATGTCACGACCGCTGCATTCGGTTCGTAGCGTCGTGGCCAATCGCGATCACTTGTGGCGGTGCCCAATTCCGTGAATGTGGCGGCCCTGTCCGATCAAGACCTGGATCGAGTGATTGAGATGGCCTGGGAAGACCGCACCAGCTTTGAGGCGATCCACTACCAGTTCGGTCTTTCGGAAGCGCAGGTGATTGCCCTGATGCGCGCTGAGCTCAAGGCGTCGTCGTTTCGAGCTTGGCGCAAGCGGGTGAGTGGGCGCCCCACCAAGCACGCCATCACCAATCCGTCCAACCGCTTTCGGGCCAGCTGCCAGCGCTGATCAGCATTTCTGGGGGAACTCCACCAGCAGGTTGGCGTTGCCTTCAGCAGAAGCGATCGTCGAGCGAGCACAGCTTCTGATTGGCAAACCAGGCGCGCCAGGTTTCCTGGGGCCGCCGGTAGATCAGCTTTAGCGGCCAGAGCACCAGGGTGAGCAGGGTTTGGATCAGAGTGGTCTCAAGCCAGCAAGCCAGACGGATCCCTAGGCCGGGGGCCGCGGCAGAGCCGGCGGTTGTGGAGGGATGCAGCACTGCAGTGGCCCTGGTGTCTTGTTTTTAATTAGCCGTCTTTTTCGGGAGCGGCATCGGTGCTTTCACTCTGATTTCAACGTGAAAACAACCTGATTTCAGCGTTGAAGCGCGAGTCTCTGGGATCAGTCGTCGAAGGCGAAGCGACTTTGTGGTTCCAGGTTGTTGCTATTGCGGCTCAGGTATTGGGCGTTGCTCCAACCTTTCACGATCATGCAGCCCTTGTTCCCGCAGACGCGGAAGTGGTTGTCGCCAAGGGCTTCGATGCTGCAGGCCGCGGAGCGTGGTGGACGGGTTTGCATTGGCCTCCTAATGAATTCAGCCATTTAGTTAGCTAACACGAACCGTTGGTCCCATTGGGTCTTGGGAGAAGAATCGCAAGGTGGGAATCGGCGTGGCAGCGTGTTGTTGTTGCCTGAGGTGTGATGGCGTCGACCGCCAGCAGCTGGCTGATGCCCACGCGCCTCTGGGATGCGCTGGTGCGTCAACGCATGATCGGCCGCTGAGCTCTGTCAGCCCCCAGTCGTATTGAGTCGTATTTCAGTGCTTCCCTTGATCCCGGGTGGGGCCCTATGAAGGTGGGCGGAAGGGCCCGAGCAGGGCTTTTCTCCTCACACCCCCCAAGAGGCTGCCGGAAGGGGCCTCTTTTTTTTGCCCTGGTGTTGATGCCTCGTCAGCAGCGCTGGCACCAGGGCAAAAAGAAACCCCCGCCGAAGGCAGGGGTTCCGAAAGCTGCTCAGGAGTGTGACCTTGTTTCCACCCCGAGAAGCTTTATCTCCTCACGAACGAATACTAGCCAGACGAACTGGCACTGTGACAGTTGGGTCTGGACCAGAAGCTGGGTTGGCACAGCTGCTGGTGGGGCTTTGTTGCAGGCCGTGCAACTCCCGCCATCCTCGCCAGGATGGCGTCAGCGCTTCCGCTTCAGCATGCGACGTTCCCATCCGTTCGCAGCCCTGGCCTTGGCGGCTGTGCTGGCAGGTTGCAGTGGTGACAAGACTGCGGCAGAGGGTCCCTCGGCGTTGAGCGGCCCGATCACCATCGCCATTGATCTCAAGGCGCCTGGCAAGAGTGAAGGCGAGATCCTCCGGGGTGATCAGCGCACCGCGTTTCAGGTGGGCTTTGGGCGCTACGGCGTCACCTGCGCAGGCACCCGCTTTGAGGAGGGATACACCCCCCTAGGGCGTTTCAAGGTGAACGCAATCCTGAGTAAGGATCAGTTCGTGATGGATCCGAACTTGATCAAGCAGTCCGGTAAGAGCGAAGCCGAGCTCAAGGCCAGTCTGTTCAAGAACATGAATGCCATCGATTTCAGTGGTGATGGCGAGACAGGCGAATATGGGATTGGTTACATCAGTCTGGAGCCGATCGATAGCGTCAAGCAGCCGTTCAAGTTCAACACCTACGACGGCAAGTTTCGTTGGTATAGCTTTGCGATCCATGGCAGCAACAATGAGAAGCGCATCGGTGAGAAGGTCACCGGTGGCTGTCTCAATGTCAAGGAGTCTGTGCTCCGGGAGTTGCTCGAGACCTTGAAGTTGGGGGATGAAGTGGTGGTGACCGCCAACGGTCCCTGCACGCCGTGATCGCAGCGCTCCGCCTTGCACTGTTGATAAGCCAATGTTGATCAGTCGTTAATCTTCAAGCGGCGAATCTTCTCTCCTGAACTGTCGTCATTGCTGCAGTCGGTTGTGGGTTTTGTGTAGTGTTTTTGGGATAGGATTGCTTAGAAATTAGATGTCGCGTGCAACACGTCTGATCAAACGCCTCGATCGAGCCCTCGAGGCTTACGACAGTTTCGGCGATTCCCCTGAAGCGTTTGTGGATGCGGTCTATGCCGAAGTTGAAGACGATGTTGAAACCCTGGTGGGCAAATCCAAGCCGTCCCACTGGGCTGAGCTGTATGTGGAACGGGATCGGGCGCTGATCAAGCAGCAGGTGCTCAACCGGGCCATGTCGCTTGGTGCCTACGGCCAGAAGTAAGTCGGGGCAAGCTGGCGCTCAGTTTCATCCGTGCAACGGACGCCCACAGCCATCACCGTGATGCGCGATCCGTTCTGCCCTGTTGCCAAGCCAGGAAATCGTTCACCAGGCTGCCGATTGATTCCACAATCACGCCTGCGCTGAGCAAGGCCATGGCGAACTGCAGGATGGGATCGAGCCGCCATCCCTGGAAAAACAGAATGCCACCGACCAGTGGCAACGCCAGGGCGCGGCCCAAGCCCTGCACCACGGTGGTCAGGGTGTTGAAC
Organism: Synechococcus sp. RS9916; assembly: GCF_000153825.1. Lineage (NCBI taxonomy): Bacteria > Bacillati > Cyanobacteriota > Cyanophyceae > Synechococcales > Synechococcaceae > Synechococcus > Synechococcus sp. RS9916. The sequence goes on from NZ_DS022299.1 coordinate 155,466, forward strand.
ACCACCTGGGGGGTGAGATCGGCCCGGCGCTGAAGTTTGAAGATCAATTGGGGCACGGTGAGAGCCGCAGCCACCACCCCATAGCCAAAGCAGACGATCCCGATCAGGGACGCCCAGTTGAGGCTTGCGTTGACCATCGCTTCAGCGTGCTGCTCGCCTCACTGTGCTTGGGCTGCAACGTTTTGCCCACGGCGCTACATCTGAGTTCGCGACAATTCACGCAATCGATCGACGCCTGGGCGATGTTGCTCAATCCGTTTTGCCCCATCAGCGCTGCCAAGATCGCAAGCCTGAAGGCCACCGTGGCGCTGTTGTTGCTGCTCCTGATCAAGAGCAAGCTGCTGCGCGTAAAGATGTCGTTATTCGGCAGTCTCCTTGCCCTTCACATGTTGGTGGGTTTCCTGATCACCTCAGGGCTGCTCACGCTCGTGGCCGGTGGTGCTGTGGCCTATGCGGCGACCCAGCGCAAAACCGCTTGAGCAAGCCCTGGCTAGTTCTGGTGAAGCGGTGGATGAGCTATGCGTTGTCGATCTGTGCCTGGTTGGGGCGTCACCATTGGATGCCTGAGCCTTTTGACAGGCTGTATGGGAGGCGAGCTGCTCCATCGCTTTACGTTTTCACCCGAGGCGATTGAGGCTCAGCAAACGAGCCTCAGCTTGCGCAAGGGAGAACGCTTGCAGTTCTGGAACAGTCTCGATGTCAGTTACCAGAAGGGAACAGCGCTGACCTTCAAGATCGAGGTGAAACCTGACAACGGCAAAGAAGAGTCGACCGTTATCTGCGATGCCCTGAATCCCTCGCTCACGATCATGAGCGCAACGGTGGAACACAACAGCAGCATCAGCAAGTCGTGGAAGCAGGCGCGGATGAATTGCAGTTTTGGTCCTCTCTCGGAAACCCAAACCGTCTCGATCACTGCATTGCCAGCCGCCTCAGGGCCGGTCCAAGTCAAGCGTTTGATCCTGGAGGTGAAGCGCTGAATGATCGCTCGCAGATCAGCGGTTCGCTGCAGGTTTGGAGGCGGGTTTTGCAGCTAAGGCTGCTTCCAGTCGCTGAAGTTCGGCTTCGCGTTTGGAGGTGGCTGTGCTGGATTGAGCCATGGATTGGCGTTCCCGCTGCTTGGCCAGAGGCCTAGGCGTTGGGAGGGGGGCCACTTCGTTAGAGACCCGCAAACCCTACTGACCTGTCAGGGAATGGCAAGTGTTTTTGGCCTTTTGAAGTCCGTCTCCCTGGAGTGGGGGATCACACAGCCCGCGATCGCACCCAGCTGGCGGTGATGGCCCTGCTCTATGGCCTGATCGATCCCTCGGGTAAGGGGCTTCTAGCCTGAACCGATGGGACTCCAACTGCATTCCGCCGACTTCCTCCACGACGACGGCATCACTTATTGCATCAAGCGCGACGCGCTGGACCAGGACTTCACGATCTATGAGTTGCGCGACGGCGAGTGGGTCGACAGCGGTTTGGATCAGGCTGTGCAGGACATGAACTTCGCTGAGTTCAAACGCCTGGGTCTGTTGATCAAACGGATCATGGACGCCGACCAGTGGGTCGCTTGACCGCATCAATGGAATGACGGGTTTGCGTCAGCGGTAGCGCTGCCAATAATGCTCGAGCAGCTCCATCAGATCGTCTGGTTTTTTGCCAAACCCACTTGGCAGGGAATGCGGCGTGTTGTTGGGGCCCACCCAGAAGGTCACCAGCCGGCTCTTGTTGCCGTAACCGGTGTGCAACGTTGTGATTCCGAAGCCGTTGATGTCACCCCAGCGGTGGTGAGAGTCTCGAAACAGGACGCGCAGACGGATGCCATCAGGCCCCAATTTGATCCAGCTGCTGTTCGGCCACAGCATCAGCAGAGACACCAACAGTCCAGTGCCGCCGAGCAGGATGCCGAGCGGAACCGCCCAAGCGGCTGTGTCGCTATCGCTGCCCAGCCATTGCAATCCCAGCATCCCCAGACCGGCGCTCCCCAGCATCACCAGCAGCCAGTTGATTGTGCTGGGTTTGAGCGTCATCGACTCCGGAAGTGCATCAGAGGATGTCATCGCGTGCCACTGCAGTCGTGAGGATGCTCAGGTTTGCACGCCTGTCTCGATGTGATTAGGTGGAATCAGCAGTCAAAGCGTGATGAAACGTTGGCCTTTGATGGTCGCGGCCTGGTTTGGTCTGCTGGGTCCCATGCCTGCTCTCGCCCAGCAATGCGACATGCGGCCAACGGTGAGAGCCCTTGTTGCACCTTGGAGTTTCGGCGACAAACAATTTCTTGGTGGTCGCACAACGATCAACTATTTCATTGAAATGGAGCCACGTCGTTACACCGTGGTGGTCGGCGATCTTGAAGGAAATGTTGGGGCTGGTAGCCCACGGAAGAGCTTTCGCGCCGATCCTTTTTACGCCCATGAGAAAGCATTGGCGAAGAAGCTAATCAGGGCCACTGATCGCCTGATTGCTCTCGATTTTCGCGAGGTGCGTCGGCAGCAGGATGCCGATCTCGTCATTGTTGGTTATTGCGATCAAAACGACCGCTTAGAAGGTTCAGCGCGTCAAAACCTTGCCGGCACGCAATACATCATGATTCTCAACGGATGCCTTGGGATTGCAACGGGTCAGACGGATGCTGTTTACCTGTTTCTGCATGAATTTGGCCATACGCTCGGACTTGAGCATCCCTTCAGCAATGTTGATGGAGATTGCCTCTACGACGACAAGCCCTTCTCAGCGGCTTCGGCCCACGCCGGCATCACGGTGATGGCTTACAAGCCTCGTCCGGGTGGGCCGCCACGGTTTTTCACCGACTACGACATTGAGGTGTTGCGCCGCATCTGGGGACCGGAATAAATTCGGTTTCAGACCTTCACGGCCTCCAGCATCGAAGGTGAGCTGAATCGGAAGCCTGCGTCCTTGATCTTGCGGTTCGACACCCGGGCATTGAGCATGCGCGATCCATTCGGTTCTGAGTGACCCCACAGAACGGGTGGCAGCCCATCGCGGTCACAGATCAGGGTCGAAAGCTCTCTTCGGCTGAGCTGCATATCGTCCACCAGGTTGTAGATCCCCCGCAGGTTGTGCCTGAAGGCAAACGCCACGCCTTGGGTGATGTCGAGGATTCCGCTCCATGCAGGCACGGCATTGCCGTTTTTGGGCACCTGTTGCCCCGCAGCCCGTTGAATCATCGCCACCATGTCGCGTCCTGGTCCGTAGATCCCGCCCAGGCGGAGCACGCAAATGCCGGTGTCGGGGCGATCAATGCTCAGCAGCTGGTCTTCGGCGGCGGCCAGCAGGGCGTTGATGGGATTGCTGGTGTCGAGCCGGCTCTCTTCGTCGACGGCCTGGCCTTGCTGGTCGCCGTACACCCCCGTGCTGCTGATCAGGGTCACGTGCAGCGGACGATGACTGGTTCGGCGCCGCAAGGCGCGACCCAATCTGCTGATGCCCTGAGCAAACACGCTTCGATAGCCCTCTCCTTGCTGGGTTGGCGCCACGCTGATCAGCAGGCCATCCAAGTCATCCACAAAGCTCAGGTCCCCATCGGGATCGGTGAGATCAACTTGATGGGCTTCGTGCACCAGCTCTTGCAACTCTGGGATGCGTTCCGCTGAACGGGTGGTGCCCACCACGTGATGGCCTCCGGCCTTCATCAGAACCGCCACATCGCTACCCACATAGCCGCAGCCGATCACGCCGTAGGTCGCCATGGTGATTGCACAAGTGGAGATGTTTTAACGGTTTTGCGCGGTTGACCTGTGCAGCTGATCTGACGGTTTTCCAACCCAGCTGTCAGTTTTTTCTGACGTCGTGCTCTGTAGTGTTCATCAGGAACAGATGGATTATTTCAGGAGCGGTAAAGCTTGGTCTGCGAAGTAATTCTGTTTTGATTACTGATACCCTGCTGGTCTCAATTCATCGCATGGCGACGCGTCTCAATAGGCCAATTTCTTGGCATGATGTCAGCAACCATGGCTCACGATCGCTGTTGATTTCAGAGCAGCGCGCGAAGGCCTGTTTTCACACCTTGGAAATGCTCGGGGCAGGATCGGTCACGACCGATGGCCGAGGCACCCTGCAGTTCTGCGCTCTCGGCCAGTTCGGTTGAGTCCCGTTGATGGCGTTTACTGAGAGCGTTCCAGCTGCTGCCGGCTGAACTGTTCCAGCACGGCCAGGAAATCGGCTTCGATCGGTGGAGTGCTGAAGCGCGTGGTGCACTGCACGCAGAAGCGGATCCAGGTGGCGGCGATAGGACCGCCCGAGGCCATCACGGTGGCGTAGGCCTGCTCAAAATCAGCGCCGGAGTTCAACTGCTCCGCGATCGCTGCGTAGAGCGCTTCCATTCCCTCGATCTGAGGATCGTTGTACACCGCATGGATTGCGGTCAGGTCGGGGGTGTCGGTCATGGTCAAAATCCTGTCACCACGACAGTCGTGGGGTGCCTCACCATGGCGGTGATCTGTTGCTGCTGACTTTGGCTACCTCTGGAGTAGCGCGCGCCCGTCTCCATGTGTCTGATCGCGTTTCTGGGGCTTCTTGCGCCCCGGGTGATCCTGCTGTTGTGCTGGTTGTTCAACAGTGCCTTCGTGCTGGCACCGTTCGCTGGCTTTGGTGTTCCCAACCCTCTGATTCCTCTGTTGGGCTTGGTGCTGCTGCCCACCACGACCCTGGGGTATTGCTGGGCGGTGGCGGGTTTCGGAGGCCTGTCGAGTTTCAGTGGCGTGCTGGTGGTGGCCGTGGGTCTGGCCATTGATCTGGGGTTGATCGGTAATGGCCGCGGTGCAGCCCGCCGTTCATGAGCGGACGCAGACACACATCGGCCTGCCGCATTCAATCCAAAGAAAATGTGAAAGAGAAAATTGATTTTGCTTGGTGATTAATACTCAAAAATACTGATTGATCTTTAGCTTTCCTTTCTAGTCGTCAGGATTTAGTGACCGTAATGTGTCGGTCATCGGACCGTACATAGCTATGAAGGCAATACCTGCTTCGCCGCTCTCCTGTTTGAAGTGGAGAGACGATGGCGATCTGTCAGACCACGACACTGCAGCTCTGGTGGCTCGCTTGGTTCGTGTGGAGAAATCCAGGCGCAGCCTCCAGGACCACCACAACCACAAGCTCGGAAAAGCGGCGAAGCCAGTGATTCCGGCGCCGTTGGCGATTTAGGCGTCGCTGTTCAGCTGCTCACGCACCCGCTTCACCGCCAGGCCCGCTTCGCTGGCGGTCACACCACTGAGCAGCACCAGGCCCAGCAGTCCGATCAGCTGGTTCTGGGGGGCTTCCGGTCCCGAGGTGCCTCCACCAAGGGCAGCGCCCACTACAAACCAGGCCGTGGAGAGGATCGAGGTGATCCAGTAGGCCTTCCAGCGGCGTTGGTAGAGATAGCCCGCACCCAGGCCGGGCAACACGTTCAACAGGGCACCCACCCAGCCGGCGGACGCAGCAAGCACCTGATCGCGGCTGGGAGGGGTCATGGGTGTTGTTCTGAGGCCCCGCACTCTGGCGGATTTCGGACCGCTCAGGGGGTGAGCACCGTCACTGGCAGTCCTGGAGTGCCGGCGTAGAACACGATCACCTCCACCTCGCTGCCCGGCAGAGCTCTGCCGAAATGCACCCTATTCACGACTTCAATCAGGGCTTCTCCGGCGCCGAATTCACGTGTGCCGCCGCCCTTGAGTTGCACTTCGAGCCGCCCTTTGGTGATCACCGCAGCATTAATCACCGGATGGGTGTGCAGCGGCAAGGTGACGCCGGCGGGGATGGTGATGCGCAGGATCTGGATCTCGGGCTGGCTGCGTGGATAGGCCGGCAGGGTGTCGCCATCCCACTCCTGGGTGGATTTCGCCAGGGTTTCCACCTGAATGCCCAACGCCTTTTCCTTGCTGCCACCGTGGGCAAGGGCGGCCGGGCTTTGGAGCATCGTGTTGGCCAGCAGCGCAAGGAAGGCCGACACGAAGGCAGTTGTTGGCTGGATCCTGGCCATGGTGCTCTGCTGGCTTCGATCAGTCTGGCGAGCTTCTCCGAACTGTCCTCGGATGGGGATCGTCAGTGGTGTGGTGGCAGGGGGATGCTGAAGCTCATCCAGGCCGAATGGGTCTACCCGACTTGCCGACCATGAAGCTTGATCACGCTCGCGCCGAACCGATGGGAACCTTGATCGTGGATGGTCGCCATCAGCCATTCCGAGCTTTGGCCTGCGCACTGGGTCCTTCGGCGATTTCTATCCTTAGCGCTCGCTGAACAGGATTGCGTTTGAGATGCAGTCAGGTTTTTAACTTGGATCGGTCTTGGCTCTGAAAATCTTCCGATCCAAGGTCGCGCTGTGGTGCGTGTTTGTGCTCAGATTGGATTGAAGCATCATTGCTCCTTCTTGATCTGATCCAACACATGCAAAGTAGAGCATATGTTGGATGTCGCTGTCTTTAAAGAAGGGTTTCATGCCGTGAAAACGACGCTGAAGGCATCAAGCGTGATGAGCCGCTAAAAACTCCTCGTCGGCTTCGCGCATGGCTTCGGCATCATCTTGGAACCAGCAGCCATAGAGGAGATGGGTGATGCGATCGACGTCCATCCCACGATCTCCCACTTCTTCCCATAATCGCTTGGCCAGTTCTGCGTCACCGCGCTGGAACTGGGCCTCGGCCAGGTCGCGGGCCACGGCCAGATACGCCTGCCGGTCGTTACGCAGTCGCGCTTCGGCACTCGCGCACTCTGATTTGGGGGCGTCCTTGATGTATTGGATTCCGCGGTAGTTCAGCTGGGGATGGTGATCGCGCTTCAGCTGGGCGCGGCAGGTGTTGTAGTGCTGTTGGTGGTAATTCAGTTCCCGGCAAGCCTTGGGTGCAGGCTCGTGGTGAGTGGTGTACGTCTTGCCCCGATACAGAAGAGTCGTCATGAGTTGTTCCGGAGAAAGCTCAGGTCCCCGTTCCATGGCCTGAGTCGAGCTGCGCCCCGCATGGGCGGGGTGAACGTTGGTAGCGATTGCTACAAAGTATTCAAGCAAGCTTGGCTCTCGGAGTCCGAGTTGTTGTGATTTTCTTTATCACCCTTGGTTTTAAGTGCTAATGCTTAGGTCTTGCAAAGGTCTTGCATCCTGCTGTTCCAATTGATGGGTCGCTCTTGGATCTTGCCGGTTGGATGTATTGCCTTGTCTCTTTCGCAGTTGGCAATGTCTCGGAGGTTTTCCAGCAGCCGCAAACTGGGTGTTGCTAATTTTTCTGGGGTTGGTGTCGATGACACAGAGGGTTTTAAGCTTGTGTCCGTTTTCTTCTTTGAGCCGATAGCCCACGTCGATGCGATTATTGGGCTGATTTGTTGCTCTATCGTGAGTCATTCGTTCGTTTGCGGATAGTGCTCATAAACGGTTGTGTGGCTGTTTTTGTCAATGGCCAGCACTGCGTAGGGCTCCGGCGTGATGCCGTCATCGTCCATCCCTGGTGAGCCCATCGGCATGCCAGGAGCTGTAAGGCCGCGAATGGAGAGATGTTCTGTTAGTAGGCGGCGAATGGCGGCGGCTGGCACATGCCCTTCGATGACGTAGCCCTCCACCAGGGCGGTGTGGCAAGACTCCAGCTCCGGGATGATTCCGTTGGAGGATTTCACTGCGTCCAGGTTGTTGCTCACTACATCAGTGATGACAAAACCAGCAGCGCTGAGGTGGTTCTCCCAGGAGGTGCAGCAGTCGCAGCTGGCGGAGCGATGCACCACCACCTTGGGGTTGGTTTGTGCCTGCGCACTGGCCGCAGCAACCAGCAGCACCAGCAGGCTGCTGAGCAGATAGCCGGTCATGCGCAGGAGCAGGGATTGCAGCGAAGTCATGCAGCCGCTTGGGGAGTGAAAATGCTGATGTGAGCACCCATGCATCCTGGCTAGGGAATGGGGCAGATGCCGCTGGACCCATGGTCACACGCACCCCCACACTTCATGAGATTGATCAGCACAGTATTGGCTTGATGTTGATCTGGTCATTCATCGTCCTGACCCTGGTGGTCACTGCATTTCCATTGATCGCTGTGTTCAGCTAAATTCAGAGGGATTTGGAAGGAGTTAGGTACAACAACGTGGGTACTTTGTTCTTCGCAATCTGAGGAGGATTTCTCCCGCATTCGTTTTAGTGTCATCGCACTGTGACGGGTGGAGTTCTCTGATGGCGACCCTGGCTCTGGCGAGTGTGACTAATCCTGCTCTTGAGGAACGCGATGCGATCGAGTCGTATTTCGAATGCATCACCAGTTGTGATTTGAATGACGGTGTTTGTGTGGAGCACTGCGTGGTGGTGCATCTGCGTGCGGAGCCTGACGACGACGGATGACGGACGTTGTTGCCGTAGCGGCCCCTGATCGCTGAGTAACCCCACTGGGGTGGAATGCTCCTGTCAGAGATGACTGGGCGCCCTAAAGTGATCTCAATGAGAGAGGTGCTGATGACTCTTCTTCTCGTGTTCAACCTGCTGCTGGTTGCAGTGATCCTCACCGACTATGTGGTGCGGCAGGTGCTGGAGCGTGTCGGGGACTGGCGCCGGGTGCAGAAGATGCTCTCCGGTCACCCTGAGATGAAAGGGGTCCACCCTGACCAGGATGGCTTGGTGGTCTTTGATATCGACGAAGACCTCGGGTCCTTCATCCTCGATAACGAGGACCCTGGAGAAAACCGACCTTTTCGCGTGGTGGTGCCCGACTTCGACGACGAAGACTGACGCTCGGCTCAGGTCACTGGGTCAGGCAAGTGCAGGGTCCCGCGCAGAAAGGGCACGACCCGGCCGCTGATGAGCACCCGCGTGCCATGCATCTGGCAGTGCAACGTTCCTCCCCGTGCCGACAGTTGGCGCGCATGCAGCGACTGCTTCCCCAAACGCTGGACCCAGTAAGGCACCAGGCTGCAGTGGGCGGAGCCAGTGACCGGATCCTCCGGGATGCCGATTTTGGGTGCGAAAAAGCGGCTCACCAGATCCACGTGTTCACCTGGCGCGGTCACGATCACCCCCCGGCCATCCAGCTGTTCCAGGGCCTGAAGGTCGGGTCTGAGGGCGCGGATCTCCGCCTCGCTGGCCAACACCGCCATCCAGTCGGCACCGCGATAACAGCTTTCAGGTACGCGTCCTAGACCTTGGATCAGGGCGTCGGGTGCGGTGCAGGGTTCGCTGTGCTGCACCGGGAAGTCCAGCGTCAGCAGTGGGCTGTTGTTCAGTGACGCGTTGTCTGGTGACCCGTTCCGCATCACTTGCAAGGCACCACTGTGGGTGTCGAAGTGGAGGGCTTTGCGCTCCGGAGCCAGGCCAAACATCACCTGGGCGGCGGCCAGGGTGGCGTGTCCGCAGAGATCCACTTCGCATCGGGGCGTGAACCAGCGCAGATCGTGGCGCTCCGTTCCGCATCTCACAAACGCCGTTTCCGAGAGATTCAGCTCAGCGGCGATGGCCTGCAGCAGGGCATCGGGAAGCCACTGGTCGAGGACGCAAACGGCGGCCGGGTTGCCTGTGAAAGGTCCCTCCGCGAAGGCGGCCAGTTGTTCGATCGGAATCTGCATGGGCTGTGCCTGCCGCAGGCCGACGGAGATGCAGTTGAATCATCTCCTGCGATCAGGAGGCGATGGAGACGACACCGCTGCAGCGTTTTCTCGATCACCTCAGCCGCGACCCGGTGCTCCAGGTGAAGGTGCAGGCCGCCGTCACAGCCGATGAGGTGGCCTTGCTGGCCCAGGAGCTCGGCTACGCCGTCTCGGGCAGTGATCTGCTGCGCTCGTCTGGCGACGCCGTGAAGGGTGTGCGCGTCACTCGCGTGGATCACCCCGGTGAATATCCCGGTCGTTACTACTGACGGCTCCTTGATGCCAACAAAAAACCCCACCGCAGGTGAGGTTTGTGTTTGAAGTGTTCTGCCGGGGGATGGATCAGCCTCACAACACCACAGACCGCCCTGCCTTCCCCTTCAAGGGTTTTGTATGGCTTTCAGCTCAGCAACAGGGCTGAGCATCAGGCTCCCCGGCGTGGATTATTGAAGCGAAGTCTGGCGGTTTGGCCATTCACTGGCTTGTGATCGATTGCGTGTCATGGCGAGGTGGTGTGGATGGTGATGGCGTTGAGGGGCTGTTCCCTTCGATGCATTCACCATCGCTCTTCAGCCGGGGGCGGGTGATGACGGCTGGCAGGATCGCCGGTGATCTTGCTCACCAGAAGACGGACCCGTGTCAAAAGAGGAGGCCGCCCCTCCCGGATGGAAGAGACGGCCTAAATCGCTCGTTTGTTCATAACGACCAACCTGAATTCAGTGTTGCCGTGGAAGTGGTTCCTCAAGCAATGGGACTGAATGAATGTGGTCGAAGCAACTGGCTGTGGCGCCTGGGGCCAGGTTCTTAAGGGGGAGGGCGGTGAAACTCCTTAGGGCACCTCGGACGGTGCAGATGGAGTGCCGATCGACGTGGCGAAACCTGATTCAGTGCCTGCCGAAGGGCTGTCCCTCTCGAATGCGTGAAGACTGTTGGAGCAGGGGCCAGAAAGTCAGCGTGCTTCTTAGCTCTGCTCGGGTGGAGCGTCGGCCGTCATTGGCGCCTCCGATCTCGTTGACATCAGTGTTGATCCAACGCTGTCAAAGGGCAATCGGTGCAATGGCGCATTGCACCGATGACGCAGCACCGCCGATCATGGAAGAGGCGTGCCTGATGCCTGAATCAGTTCTGAAATTCCGCCGCATTGGGCGTCAGCAGGGCATCAAGTTTCTCGGCCTGGGCGCGTGCACTAGGAGCGATTTTGCGCACCAGCAGTTCATCCAAGGAGAAACGACCTGGTCCTGCGGCCAGCACCATCGCTGCAGCAGCGAAGTACAGACCCAGCAGTTCGAGCAGATAGATGTTGAAGCCGTTCACCACGATGGCGTGATAGATCGCCACGCTGATGGTTCCCGCAATCGCCAGGGCCCCAAAACGGGTCAGCAGTCCGGTGATCAGCAACCAGCTGCCGATGATCTCTGAAAAGGCAGCCAGATAAGACAGGGTGATGGGGAAGGGCAGGTGCAGTGGGCGCACGAAAGCTGCCGCGAAGTTTTCGATGTTGGCGAGCTTTTCGTAGCCGTGATGAATCAACAGCACACCGGTAAAAACCCGCAGAATCAACAACCCGAAGTCCGTGAGGAATGGGCGGGTAAGAACGGAACGCAGCACGTTCGAGAGGACAGCTTCGAGAAAGTTAACGATTTCCTTGGCGCTGTCGTGAGCGCTGCGGTCAGCGCTCGCCCACCGACCGACCTCAGCCGCCTTCGTCAATGATGGGTGGCTCCCTGAACAGCTCAGCTGCTTGTCGTGCCATGGCCCTGGATCAGTTGAAGGCGTTCCTGGTGCGCATGCAAGACGATGAAGCCCTGAAGCAAACTGTGCTTTCGGCCTCCACGGCCGACGATGTGGCCAAGATCGCCGCAGGTCTTGGTTACGAGTTTTCGGGCGATGAATTGCTGCGCCTGTCGGGCAAGAAAGTGGGCCGGGTGACGGTGTCCAAGCAGGACACCCCCGGCGAATACAACTGATTCGGTTGCGTGGACGGCTGCCTCAATCGACGCCCATTGAGAGATAGGTCTCGTCAACATCCACCATCTCGGCTTCGTCGTGGTGGCATCCACAGCCATAGAGCAGGTGGAGAATGCGTCCCACCTCAAGATCCCGATCCGCCACGTCCTGCCAGAGGCGTCGGCTCAACTCCATGTCGGCCAGTTCGAACTGGGCCCGCACCAGCTCGCGGGTGATGGCGAAATAGCTCTGGCGGTCATTGCGGGCCCTGCATTCCTCGGCGGCGCTCACCGACATCAGCAGCGGCGTGGTTTTGAGGAAGGCGTTCGCGAGGTTGGGCATGACACCTCCAAAGCATTGCCCACACTTTCAGCGCTTTGCTCGCCTCTGCCTACCCGTGCAGTTGCTTATTGCCTTTTGAGCAGGGGTCGGTGGAAAGTGATTTCGGCTTGTCTCAAGTCAGCGGTGGGCATTCAACGCAGTGCCGTGACACTGCCGTCTGGGGCGCGCTGGGTGAGCTCCACCACCGGAGGGAAGGCCAGGAAGGCCAGACAGGTGAGGATTTCATCAAGCCCTTCGTCATCCAACGGCTGACGGTTCGTTTCTCCAGCGATCGAAAGCCAGGCCAGCAGCGTGGAGCCGTCGCTATGCACCACCTGGGTCATCACCCCATTGGCGTGGTCGCGTTCTTCCATGCCATGGCGATCTTCGAGGATGGCCAACACGCGCTCCAGCAGCTGCTGTCGGTTGAGGGTGTCGTTTGACAGCAGTTCAACGAAAAGGTCGGCGCCGTCGGCTTCAAAACGAACGCCGTAGCTGTGGGTGGTCATGGAGTTCTGCAAACGATTAGCGGCCCACCACCCCGCAGGCGATTCGGGCACCGCCGCCACCAAGGGCGGGGGTATCGCTGTAGGTGTCCCCGCCGGCATGGACGACGAGAGCCTTGCCGCGTAAATCGGCAGTGCTGAGTCGCGGGGCGACAACGCTGGTGGGAGTGGTGCCGTCGTCGTTCACCACCAAACGGCTGAGGTCCCCGCGGTGACCATTGCCGAACGGACCGAGGTGTTCGCCGGTCTCATCAGGATCCCAATGCCCTCCTGCAGCCAGCCCGGCCACCATGGCGCCATCCGCATTGGCTGCGCTGTCGCAGCTGCCGTTGGCGTGCAGGTGGAAACCGTGTTCACCGGGGGTGAGGCCGCTGAGGCTCGGAATGATCTCCAGGCCTTGATCGCTGTCGCGGGCAGACACCCTGCCGATCGACTCGCCGACCCCATCGGCGCTGATGCGGTGCAATGTCACCTCCACGGCAGCGGCTTTGGCGATCCCAGGCCAGATCAGAACGGCCGACACCACAAGCATCAGTGCGATCAGGCGGCGCATGGAGGTGCTGCAGAACGCCACCATTCTGCGCCAATTTCTGGTGTTCAGAGGCTCATGCGGGTGTGAAGGGTTTCTTTCTGTTTGCACTCTTCCGCTTGTGGGTGTGTGCGTTTTGATTCGCCCACAGGGAACCGTTTCTGTCGTGGCGGCCACAGTGATGGGATCCCGCTCTGCCTATCAGAGGTCAAAGGAGGGATGCATGCTCACCACCACCACGCGACTCAAGTTGCAGGAAATTCTCGGGCGCGTTGCCCGCAGCGAACCGGTCAGCCTCCAGGAGCGGGTTCTGCTCCAAAAATACGCCGACCGTGATCGCACCGTTAGCAGCTGGGTGCATCGCGCTGAGCGGTTGCGTCAACGCGGCTGCGCGGCGCCTGGGTTGGATGGTCTTCTCGATGATCTCGACCTTGGTAGCAACGATGCCGGTGATCGCCATCGCCCTGGGGATGATCTGGGTGACTGGTTTGGCGGCGCTTCCCCCTGGCTGCGCCGTGACTGAAGCCGGGCCCTTTCCCGAAAGGGGCGGTCGCCTGGTGGTGATCAATGGTCGCCTGTATCGGCGTGTGGAGCTGTCGGGTTTGCCCGCGCGTCGCTGGCGTCTGGAGGCTTTGGAGCTTTCTGAGGCCATCGCCTGGTTGATTCGTGAACAGCAGCCCCCTGCGGCTTGAGCTGTTGTGCTGTTCGCCAGGTCTGCTGAATGCAGGTCAATAGGTATTTACTGCTGGGTACTTTGTTCTTCTCAACCTCCATCAATCTGTCCCTTCAATTGCGATAGGTTCGCCTTATCGGTTCATGGAGGAGACAACGCATGATGCAAGGAATGACGTCCTTGAATGGATCAGACCAGCGGGATCAGGTTGACGCGATTGAGTCCTATTTCGAGTGCATCACCAGCTGCGATATCGATGATGGTGTGTGTGTGCAGCGCTGCGTGCTTGTGCATCTGAAGCAGGGAGATGATGGTGGTGGATGACGGTGAACGGGTTCAGGTTGAGGGTGTCTTGGTGCATCGCTTTTCGGGTCATGATGGACCGATCGATCGGCCTTGCACCGGTGCCCACTGCGTTTACTGCGCCGATGTGTCGATTGCGCGCTCTTATCTGAGTTTCTGGAGGCGTTCGCCCGACCATCGCTGCCGCAGTCAGACTGCCCATCGTCCGGGACGGCGCCATTGACTGGATCTCAGCTCAACCATCGCATCGTGCGCGACGACGGTGTTGAGGACGCGATCACCCGTCTGCGATTTTCCAGCTACGACGAGGCCTATGACGAGCTGGAGCGTTTTTACGGAGACCTGTGCTGTTCCGATGATCGGATCGAGTATGCGATCCAAGAGATTGAGATGCCCGTTGGTGACGCCTGAACGTGTTGTTGCTGCAAAGGCTTAGGGGAAGTTCTTCTTCGCAGCAGATTCAGGCAATCGGTGGGGTCAAGCCGCGAGGCCGTCCATCCCCCAGAGCACATGGCTCACTTGATCAGCGTTGACCCACCTGATCTCGCCGTCGTCCACGTCTGCAATCTGGAAGCGGCTGTTCACCTTCGGGGCCCTGGCTTTCTCACAAAACACCACCTGCCCCATCCACCAGTTTTTGCTTTCCTCCTGGCCAAGAGCTGCCGTGTCCTGGACCACCACATACTGACCAGGCCTCACGCTCAAGAACGCAGGTGGTGCCTGGTTTTTGATCGGGTCAGGGACGCCCGAGGGGTGCTGCTCGCCCATGAGTACACCTGTGCTGTTCTTGGTTCTAACCCTGGTCGCTGGGCAAAGGGCAAGTGGACAGGTTCATAACTGTGAGCAGATGCGTCTATCCACAGATCAGGCGACTATCCCGTGACTCTCCACAACTGCTTGCCACTTGGATCTGAGGCTGCTGCAGAAAGGGACTGGAAGCCCTGGCCTACTGGCCCGAAATGGCTGCTAAGACTGAAGGAGTCCTGGAGACGCTGATGCCTGCAGACAAAGACAAGAAGCAACAGCTGAAGGACGAGATCACTAAGGCCAAGCAGGCCATACAAGAGTTGTCTGATAACGAATTGAAGGGTGTCAGCGGCGGTGTTCGCGGAGGTCGTGTCAAGGATCTGCCGGGTGTTCGCTACTAACCCAGAAACTTCAACACCGAAACCCAAGGAAACAATGACTGAAAAACAAGACAAGAAGCAGGAAGTCAAAGAGGAGCCAACTACGGCGGAGCAGGTGAAACAAGAACTCTCTGATGAAGCCCTTGAAGGCTTGAGTGGCGGCCTCGGCGAAGGAAAGGATTTCAAAGCCTCAGAGCCTTATATGGTTTATGCGGATGACTCCTTATTCTACGGAAAATCTGCGGCAACAATAAAGCTGAGCTGTGTGCTTTTGTCCAGTTCTGGCGATGCCTCTGTTGGGGTATAGCCTCTACCTGTAGGCCATTTGTAATTTACAGTCGCTAATCCTTTTGAGCGCAGATTGTTCTGGATCAAAGCTGGGTGGCTCTTCTTCTTGTAGTTCGACATGATTATCCACGCAAATGTTCATTTTTTGATAGCCACTCTGCTTGCTATCTCAAGAATTTTGACTACTAGCTCTGCAGCTCATTCCCAAGAAAGAGTCATAAGTGCGAATTGTGGCAAGGCCGGAATTGTCACACTAAAGATATCTAATAACCAAGCTCACTTAAAAATACCGAAATTACGTCTTTTGATTGGAGGCTCAGTCTTCAGCTCTTGGGGTGGGCAATCCACCTCGTTTTCCTCTTCTGATAATAAGGTTTCCTTTGTGACAACAAGGGGCCATGGTGCTGGTCAATTGATAGATCACACCGAACTAAAAATGGAGAGTGGTGTCTTCTCGTGTATAGCATTAAACTAAATCAACTTCATTGTGCCCTAACTCTCACTAGTTATTTGCGAAAATGATATACACAATGACAGAAAAGGCACTTTGCGCTAAGATTAGTTCGCTATTCGCTTTTCAAAGAAAAGCCAAATACATGAATATCCAAAAAAAGTTTGCAATGCCTCTTGTTTGTGTTTCTATTCTTTGCACGGCCTGTGTGGAATCCCCGTCGCCCGATCAGCAAAGTAGAGCTAAATCTGCAAACCTCGATCAACCCGTACATAGCGAATATCTTTGGAACATTGCCAAGGAATTTGAGAATAACTCTATAGTTGCAGAGGATAAATATCTATTCAAACCGATCGAACTAAAGGGATTAAAGGTTACTGATATAGACGATGGAGTCAGAAACGAATCTGTTGAGATTGACCTATCGGCAACTATTCCTCCTGGTGGTTCATGGCAACTCTTTGCACCTTCCTCTTCATGCGAAGTTGAAAGAAGCCATCCAGCAGTCAGAGCACTACAAAAAGGCGATAATGTGACAGTTAGAGGTGTTTTCGTTAGTGAATCTATGGGGCTAAGGATGAATCCGTGTAAGTTTTTTATCCCAAGAACAGGCCAATGGCATTAAACCAAAAACCACAAGAATGGTTTCGCGTCATTACTTATAGCTCGTACAAATTCATGCTAAATCTGCAGATTCATTTGCCAAAGCGATGACGCGTAAGGAGACCAAGACGATGTAGTCGGTGTCGATCGTGGACTTGTGCCTATTTAATAACGCGTGCAGGCACCCTGAGCTGTGACTAAAAACTTTGGAAATTCCCTGCTTTGCGATGTCAGGAAATAAAATTTTCCGCTCTTCCTGAAGATCGTTACTTCTGTTTTTGTGTGCAGGATCTGCTGATAGAGCTGAACTCCTTCTCCGTCAAAGATTGCTGCACCCCAGGGGCCCCAAGGATCCCAAGTGTCTTCATCAACAGGCTCCCGAATTCGGGCATTTCCGTTTGACTCGTTGACCATGGCCATCAATCGGATGTCGACCTTTTCTGTCGCGGGTTGATCTCCTGGTGCGTCAGTGAATGTGGTAGTGCCTTTTGCTTCGCACCAAAAATGCTCAAGCCCGGTCTCCTCAGCGTTTGCAGTGAGTAGAGGATTCGCAAGAGCGATTGCCAGGAGAGAGACGGAAGACGCAATGGCGGAACGAAGCATTGTCTTTGATCTCGCAAACAGTGACGATCTCAGGCCACTCTATGAGGATCAATATGAGTGTGTGCTTGCAGGTATGTAGCGCATAGATCATGAATAGCTTGAAACCATCCAGCCCTCAGTCGAACCAGTGCGTGAGCTTGTGGCTGCCCGACTTCAGATACAACAAATCACCAGGGCATGGGCAACCCTTTGCCCCACCTGATTGTGGCTCAGCTCTTTAAGCGGCGGCACCTCTGACGGTGACTTCGCGCGCATCAAAAGGGCGCGCCTGCTCGGGCTCCCCTTAGGTCCGCACGCGTCCTTGTCGCTGACGCCCATTGGCACCAGGAGGACTGGCTTGCGCCCCACTTTGATTTCGAGCTCATCACCGGCGGTGACCTTAAGCATTGCGGTGTAGGCCTTGCCGACGAGCTTCAAATTTGTATTAGTGATCTCAGTGGGCTTTGTCGTGAATGGCTTCTCTCAGGGGGCATGCAATTCATTCCCATCGTTCAATCTCTACCAATGCCGGTGTTGTGGCTCTACCCTCTCTCAAGAAGGAGGGCAAATGGAGACTTCTTTCTCTCGATTTGAGGTTGTATTCATGTTCGTGCTGCTTCTTCTTTTGGTTCTATTGCTCGTTCTTTTTGTTGCGAGCCTGGTGGCCTCTGTCTTGATGCTTTATATGGGCTGGCGCGTAGGGCCTGTGCTGAGGAAAGACAGTATTTTTTGCTTCTTGAGCATCGTCCTTGGAGTTTTTCTATGGGTGGTTGTGTTGTCATTCTTGTTTGAACCGATGTTTGCGAGGGCCGATAATCCTATTTATTATGTGTTTTATACAGCTGCTGCAGGTGCTACTCCATTTGCCGCATTCCCTGGAATCGTCTTATTCAGTGGCAAAAAAACCAAACCGTAAGAGGCACTGGGATGTCAGCTTGGTGTCCCAGGCAATGCTTGTGCCGATGAAGCCTGGCGTTTTCAGGAGCTGTCCTGAGGTGTTTCCTTTGAAGCGGGTTAGGGCTGCTGGTTGTCACCTGGCAGCCCTGTCGTTCTGATCAACGCTCCCGTGATGGGTGGTCAGCCCCCATCCACCTGGCAGCCGATCAATGCGCCCGCTGCCCCCCCGACGGGAACACCGATCCAGCGGCCGTCGCCCCGAGACAGGGCAGCCCCCAATCCAGCCCCCACTAGACCCCCGATCACGCTGCCTTCAATGCAGCTGTTGGTGTCAGGGTTGTTGACCCGAGTGCCATGGCGATCGTCGTGATTGTGGCGATTCCAGTTGGCGCGCTGCCAATTGGCTCGCTCCCATTGCTGTCGACGCCAAGCGTTTCGTCTCCAGTGGCTGCGTTGCCAGTCGTGCCGTCGCCCTTGGTTGTGGTGCCAGTGGGCGCGGCGCCAATCGGACTGTCTCCAGTGGCGGTGGCCTGCCGGCTGGTGCGCAGGGGCGACGTTCGTCCGCACCACGGTGCGTTCGATGGTCCGTTCCACTGGGCGGTTGTCACCCACCGCGTGGCTTGCGAAGGGGTGAGCCAGGGATGGTGTGGCCGATGAGGCCATTAACAACGCCACCGCAATCGGAGTTTTGGTCATGGCTTATCTGCCGTTGCTCCATCACCCTGCTGGTTGTTGCCCCCCTGGAGGTGACTGAGTGTCTGCAGGAATGCGGCCAGATGTGACTGTTGCGTCTGGGGCCCTCAGCGTCGGCGGCCGAGCATTGCAATCCAGAGGGCGAACAGGGTGCCCACAGGCACCACGATCACCAGCAGCTGAACAATCACGAATTGGCGAACGTCGGGGTCCATCTCCGATTCAGGAGGCTTCTCCAAACATGCGACGAATGTCGCTCAACTGCAGAAGATTGATCTTTTTGCGAATGCTTTTGCAGGCCTCGCAGAAACAGAGGTTGTTCAGTGAATCGTTGCGATGCAACTGGTAGGACAAAATTAATGCTTCGTCTTTCAGGGAACGTTCCATCACAAGACGACAGGGCTGAGTTCACTCACAACACCCTGTCTGTGAGGGTGCGTCAAGGTGTGTGATGTCAGCAAATCCCAAATTCAATCTGTGCTTTTGGATTCACTTTGTGTGCGCCTGATCAGGGCTGGTTGTGGTGGTGCGCAGTTGATGCATGGCCAGGTCTAGGGCCGCACGACTGCGCAACAACAACTGGTGTTGCTCGGGGTTAAAGGCAGCAAAAGCCGGGCTGTTCAGCTCTCCCAGAATCAATTCCAGGTCGTTGCAGATGTAATGCACTTTGGAAGCTAGATCCCGGCGTGCTTCGCGTTGTCGTTGGAGGGTGGCGTCCGCTGCATAAGCCGCGAGCCAGGCTCGCGACACCGCATCGGGAATTGGGCTCATGGTCGGTGTGTTCTCGGCTGCCGACGACGCTATGAACGGCTTTGGTTGGTCACTGTGCGTTGGATCAACCGTGGGCCTTGGATCGGTCACAGGAGTGCTCCTGGGCCCGACCATTCAATCGGGAGCGTGGCGTTCCGTCGTTATCAACCGGTTAGCAGTCGGTTGGCATCGGTTGAACAGGCACCGCTCATGTGGGCCGGGTTCAGTTGATCGGACTCAGTCCCCGCACCAGCACGGATTCGTAGATCGCGACTCCAAGCAGTGAGGTGAGCATTCCGATCACCAGCAGCTTGCCGCTCATTGCTCACGCTTCAATTGCGCGGATCATGACGCGTCCGTCTCCGCTTGCCCACGCATTGGTTGGCAGGAACGGGCTGCGATCACCGCGGCTTGCTTCTTGCGGTCGCCTTTCAGGGGTTGCCGTCGGATGCCATCTCCATCGATGTCGAACGTGCCGCGTTGGCAATCGATCCGCATCGTGCGCAGTCGGTACCAGCCCTCAGGCTTGGCTTTGCCCTGTTGTTGCAGGGCATTGGCGCATGAGGATGAACTACCGGTTCCGCAACTCACGACTCCGAGAACAGCGCTGAACAGATTGCCGGCGATCTGTCGGCCCCGTTCGATTTCAAAGCGATACACCTCCGCTGTGACCCGACGGGGGCCACGGGGTGTGTTGTCGCCCATGGCAGTGCTTCTGCTGCCGCGGCGGTTGGTCACCCGTGAGAACGTCTCTGGAGTGTCCATGCTCCAGTCCCCATGGATCATTCCCGGTGCCCAGTCGTCGGCGACGCCGGCGATGAAGGCCTGATATCGGGCTTTGGGGTTGTTGTGGGGGGAGTTGATGTGGAAATCGCCGATGCTGAAAAACAGATTGGCGGCATCGGTGAAGCCCTTGACGCTGAGAGCGTCGTTTTGCATCAGCCAGGCCAGGTAACGACCGGCGCGCCAATCCGCAGCATCCTCCTCTCGCCTGCTGTAAGTGCCTCGATTGCTGTGGTGGTTCACGTGATGGCCCCATTCATGGGCCAGCACCGTCAACGCCAGCAGTTGCTCGCGGGTTTGAGAAAACCTCTGGGTGCGCTGCATCCCCCGGGTGCTGAGGCTGATCTCATTGGATTCCGGGCAGTAGGCGTTCGGCCTCCGCCCTTTGCCGCAGCCGGAGAAGCGTGCGTTGCCGTGCAACAGGGTCACAGCCGGGAGGTCTTCCACCCGGTCCTTGGCCACCTGGCGCCAATAGAGGCCCAGCATGGTGTGGTGGGCTTCCAAATAGCTTGTCTGGGTGCGTCCTTCGCTGATGTCGAGGCGAAAGTGACGCAGGGTTTCCAGTTGCTCCTCGACGCTGATACCAGGGCTGCTGTTGTTGGTTTGGGCGTTGGCCGGAAACACCAGCAGCTGGCTGAGGCTGAAGGCCAGGAACAGGCGCAGTCCGAGTGCAGGTTGCATCCGTGCTGGGGCGAACAGCCCAAGGTCACTGCCCCGAATTCAATCATCGTTGCTATGAACGAAACAGCTGCTTTGGTGTTGCGATGTCCGTCTTCACCTCCGCGTTGTCGTCGTTGATCGCCGATCCATCAGCCCTGAGGGACACGGCTGTGATCACCGGTGTCTCGACCCTCACCCTGATTGGCCTGTTGTATGGACTGCGGGAACTGGGTCGTGAGATTCGACTGTTCCGCAAAGTCAAAGCCTGATGTGGTGAACAAGATTCGCGCTGTTCATCAGGGCTGATTCCTGTTCAGGCGCTGGTTGTGTTGCGCTTTCCAGCGCCGCCTCAGCTTCCGGATCTGGGGTATGGCGAGAAAGTCCATGAAGGCAAAGGTGGCAACGCAGGGCCAGAAGCCTTTGGCGATCAGAGAGCAGATCAGTCGCGAGCTGTCGTGCTGACAGATCACCAGTTCAGCCAACCAATAGATCGCGATCTTGATCGCGAACATGCAGCACCCCTTGATCAGATCATCCCTGTTCACAGCTGCAGCACCAACCAGGCCAGTCCGCAGCTCACCACCAGCGAAACCACCCCCACCAAGGCCTTCCAGAACCGGGGGTCATTGGGTTGAAACACCAGGGTGGTGCGCAGGTCGCTCATCACGCTATCGGCGCTGGCTTGGTTGGTTGTTCCTTCCTTCATCGCTCTTGGCAAGAGCAATGAATTCAGCCATGCGCTTGAGGCATTGAAAACCGTCACTGCCTTTGACGCCGCTGTTCACATCCACGCCCCAGGGGTTCACCCTGGCAATGGCCTGGCGCACATTGTCGGGGTTGAGTCCACCGGCCAGCAGCACTGGGGTGGAGCTTTGCTGCACCAGGCGAGCGGTCTGGTTCCAGTCATGGGTCAGGCCGGTGCCGCCAACCTGGCCGGTGCTGGGATTGCTGCTGTCGGCCACAACGCCATCCACCACGGCGGCGTAGCGCTCCACCAGCGCCACGGGGTCAGCCTGATCACAATGCACGGCTTTGATCAGCGTCAGCCCTGGGTGCAGGCGACGCACCTGGGCCACCGCATCCACAGCCATCGGGCTGTGAATCTGCACGGCTGCCGGGCGCACCTGGTTGATCAGCGCCAGCAGTGCGCTGGGCTCGCTGAGGTGGCTCACCAGAACGCCACTGACGAAAGGCGGAAGCGTCGCAAGAATCGCGCGTGCATCGGCTGCGCTGACGAAATGGGCGCTGGGGTGGAGCTGGCCCACCAGCACTCCCACTGCATCGGCTCCCAGCCGTGCTGCCGTAAGGGCGTCGTCGGGGCGACGGATACCGCAGATCTTCACGCGCATCTGCTGTTTTGCATGCCCCCAACACGATGGCAGGATGCCGAAACTGCCGCTCGGTCGCCCGTGCCCCTGATCAACGTGCGCACCTCCCTTGCCTCTGTTGACGATGCCGAGGTTCTGCTCAAACAGTTGTCGGCCCTGCTTGCTGAGCAGACCGGCAAGCCTGAGGCCTACGTGATGACGCTGATGGAGACCGGAGTGCCCATGACCTTCGCGGGCAGCACCGATCCCTGCGCTTATGTGGAGGTCAAGTCGATCGGAGCACTGAAGCCACCGGCGATGACGGCGGTCTTCAGTGAGCTGATCAGTGCGCGCACCGGCATCCCCGCCAATCGCATCTACATCGGTTTCGACGATGTGCAGGCCAGTGCCTGGGGGTGGAACGGCCGCACCTTTGGTTGACCCTGGTTTGCGCCAATAAAAAAGCCGAGGCCCCCACCTCGACTTTGCCCCCATCCCATTCAGGCTTGATGCCCGTGGACCCAGGATGGTTCCCCTGCATCCCGTTGGCTCTGGGCGATTGTGCTTATTTTTTGGCCGCAGAAAATTCCCTCCCGGGCGGGTGAACGATCGCTACGGAATCGCCCTCCCCTCTTAGGCAGAGGTGGCTGCGGTGTCGAGCCGTATGGAGCCGACATCGATCAACTGCAGCAGGGTTTGCCGCAACTTCTGCTCTTGGTGGTCAAGGTCCTGACGCAACAACAGAGCGCGGTAATCGGCATCGGAGATGCGGTTGTGGAGGCGCGCCTCCAGGTAGAGCTCCACCATGAATCGGCCCGACGGGGCTGAGCAGGGCATGACCCTATGTGCTGGGCGTTGCGGTCGTGATCGCCGTTGGTTCGGCTAACCGGCAGCAGGCTGCTGGGCCTCTCGGTTGCCGGCTTGCTTGCGTCACAATCACGATCCGATCGGCACTCAGGCGATGAAAGCGATTGTCAAGGGCACTGTGATTGCGGAGAGCACCGATCTTGAAATGGTCGATGGCAATCCCTATTTCCCCCGTGCAGCGATGCGGGCTGCGTACTTCCGTGATTCCAGACTCACCACGGTGTGTGGGTGGAAAGGAACCGCCCGTTACTGGGATGTGGTGGTCGATGGAGAGGTTCTCCAGAATGTGGTCTGGAGTTACGAAACCCCCAAGCCGGCTGCGGAGGCCATCCGTGAACGCTTCGCCTTCTACCGCGGCAAAGGGGTCGACCTGGTGGATTGATGGATCCGGTCGATTCGCCGCGGTGGCTGCGTTGCTGCTTGTGATCGCGTGCAGGCGGTGTCAACGGGTGTGACTCGTAGGATCGGCGGCGCTGTCCATCGCCCCCCATGGCCAATCTCGACCAGGCTCCGAGCCGCAGCATGCCCAACCTGCTGCACGTGCTGCCGGCCTTCGCCGATGAGGCGGAGCTGCGCCTGAACACGATCGTGGAGCTCAACTCCAACACGATCAACAAATACGAGCTGATCACCGAGACCGGTCACCTCAAGCTCGACCGCGTTGGCTATTCCTCCCTGGCGTATCCGTTTGCCTACGGCTGCATTCCCCGCACCTGGGACGAAGATGGCGATCCTCTCGACATCGAGATCGTGGGCGTGACTGAGCCCCTGATCCCCGGCTCCATCGTTGAAGCCCGCATCATCGGCATCATGACCTTCGATGACGGCGGTGAAGTCGACGACAAAGTGATCGCCGTGCTTGCGGATGACAAGCGCATGGATCACATCAAGAGCTGGGAAGACCTTGGCGACCACTGGAAGAAGGAAACCACCTACTACTGGGAGCACTACAAGGATCTGAAGAAGCCTGGCACCTGCAGCGTCAACGGCTTCTTCGGCACTGAGAAGGCTGTGGAGATCATCAAGAGCTGCGAGGCCCGTTATATGGCTGAGATCGACCCCAAGCTGGTCGACTGAGTTCAGGCGCAGGCGTCTTGATACAGAACAGGCGGGGGAGACCCCGCCTTTGCTTTGTCTTCATGCCGTCAGTGCTGTTTTTTCTCTGACCGATATTTAGGTTGAGACCAGCGGGTCTAGCGGGTCTCATGTCAATTCGCGTTGTGTCGGTTTTCCGTTCGTCTGCGGCTGTGTTGGCGGCGTCCCTGGTGGTGTCTGTGGCAGCTCCAGTCGTGACCAGAGCGGCTGATCCCCAGGTGGCGAGTCTCACCGTGGGAGCAGAAACCCGCATTCATCTCGATCTGGCCAGCCGCAGGATCAGCGTGATCCGTGATGGCCAGCAACTGGGCCTGTGGCCTGTGGCCATTGGAGATCCCAAGACCCCCACCCCGGCAGGGGTCTTCAAGGTGGAGAACATGCGGATCAATCCGCAGTACCAGAGCACCAAGTCGGGCAAGGTGCATCCTGTCACCGGTCCTGGTGGTCCCCTGGGGCACCGCTGGATCGGGTTCCTGCAGCAAGGGGAGAATCAGTTCGGAATCCACGGCACCCCTTGGCCTCACTGGGTGAAGATCCGCGCGGCTGTCTCCAATGGGTGTGTCCGCATGCTGAATGCCCACGTCCAGCAGCTCTATGACCTGGTGGACGTGGGCACTCCAGTGATGATCACCCGCTGACGCGGGGATCAGTTGTTGATCACTGAGGGCGCATTTCCTCGAAAATCTCCTTGAGGATTTCGCCGGCGCCCTGGCCTTTGAGGGTGTCTGCCAGTTGTTTGCCGATCGCCTCAGCATCAGCGGTCGTGCCGCTGGCCTGATCGCGGATCAGACGTTTGCCATCGAGGCTGGCCACCATGCCGGTGAGCGTCAGGGTGTCGCCGTCGATCACGGTGTTCACACCGATCGGCACCTGGCAGCCTCCTTCGAGTTCGCGCAGGAACGACCGTTCCGCCAGGCAGCGGGCGGCGGTGGGAGCGTGCTCCAGCACCTTGATCAACTCGAGCACTTCCGGGCTGCCTTCCACGCATTCGATGCCCAGGGCCCCTTGGCCCACGGCATGCAGTGAGATCTCGCTGGGAATGATCTGGTGAATGCGATCGCCGAAGCCCAGGCGGGTCAGGCCTGCAGCAGCAAGGATCAGGCAGTCGTATTCGCCGGAATCGAGCTTCTCGAGGCGGGTGATCACATTGCCGCGCACATCCTTGAACTCAAGGTGGGGGTAGTGGTGACGCAGCTGCGCCAGGCGACGCAGGGAGCTGGTGCCCACCACCGAGCCCGCAGGCAGGGTGTCCAGCTTGTATTGCGCGTTCTTGGCGTTCACCGCCAGGGCGTCAGCGGGATCTTCCCGTTCTGTGATGCAGCCCAGCATCAGGCCTTCCGGCAGGTTGGTGGGGAGATCCTTGAGGGAGTGAACGGCGATCTCGGCCCGGCCCACCAGCATCTGGGCTTCCAGTTCCTTGGTGAACAGGCCCTTGTCGCCGATCTTGGCCAGCGCCACATCCAGGATCTTGTCGCCCTGGGTCGCCATGGCTTCCACGGAAATGGCCAAGCCGGGGTGAGCCTTCTCCAGCTCGGCTTTCACCCAATTGGTCTGCACCATGGCCAGCTGGCTTCGGCGGGAGGCGATGCGCAGTTGCTCGAGGGCCATGAACAGTCACTAGCAGCCGCCCAGACTACGCAGTCGAGCTCTCAGCTTTACGATTCGCCATATGTCGAGATGAGGTCGTCTCCATGCCAGGTCCGGTGGTGAACGGCGTCCGTCAGAACGGCTCCGTCAATCCAGTGCCGCAGCAGCCCGCCGCCGCAGAGGATGCACCTTTTCTTCCCCTGCTGGCTGAAGGCACGATCAAGCTGTTGTTGCTCTGCAGCGGTCAGCTTGTGATCGCCCGCCTGCGCAACACCACCGATCGGGACGGTGCGCCGGCCTATCAGTTGCTGCGGCCTCTTGAGGTGCAACCCAAGCGCGCCATCGATGCCGATGAGGCTGCTGCTGGGGCCAATGCGTCGAGTGGATGGCTGCTGTCTCCGTTTCTGGCTGGTCTCACGTCCCAGAGCAACCTGGTGCTGTTTAAAGGTGCTGTGGCCTCCATCCTCGACCCGGAGCCTCGTTTGATTCAGGCCTACACCACGCGTACCAATCAGGAATGCCCTCCTTCCGACACCCCTGTGGAGCGGTTGAAGCGCGCCTTTCAGGAATTCACCGACAGCATTGAGGCTTGAGGGTTGGCGTTCGTTGCTGGGGCGGCCGCCCCTTAAGCCGTCGCCTCAGGGGCGTTGTTCGACCGCCAGCATCTGGGTGGTGGCCTCCTCTTCCGCGGTAAATGCCACGTCGGGGATTGCCGCGTCGATCGACCTGCGGAAATAGAGCAGCACCTGGTCGCCGATCTTGCCTTCGTAGTAGTGCTGCCAGCCCCGCTTCCCGTAGATGTTCAGCAGGTTCTGGACCTGCAAGGGTGTGTTGGTGGCCTGACTGTTTTGGTAGTGGCTGGCAAATTCCTTTTCAAGGAATTCCTTCGACACCTTGAGTTGTTCGCTGGCCTTCACCGGATCAGGGGCCGGAATCGGCGTCACGTTCACACCCACCACCCGGTACTCGTAGGCCATCGCTCTCCACCAAAAGTGGCCTCACCCTAAGGGCTTTTTTGGGGGCTTCTTGGGCTTTGTGGCCGTGTCACCGCGCGGTGTGATCGTGCTCACGGTGTGCACCCTGCGCTCTCCATAGCTTGCGGCTGTGATCAGGAGCGGCTGGATGAATCGGTTCGGTTTCGTTTTGGCGGCGATGGTGGCCTTGCTGCCGCTGGCTCATGCAATCCCCGCTCAGTCGGGCCCTGCTCAGACGGTGTCCGCCTGTGGTTCTTCCGGTGACTTCCTCGTCCCGCCGCCATCGGGTTCCGGGAGCGGCGTGCCGCTGGGGCGTCTGGTGGTGCGGGATGGCCGTGTTGACCAGCGGGTTTGGCAGCAGCCACAGCAGCGCTGTGGTCTTGCCTTCAAAGGCGTGTTGGGCCAAGAGCAGCAGGGCTTGGCGTTGGGTGCATTTCGTTATCGCCTTCTGCCTGATGAGCAGGTGCTTGTGCTCGAATCGTGGGCTCTGTTCGGGCCGGTTGGTCGCGCTTACTACCGTCCCGAGCCGCGTCAGCAGAAGCCGCTTCCCCTTCAGACCCTGCAGCGCTGGGAAGAGCAGTGTCTCGTGCAGGCCAACTACCGCCCGGTGGATCTGGCGCCCATCAAGGGCCGCCCCCTGCACTACCGCCTTGTGAAGAACGGCTGGGTTTATCGCGTCAGCTGGGATGCACAGCAGCTGCGGTGCAGGACCGGTTCGCTTGGGCGACTCGAGGAGGGCCCGTCGCCCCTTGTCTCTTCCCATGGGTTTCGGCTTGAACAGGATCAGCTGATCGAAACCGTTCGCTTGGGCGGCTCTCGGGGTGCCAGTGCCCGTTACGCAACCCGTCGCTACCTGCCGGTCACCGCTGACAACCCACAGAAGGAGCGCTAGAACATTTGTATTGATAGAGGTGTCTGGTGAGCGTTGATCGTGCTGCTCGTCCCCGTCCGGACGCTTTGGATGTCCCGCCGGTGTTTCTCAGTGTGCGTCCTGGCGATTTTGTGATTGTGGCCAAAGCCACGCAGGTCGCCCTGCACGACGACGGCGATTGGTGGATGGGGCAGGTGGTGTTTTGCGAGGGCGGTGCCCGAGACCCCCGGGTGAACAGTCTGTTTCAGATCGCGGACGTGGACGACGGTTGCATTCACTGGGTCAATGCTGACCAGGTCACCCATGTGCTCCATGGGATGGACGGTCTGATCGCCTAGCGCCTGGGGGTGGCCCGTTGCTGGAGCCTTGGGCGCCAGCATGGACGCAGCAGCAGCGCCCTGGTGGTGGATCTTCCCTTTGGTTTGATCATCGAATCCTCCGCGGATGGGCGATTGCGGGTGGGCCAGTCCCCGTCATTGGGGTCGCCCATCGCGCTGCGTTTTGACGACAACGGTGAACTCCAGCCTGTCGCGACGGCTGGCAACGGGGAGGAGGAGGTCGGGGCTTCCGCCAAGAATGCTGCGGCGCTGATTGAGCAGGCCTGTCGCTTTGATCGCTATTCCGCTGCGCTGCGGGCGATCGAAGAATTGCTGGCGCTGCAGCTGGAGGCTGGGGTCAAGCATCTGCAGCGAACGCAGCAGGAGGGCCATTCCCAGGGGCAACGGATGCTGCCGATCCTGGCGGCCCAGAAAGCGGCCAAGCGTCAGCTGCATCAGGCGCTCGTTTTGCTGCACGGCGATGAGCAGGCCGCGACGCGTTTTGCCGTTGGGATCAAGTCGCTGTGTTCGAACTACAGCGAGGAGATCGAGCTCTGCATTCGTGTGCTGGCGGCTGTGGAAACGTTTCTGGTGCGGGCCGGAACTTGGTTCGCGGCCCAGGCCATGGACCAGTGCTTGGACTCTTCAACGGTGGCGGCTTTGGTCACCTTCAGTGCAGCAGGCTCGCAAGCCAATGCAGCCAGGGGGCTGTTGCAGGACGCTTTGCAGTATTGGGAGTGAAATCCTGCAAGTCGAGCGGCCTGAGGGGCTGGCATGGCGATCGGTTGCCCCGCCTGGTGGCCATGGCCAACCTGTGATCAGCCGTTTGCGATGTCATGGCCTCGGATCAGGATCAAACACTGATGCGTGAGGCGATCCGGCTGATGCGCGACGCCGGTGTGGTGAAGAAAACAGGAGGGCCTTTCGGTGCTGTGGTCGCTAAGGACGGAGAGGTGGTGGCAGCAGCAGGAAACAGTGTGGTGAGGGATCTTGACCCCAGTGCTCACGCAGAGGTCAACGCGATCCGGGCGGCTTGCAAAAAACTTGGAACCTGGGATCTCAGTGGTTGTGTGATGTACACAAGCTGTGAGTGTTGTCCAATGTGTTACGCCACCGCGTATTGGGCTGGGATTCGCACGGTGTTCTATGCCGCTGCATGGTCGGATTACAGCGATTTGTTCTCGGATCAGGCGATCAATGAGGACATGCAACAGCCCAAAGACAAGCGCGATATCAAGCTCATGCAACTTCTTCAGGGTGAGGCCTGTGAGGTCTGGAAAGAATTCCGTTTGCTCCCTGATGGGGCGCGTTACTGAATGCTATGGCTCCGTTGAGTGATTCCGAATTGTTTGATTCGGGTCATTTTGTGTACACCATTCATAGTGTGATTCCTTGCGAGAGTCGGCAGTCATTTGAAGACTTTCAGCGTGAAATGAATGAGGTCGCCAATCGTTTTGAGGGATACCGCGGTCAATCCATTTCATTTCAGGAAAAAGAGGATGGCCAGCATGTGCTGGCAACAACGCGGATTGTGTTCGAGGCTCTGGATCAATGCCTGCATTGGCTAGACAGTCCACAGCGACGGGGGTTGTTGCATCAGGCTGAAACCTTGATGAATTATCGCTATCAAGGAACTCTTGAGGCGGATTCCTTTGATCAGTGGATTCAGATGAGGCAGCCTAAAAAGGTTCCGATCTGGAAGGTCAATCTGCTGGTTTGGTTAGCGCTATATCCCTCGGTAATGTTATTAACGGTTTTTGGCAGCTCTAGCCTTGGTCGATTGCCTTTGCCATTGAATATGTTGATTGGCAATCTGATCACTGTTCTGCTGACCGGTCATTTTTTGGTTCCATGGCTTAGTCGTCTTTACGGGAATTGGCTTCACTCGCAGTCTCTCCGCCTGGCTTGGCTTGGGACTGTTTCGGTGTTTGTGATGCAGGTCGTTCTTCTAGGCCTTTTTTCATCCTTGCCTGGGATGTTGTGAGATGTTTCGTTGCTCAGGTTTCAAGTGCCCTAGCTTCTCCAATCGAGATTGTTGCGGGCATACTTTCCTGAGCACATCGCTTCTTGAAGCCGTGTTGTCTTGCAACCTTGCCGTGATGCGCTGCAGATGGTCTGCTTCCCCTGTCAGTTGTTTGCCGATGTGAGCTAGGTGCAGGTTGGTCAGGCTCTTGGTGGGATGGTGATCCGCGCTTTGATCGCATCGGTCTGGCTTGGGGCTGCGCCACTGATGGCTCAGCCGAGCCCCCCTACGAGTAACCCGGCTGCATCGCAAAAAGCTCCTGGCACCGGGGAGTTGGGGCGTTTGTTGGGCCTGCCTGCTGATGGTGCTCTGCGCATCAGCGGTGTTTGGGTTGGCAATGGCACCTCCCAGTGGGCAGGAGGTGTGTCCGACCAGAACGGCGTCAATGGTGCTCAGGAATTCCTGCTGGAAGCGAGTTTGGATCTGGGTAAAGCCATCGGTCTGGATCACACCTGGATCTGGGTTCAGGGTCTGCAGGTGAACACCACAAGCGATGCAGGTTTGGTGACAGGCAGTGTGCAGGGGTCTAACAGCCTCACAACACCACCACCTTGGAATCGTTCGGAATTGTTTGAGTTCGCGGTC
Source organism: Synechococcus sp. RS9916 (assembly GCF_000153825.1). NCBI lineage: Bacteria > Bacillati > Cyanobacteriota > Cyanophyceae > Synechococcales > Synechococcaceae > Synechococcus > Synechococcus sp. RS9916. Next base: position 185,736 of record NZ_DS022299.1, read on the forward strand.
CGCAAGGATTTTTGGGATGGACGGCTCCGTTTGATTGCAGGAAAGCAGTCAGCCAGTATCACGTTTGCCAACATCAACCGCCCTGATCAAACGACAGACCCTCGTTATCAGGTGGTGAATCTGTGGTCTGCCAAGACAGCGTTCCCACCAATTGCTTTGCCGAACTGGGTGCATGGGGGGTGTATGCATTGCTGACTCAGCGTTTGTCCAGTTTTCGCCCCGAGCAAGACAGCAGTGGGATCACGAGTTTTCTCAGTGCTGGATGGTCGCCATCGATCAGCAATCACATGGGTGCGTCTGTCACGGCCGGACTCACGGCGATTGGGCCTTTGGAAAGCCGCCCGAATGACAGCATTGGTGTTGGCCTGGCCTGGGCTGAGATCAACCGAACTCAGCCATTTCTGGAGGCTGAGTTCAATGCCAATGAGTTGATGTTGCAGGGGTATGTGCAAGTCGCTCTTGCTGACTGGCTGTATCTGCAACCCACGATCACCGTGCTTCCTCTGGTGGGGGATCGCGATGCTGAGGATGACTCGCTGAGCGGCTTGCTTCAACTCACGATGCTGTTTTAAGTGGACGGTGAGTTTGGCCGATTTCTATTGTTTTCTAGGCATTAAAAAACCCAGTGCATGACTGGGTGAAGTGGAGAGGATGGGAAGAGCCGGGGTGGCTCTTGCTCCTTGATTACTTGATGTATTCCTTGAGCACCCCGTTGCGGTTGGGGTGACGCAGCTTGCGCAGCGCCTTGGCTTCGATCTGGCGGATGCGCTCTCGGGTCACATCGAAGATCTGGCCGATTTCTTCGAGGGTCTTCATCCGACCGTCGTCGAGGCCGTAGCGGAGGCGCAGCACATCCCGCTCCCGTGGGCTGAGGGTGGCCAGCACCCCTTCCAGGTCTTCCCGCAGCAGGTTCTTTGCCACGTCCTGTTCTGGATTTTCGATGTCGGCTTCGATGAAGTCACCCAGGCGGGAATCCTCTTCCTTGCCGATCGGGGTTTCCAGAGAGATGGGCAGCTGGGCGCTCTTGGCGATGAAGCGCAGCTTCTCGATGGTCATCTCCATCGATTCGGCGATCTCTTCTTCCGTCGGCTTGCGACCGAATTCCTGGCTGAGCACCTTGGTGGTTTTCTTGATCCGCGAGATGGTCTCGTAGAGGTGAACCGGCAGGCGGATGGTGCGCGACTGGTCGGCGATGGCACGGGTGATCGCCTGACGGATCCACCAGGTGGCGTAAGTGGAGAACTTGTAGCCCTTCTCGTGGTCGAATTTCTCTGCGGCGCGGATCAGGCCGAGGCTGCCTTCCTGAATCAGGTCCTGGAAACTCAGGCCCCGGTTCATGTATTTCTTGGCGATCGACACCACCAGGCGCAGGTTGGACTGCACCATCTTTTCCTTGGCCCGACGGCCCAGCATCAGGCGGCGGCGGAATTTGATCAGGGGCATTTCCACCAGGGCTGCCCACTCCTTGGTGTCCGGCTCACGGCCGTTATCACTTTCAAACTGGGCCGCCAGTTCTTCAAGCAGCAGAAGATCGGCGATTTTGCGGGCCAGCTCGATCTCTTCATCCGGCCTCAGCAGGCGGATGCGACCGATTTCTTGCAGGTAAACGCGAATGGAATCTTCGGTGTAAACCCCTTTCGGTCCCACCTTGATGCTGGCCAGAGCTTTGGCCCTGGCCTCTTTTTCAGCGGCAGCTGACGCTGGTTTGTTAGCAGCTGGTTTGGCCACAGCTGCTTTGGCGGTGTCAGCAGGCGCAGCCTCAGCCTTAGCAGCAGTTTTTGAAGCGCTGCTCTTGGCGGTTGTGGATTTGGCTGCAGTGGCCTTCGCGGTTGTGGTTTTGGCTTTGGCAGTTTTGGTTTTGGTGCTGCTGGCCTTGGTGGTTTTCTTGGCGGGCTTGGCTTTACCGTCTGCAGCGGCCAGAAGTTCGTCTGCAGCCGCTTTCAGATCCGTGTCTTTGGGAAGCGCAGCTGCACGGGTCCGAGGTGTGCGGGTTTTGGCCGCCTTGGCCGCTTTCTCTTCAGCAGAGGGCTTCACCGGCTTGGCCTTACCACTCGAATCAGCGAGCATCACGATGGATGGCTTGGCAGCGGCTTTGGCCTTAGTTTTGCTCGCAGCAGGACTCATAACGTCGAGAAGGTCAGCAGGGTTAGCGGTAACGACGGCTCCTGCCGAAACCAAGTTCGGCAGCAGGCCAGTTCAATGCAGTTCAGGCGTGCTTCAGCACCGAATCCAACGAGAAGCGGTGACGCAACTGAATTAACAAGGCTTGGCTGGTGTCTGGGACTGACGCAGGGCTGTCAGGGGCGTTCTTAGACCGGTCGACCGACGTGGGATGGATCCCTGGTTCGAGCTGCGCGTCTTCCCTCTGGACGGAACTCTGCTTGTTCCGACAACAGCGTAAAGCTGTCCAACTTCTCTATCTTAAAAAAAACTTGCGACACCTGCAACTCCACCTTTGTAGCGGTCGTGGGAGGCGAAGGTGACCACTGTGCTTCCGACCGGGCGGATGATTGAGGTGGATGTGTGGCTGGAGGCGGGCCGAGACGGGCGTGCATTCAGCTATTGCGACCGCCAGCAGCTCGGTGTCGGTTTGGGGGATTTGGTGCGCGTTTCCCTGCGGGGCCGCCCTCTCCAGGGACTGGTGATCGCCTGCCGCGAGCAGGGCGACGCGTCGATCGATCCCAAGCTGCAGCCGGTGCAGGCCGTGATTCAGGCGGCTGCCGTTGACCCGGCCTGGCGGACCTGGCTGGATGCCATGGCTTGTCGTTGTCATACCAGCCCGTTCCGGATGTTGAAGGCGGCGCTGCCCCCCGGTTGGCTCGGGCAGCGTCCCAGGGCTCCGGTCGCAGAGCGGATGCGCTGGTGGGTGTCGGTGGTGGCGGCAGCGGGCCCAGACGCGACCGAGGCTGCGCTCCCCAGGCGGCAGCAGGACTTGTTTCGCCATCTCCAGGATGCAGACGGTTGCTGGCAGAGCCAGCTCCAGATGGAGGGATTCGGTGCCCACCTGATTCAGGCGCTGTTGAAGCGGGGGCTGGTGCAGCGCGAGCAGCGACCCGCATCCAGCGGCGATCAGGCGGACGCTGCTCCTGCTGCGCCATTGGAGGAGCCTCAGATGCTCACCCCTGAACAGCAGCAGGTGGTGGAGGCGTTCTCCTCGCAGCCCGATGGGGGCGGAATGCTGCTCTGGGGCATCACGGGTTCCGGGAAAACGGAGGTCTATCTGCAGCTGGTGGCTCGGGAGTTGGCAGCGGGTCGCCATGCCCTTGTGCTCACACCGGAGATCGGTTTGATCCCGCAACTCGTTGACCGTTGCAGGCGGCGCTTCGGCGAGCGGGTCGTTGAATATCACAGTGGTTGCAGTGATCGGGACCGGGTGCGCGCTTGGCGCCGTGCTCTTGATGCCTCCCAGCAGGGCAGTGGCCCCCTGGTGGTCGTGGGAACCCGTTCCGCCGTGTTCCTGCCCCTGGCGCCTCTCGGGCTGATCGTGCTGGATGAGGAGCACGACAGCTCCTACAAGCAGGACTCACCGATGCCCTGCTATCACGCCCGAGACCTGGCCCTGGAGCGGGTGCGCTGTATGGGCGGTCGGGTTCTGCTAGGCAGCGCGACCCCCTCGCTCGAAACCTGGACACAGCTCTCTCCTGCAGGCCCTCTGGCCCTGGCACGCCTCACCCGGCGGATTTCTCAGCAGGAGCTGCCCCCGGTGCATGTGATCGACATGCGCCTGGAGTTGGCTGATGGCCACAAGCGCTTGATCAGTCGCGCTCTGATGGACCGTCTGGCCCAGCTGCCCGAGAGCGGTGAGCAGGCCGTGGTGCTGGTCCCCCGGCGCGGTTACAGCAGTTTTCTCAGCTGCCGTAGTTGCGGTGAGGTGGTGATGTGCCCTCATTGCGATGTCGCCCTCACCGTTCACGGCAAACAGCCGGGGCGGCAATGGTTGCGTTGCCACTGGTGTGACCACCGCGCTGAGGTGGAATCCCGCTGCAGCCATTGCGGTTCCACAGCCTTCAAGCCTTTTGGTGCCGGAACGCAGCGGGTGCTGGAGCGGTTGGCGGACGAACTCGAGGGATTGCGGTTGTTGCGGTTTGACCGCGACACCACTGGTGGTCGCGATGGCCATCGCCGCCTGCTGGAACAGTTTGCGGCCGGTGAAGCGGATGTGCTGGTGGGAACCCAGATGCTCGCCAAGGGGATGGATCTTCCCCGGGTCACCCTGGCGGCGGTGTTGGCTGCGGATGGCTTGTTGCACCGTCCGGATCTGCGGGCCGGAGAACAGTGTTTGCAGTTGCTGTTGCAGCTGGCGGGTCGGGCTGGCCGCGGCGAGCGTCCCGGCCAGGTCTTGGTGCAGACCTATTCCCCCGATCACCCAGTGATCCGCCACCTGGTGGATGGCCGCTACGAGCGATTTCTTGAAGAGGAGGTGTCCTTACGACGGGAGGCTGCACTCGTGCCGTTCAGTCGCGCCTGTCTGTTGCGTCTCTCCGGCGAGTCGGCCGCGGCGACGGCCACGGCTGCCAGCGTGCTGGCGGAACAGGTACGCCCGCTTTGTGCGGCTGCCAATTGGTGGTTGCTGGGGCCGGCTCCTGCTCCGGTGGCCCGGGTGGCCGGTCGCAGTCGCTGGCAACTGCTGCTGCATGGGCCAGCCGGCAGTGCCTTGCCCTTGCCCCCCGGGACGGCGCTCTGGGATTCCCTTCCCTCCGATGTGGCCCTGGCGGTGGACCCTGACCCTCTGCAGTTGTGAGGTGTGCGGCCACGCGCGTGGCCGATGGCAGCTAAGACGGCAGTTCTGGATAGCCGAAGCCCAACTTGAGACGGATCTGCTGCAGCACCAGTGTCAGGGCCAGCAGCAGCACCACCACCACGCTGCCCAGCCCGAGGGGGCTCCAGTGCCAGCGGCGCACAGTCAGTTGATTGCGGCTTCCCGCTTGAAGGGGCCACACCAGCCGGCCGTGGTCGACCGCGGCGGGCATGGGGTTGCTGCTGGAGTGGCCTGATCCCGGCAGGGGCGCCACGCTCACGCTCAGTGCGGGCAGTGGAAGGTCACCAAGCTCCTCGAGATTCACCACCAACTCAAGCTGCTGCTGCACGCCCACCAACCAGTTGCGTTCCTTCAGCTGCAATTCAGGCGCAGGCAGTGTCAGCCCTGCCGCAGCTCCTGCTGCGGTGATCGTGGTGGCCAGGAGTTGTTCTGCGTCTGCAGCCCGCAACACAGGTGCCTCAAACCGCTGGGTCCCTGAAGGCACGCTGCCTGCTCCTTTGGACCAGGCCGATCCATCCGCCTTCAGTTTCTGCGCAAAGGTGGTTTGCCAGGGCAGCAGTCGTCCGGTGCCACTGTCACTGCTCCAGCCCAGCTTTACCCGGTCTGGACCCACGAGATCGATGTCGGCATTCAGCCGGCCGCAGCTGCCCAGCAGCAGGGTGAGCCCGACCAGTACCGCGATCACAACAACTGCAAACCCCGGTGCAGCGGCCTGGGTCGGTCCTGTCGGCGGCGGCGGTGGTGGTGGCGGCCCTTGGTTGCGGCGCCGGCGCATCGGCCGTGGGCGTTCCCCCATCTGGGCTGACATCTCCAGGGTGGGAAGCTGCATCGACCAGCTGGCCGGCCGCTGCAGGCTTGGCGCTTCCAGCACCTCCAGCAGCTGCTTGGCCCGCAGGCGGAGATCGCTGTCCCGGCAGCGGGTGAGCATCCGGCAGGTGCTCAGCGCCTTCGACTCCTGCCCCTGCCCCATCCAGGCGGTGACCATCAACATGCGGATGCGGGCTCCTTCGGGGTCCGTGATCGGATGCGCCTCAGCCAGAGGCTCCAGCAGCTCGAGGCACTGGCCGTAATCACCCCGGTCGAGGGCGGCTTCAGCCGGGGCCGTGGGCAAGCTCATCGATCAACCGCGACCCATCACCATCGTGCCGATGCCTGCATCGGTGAACACCTCCAGCAGCAGGGCGTGGGGCACACGGCCGTCGAGGATATGGGCCGCGGCCACACCCTGGGCCAGGGCCCGAATGCAGCACTCGGTTTTCGGAGTCATGCCCCCCGCCACGACGCCGTCTTCGATCAGTTGGCGCGCTTCCGACAGACGCAGTTGGGGGATCAGAGACTCGGGATCGTCGCGATCCCGCAGGATCCCAGGGGTGTCGGTAAGCAGGATTAATTTCTCCGCCTCCAGCGCTGCCGCCAGTTCTCCGGCCACGGTGTCGGCATTGATGTTGTGGGCGGTGCCATCACGGGTGGCCGCCACACTGGAAATCACCGGCACGTAGCCCTTTTCCAGTAGTGGTTCGAGCACGTCAGGGTTGACCCGGGCCACGTCGCCCACGAGGCCATGGCTGCCATTGCCCCATGGGCGGGCTTCCACTAGCAATCCGTCGCTGCCGCTAAGGCCGACGGCCCGGGCGCCCAGCTTGTTCAAGCCGTTGACGATCTGTTTGTTGACCCGGCCGACCAGCACCATCTCCACCACATCCATGGTGTCGGGATCGGTGACACGGAGTCCGTCGCGAAACTCGGCAGGAATCTCCAGACGTTTCAGCCAGGTGTTGATCTCAGGGCCCCCGCCGTGGACCACCACCGGTTGAACCCCCACGCTGGTCAGCAGGGCGAGGTCGCGAAAGACCGCTTCACGCAACTCGGCGTGCACCATGGCGGCCCCGCCGTATTTGACAACGATCCGCCGCCCGGCGAAGCGCTGGATGTAGGGCAGGGCTTCACTGAGGACGGAGACTCTCAGGGTGTCGTCGCTGGCCATCGCTCGCGTTCACTGCCCTCCATGCTGACCTGCGGCCGGAGCCGCCGCCTGCAGGAGTCGGAGATCGATGCGGTCTCCCCCCAGATCCTGGAGATCGGCATGAAGCCCTTTGGCGAAGAAACGCCCTAGCCGCTCTTGCTTCTCGGTCCAGCGCTCAAGGCTCACTGCACCAAGCTCAAAGCGCAGTCGCAGTCCGTAGCCGTCGGCTCCATTCAGTTCTTCAATCTCCAGCAATTGAGGCGGGGTGTCGTCGTCCCAGAGCTTGAGAGCTTCCAGGGATGATTCCAGATGGGCTTTCTGGCCGTAGCGCCAACGGGTTACATCGGCCAGCAACTTGCCCAGCTCGGGGGCTGCGGCTTCCCGCTGCGCCTTGAAGGTGTTCGCCGGCACCACCCGTTTGGCCGGTGGCAGCTCGGATGATTTCAAGGCCAGACCCCCCAGGAGAATCGGGATCCCGTAGAAAATGGTGGGAAGGCTGAGGTTGGCGTTGCCGGTGCCGTAGGCAACGGCTCCCACCACGGTGAGTACGCCGCCGGCAACGGTAATCAGGTTGCCTGGTGAGAACAGATCTTTCATGGACGCCACTCTGATGCACGCGCCGCGCAACTGCGTCGCGCGCGCGAGAATGCCTGAAGACCCTGCACTGGCTTGATGGAGAGCAGCTCCCCCGGCCGCGATCACCAACCGGACCTCGCCACGCTGATCAGCGATCTGGATCAGGACCGGGCCTGGTTGCTTCAGCAGATTGACAGCGGTCGTTGGCCCGAGCTGCGTCTTGATCTTGCCGCTCTCGAACGGGAACTCGGGCAACTCCTGGTGCGCGCTGCAGAACGCCTGGAGGGCGATGCCCGGCGCACCTGATCGTTCCGTGCAGTCGTCAGAAGGGGATGTCGTCGGTGTCCGGCACCAGAGGGGCACTGTTCCACTGGGCTGCCTCAGGGGCTGGCGCTGGAGCTGCAGCGGCCGGAGGGTTCTGACGCACAGGTGCGGGTGCGGCCTGGCGCTGGCCCTGCGGGGCCATGCCAGCGTTCGGCGCTTGACCGCCACCCTGGGGTTGCGCGGGGGCGGCAGCGCCAACGGGGTGAAGTCGGGACAAGGTGAATTCGGCCCGTTTCTCCTTGGTGCCGTCCTGGCGGGGCACCGTGTTCATGCGCAGACGCCCTTCGATCAGCAGGCGCTGGCCTGGTTGCACCCGGTTCTGCAGATCCTGCGCCAGGTTGCCCCAACCCACAACTTTGAGCTGACCCGGTGGGTCATCGGGGCGCAGGCCGTCAAACCGCACCTCCATTTCGGCGATCGGTGTCTGGTTGTCCTGGGTGTAGCGAAGGGTGGGTGCCTGCATCACCTCTACTTCGAGCACGCAGTGATTCATCGCCGTCCGGTGCGTTGAAAGAGAGCGCCATCCTGATGCAAGAGCCGCGGAATCGCCAGTTGCATGTCTGGCTGCTCGCCGGAACAGGTGAGGGTCCTTCCCTGGCGAGCGCTTTGCTGGCCAGGGGTTTTCAGGTCAGCGTGAGTGTGGTGACTGAGGCAGCGCTTCGGCCCTACAACGCGCTGTCTCTCCACCATCGATGGGCTGGAGCCTTGTCCAGTGTCGGGGCGATCGTGGCCCGCATTCAGCACGCCAGGATCGATCTGTTGGTCGATGCCACCCATCCCTTTGCCACCCAGGTGAGCGCTCAGCTGGTGCAAGCCGTCAATCAGGTCTCCTGCCCCTTGGTTCGCTTCGAGCGGGCGTTGGAACCAGCTCCTGCTGCGCAGGTGATTGAGCGGGTGGATGCCATACCCAGTGATGCTTTGGCAGGGAAAAGGGTGCTGTTAGCCCTGGGTGCCCGTCACCTTGCCGCTGTCGTGCCTCCCTTGCGGGCTGCTGGAGCCCAACCGCACGCCCGGGTGCTGCCCACCCCCCTGGCGCTGCGCCAGGCGGTGGCTGCTGGCCTGGCTGACGAGCACCTGGCTCTGCTGCAGCCGCTCCAGGGAACCGTGCCGGGTCGTCTGGAAACAGCGCTTTGCCGCCATTGGCAGATCGACGCCGTTGTCTGCCGGCAATCCGGTGGCGTCACCGAGCGCTGCTGGCACCAGGTGTGCTCTGAGCTGGGCCTCGACCTTTGGCTCCTGCGCCGCCCTGGCCCACCTGCCTCCGTGCCGGTGGTGCATAGCGTGGAGCAGATGCTCACCCTCTTGGGCTGATCGCCATGGATGCCACCACTGCCGATCCTCTGGTTCTGGTGCTGACCACCGAAGCGGATGAAGGCAAGGCCGATGCTCTGGCGCAGGCGCTGGTGGAGCAGGGATTGGCCGCCTGCGTGAGTCGATTGCCAGTGCGTTCCACCTACCGCTGGCAAGGCCAATTGGAGTCTGCGCAGGAAGTGCAGTTGCTCATCAAAACCAGTCGTGCCGGCTGGCCCCGCCTCGAGCAGGGGTTGAGGGCGCTCCACAGCTACGACACCCCCGAACTTCTCCACTGGGAGGCCGAGGCTTCGGGGGCCTACGGCGCCTGGGTGTCGGAGGCTGTTGCCCAGGCGCCGTAGGCGCTCAGTTGAGGTGGGTGCTCGCCAGGGTCTTGAGGCACTCCTTGGAGCGGGCGCCCAGCTGGGTGACGATCTGGCCGGCGCAGAGGGCCCCGAGCTGGCCGCAGCGCTCCAGGGAGTCTCCCTGGGTGTAGGCGTGCAGGAAGCCACCGGCATAGAGGTCGCCTGCCCCTGTGGTGTCCACCAGGTCGCCAAGGCTGTAGATGCCCACATCCCAGCGCTGATCACCGCTCAGCACCACGGATCCTTGGTCGCTGCGGGTCACGGCAATCACAGAACAACGGCCGCGCACCTGCTCGAGGGCGGTTTCGAAGTCATCGGTTTGGTAGAGCGACTTGATTTCGACCTCATTGGCGAACAGCACGTCCACGTGGTTGTGGACCAGTTCAAGGAAGCTGTCGCGGTGGCGGTCGACGCAAAAGCCATCGGAGAGGGATAAAGCCACTTGGCCGCCTGCGGCCCGGCAGGCTTCAGCACCGGCAAGGAAGGCCCGCTTGGCAGCCGGGCTGTCCCACAGATAGCCCTCGAGATAAAGGACCTTGGTCTGCTTCACCATCGACAGATCAAGATCATCGGGTTCCAGCTGGGTGGAGGCCCCGAGGAAGGTGCACATCGTGCGCTCCGCGTCTGGAGTCACATAGATCAGGCAGCGGGCTGTGGTGGCGCCAGTGGTTGCCGCCGACGTTTCGAAGCGGGTGCCCACGGCCCGGATGTCATGGCTGAAGATTGTTCCGAGCTGGTCATCGCGCACGCGACCGATGAATCCGGTCCGCCCTCCCAGCTGAGCGATGCCCACCATGGTGTTCGCCACCGAGCCCCCAGAGGTCTCCTGGCCTGGGCCACTGGCTTGGTAGAGGGTTTCAGCCTGTTTCTCGTCAATTAGAGCCATCCCACCCTTCTGAAGGGAATGGGTGTTGAGGAATCCGTCGTCGGTCTGGACGAGCACATCAACAATGGCGTTGCCGATCCCCACGACATCGAGGGTGGCGTTGTTGTTGAAGCGGGAAGTGCTCATCAGGGGAGGCTGCGTCGTATGCGCAGTATCACCCTTGATAGTTCTCGGCCTTGATCAGGCGCTCAGCAAGGCGCGTTTGGGGCCATGGATAGGGTCCTCCACCACAATCGTCTGGTCGCGGCCGGCACCGAGCGACACGATTGCAATCGGCACTTCCATCAGATCCGCGAGGAAGCGCAGATAGGCCATGGCCTTTTCGGGCAGGTCTTCAAGGGTGCGGCACTCAGCAGTGGAGCACTGCCAGCCGGGCAGGGTCACGAAGATCGGCTGGCAGCGGGCAAATTCCTCGGCGCAGGACGGGAAGTGTTCAATGCGCTCACCGTCGAGGTCATAGGCCACGCACACCTGGAGTTCATCCAGTTCGTCGAGCACGTCCAGCTTGGTGATGGCGAGGCAGTCGAGACCGTTCACGCCGACGGCGTAGCGGCCGATCACACCGTCGAACCAGCCACAGCGGCGCCGGCGGCCCGTTGTGGTGCCAAATTCACCGCCGCGGTCACACAGGTGGTCGTTGAGACTGCCCTCCAGTTCGGTGGGGAAAGGACCTTCGCCCACGCGAGTGGTGTAGGCCTTGGCCACGCCGATCACCCGGTCGATCAGGGTGGGGCCGACACCAGCACCAATGCAGGCTCCACCGGAAATGGGGTTGGAGGAGGTGACGTAGGGGTAGGTGCCGTGGTCCAGGTCGAGCAGGGTTCCTTGAGCACCCTCGAACAGGATGTTTTTGCGGTCGCGGGCGGCCTGATGGATCTCCCGGGTGCAGTCGACCACGTGGGGAGCGAGCCGCTTGCCGTAAGCGAGGTACTCGCTGATCACGTCCTCGGCATCAAGGGGTTCGACGCCGTAGATCGTCTGGAGCAGCTGATTCTTTTCCTGCAGGGGGCCGTCGAGGCGGTCGCGAAGGCGTGCCTCATCCAGTAGGTCAATCACCCGGATGCCGCTGCGCTGTGACTTGTCGGCATAGGTGGGGCCGATCCCCCGGCCTGTGGTGCCGATCTTGCGGTCGCCCCGCTGCTTCTCCATCGCCTCGTCGAGCAGGCGGTGGTAGGGCATGGTCACGTGGGCCGTGGACGACAGCTTCAGCCCAGAAATATCGATGCCGTTGGCGATGAGCATGTCGAGCTCACCCAACATCACTTTGGGATCCACAACCGTGCCTGAACCAATCAGGCAAACGGTGTCGGGATAAAGGATGCCCGATGGAATTAGGTGCAGTTTCAGCACCTGCTCGTCCACAACGATTGTGTGCCCTGCGTTGACGCCGCCCTGATACCGGACAACGACATCAGCGGAGCGGCTCAGGAGATCGGTGATCTTCCCTTTTCCCTCGTCACCCCACTGCGCACCGATGACGACAACGTTGGCCAAAGACACTGCGGCCCGAAGCCGCCAATCTGCACAATCAAGGAGTTTCGCAGTTCCCCCTGCCTTCGGTCAAAAGGCTCGGGGGAATCGTTGCGAATCCGGTTGTGGGTCAGCTACCGCGTACCGCGGCCTTCTCCGCCTTGCCCAGTTCTTTGTCCACCCGTGCACGGAGGGTGTCGGGCAGAGGGCGATTGGCGTAGGTCTTGTAATGACCCGCCAGGGAGTTCAGCGCTGTTTGCATCGTGGTGAAGGAGCTGAGGCCATTCACCTGGGGGCGGGGGCGGTAGCGCGACATGTAGTCGTTGATCAAATCGGTCGCAGCGGTTTCCGCTTCTGCACGGCCTTCGTCGTCCTGCCCCATGGCAATCGTGGATTGCAGTGTGTGCACCACCGCCACCGTGTCTTCCACGTAATCCCCGGTGAGGGTTGAGGCCCCTGCGCCGGAACAGGCTGTGAGCATCAGGCAGAGACCCAGGCAGGCCGCCAGGGTCAGGCTCATCAGTTGTCTGGACAGGCGTTGCAGGGCGGAAAACATGGACGCTGCTCTGGATTCAGTCGACTGTAGGGCTGGTGATGGTGTTCATCACCTGCCGAAGCGCTGTGATCGCCTCGGCGTGGGGAAGCACCTGGGTGTCGCGGGTGGCTCGCTCCACCAGTTCCACTTGGCCGTTGGCCGCATCGCGTCCCACGACAAGTCGCCAGGGGATACCAATCAGATCGGCATCTTTGAATTTCACGCCGGCCCGTTCGCTGCGGTCATCGAGAAGCACGTCGATCCCGCTGGCTTGGAGGGTGCTGTAAAGCTGCTCGCCCAGCTGGAGCTGGGTGTCGTCCTGCATGTTCGCCACCACAATCACCACCTGGAAGGGGGCGATGGCCAGAGGCCAGCAGATGCCGGCCTTGTCGTGGTGTTGTTCCACGGCGGCCTGCGCCAGGCGGGAGACACCGATGCCGTAGCAACCCATCCAGAACGCGTCCTGACCGCCTTCGGCAGTGGTGAAGGTGGCGTCCATGGCCTGGGAATACTTGCGTCCCAGCTGGAAGATGTGCCCCACTTCAATGCCACGACGGGCCACCAGGGTCTGGTCGGGAGATTGCAGGCAGCGGTCGCCGGCCTGCGCGTTGCGAAGGTCGATGGCCTTCGGGCTGCCATCGAGCCTGCTCCAGTTGCTTCCCCAACGGTGTTGATCGGGGGTGTTGGCGCCGCAGACGAAGCGGTCAAGCTCCGCGGCGGTGGGATCGGCCAAGCGAAGGAACTGGGTGGTCCAGCTCTTGGCTCCCTCCAGCACGCTGTCGGGAAGGTCGGGGCCGAGGGCGCCAAAGGGCCAGGGTTCCAACCCTTGTTTGCTCACCTGCTCGGCGCTAATGGGAGTGATGTCGAGGACGCCACCGTCGAGAGTTGCGCAGACGGCATTGGCCAGCTTCACCTCGTTGAGTTCCTGATCACCGCGAAGGCTGATCAGCACAGGTTGTTGGCTCCCAGATTCCATCCGTGCCAACAGCGCCAGCACTTTCACCACCTGGCTGGCGTCGAGATCCTGGCCGCTGCACAGTTCGTCGATGCTGGCTTGGTTGGGCGTGTCGATGACCCGCTCGTCTCCAGCTGGCAGGGGGGTCGCCGGCGTGGGGATGGAGACGGCTTTCTCCAGGTTGGCGGCATAACTACCGTCCTCACTGGTGAGAATGAGGTCTTCGCCGGCTTCCGCCGTCACCATGAATTCCTGTGAGGCTGCTCCGCCAATGGCGCCACTGTCGGCCTCAACAGCCACTGCCTGAAGCCCGCAGCGTTCAAAAATGCGCCTGTAGGCAAGATCCATCTCGCCGTAGCAGCGCCCCAGGTCCTGCTCGTCGGCGTGGAATGAATAGGCGTCTTTCATGATGAATTCGCGCCCACGCATCAGACCGAAGCGGGGGCGGATCTCATCTCTGAACTTGTTTTGGATCTGGTAAACCGTCACCGGTAACTGGCGGTAGGAGCGCAGCAACTCACCTGCCAGGGAGGTCACCACCTCTTCATGGGTTGGTCCGAGTCCGACCTGGCGCCCCTGGCGATCCTCCAGGTGGAACATGATCCCCTCGCCCGCGGTGTAGCCCTGCCAGCGACCGCTGCGTTCCCAGAGTTCGGCGGGTTGAAGCTGGGGAAGCAGAGTCTCCAGGGCCCCTGTGGCATCCATCTCCTGCTGCACGATCGCGCTGATCTTGCGCAGCACTCTCCACATCAGAGGGAGGTAGGCATAAATCCCGGAGCCGACTCGGCGGATGTAGCCCCCGCGCAACAGCAGCTGATGGGATGCGATCTCCGCGTCTGCGGGCACATCCCGCAGCGTCACCAGCATCAGGCGGGAGACGCGCATGGGAGTGGGGATGCAAAGGAAGCGGGAAGCTATCACTGCTGAGCCGGATTCCCTCGGTCTGGAACGCCGTGCGTGGGCGATCAGTGAACTGGCACCACGGGCCGCAAGTAAGGCTGCAGCATGAGTCTCAACTGCTAACGTCCGCGAGACATCAAGCCTCAGAAGGCCTCCTGCATGTTTCCCCGTTCGGTTGATCCCACTCTTTCTTCGCCCGGTCTCAGCGTTGAAGGTGGTGCCGACGTTGATGCCGTGATGGCCCGCTCCGAATCACTGGTGGGTATCGAGGAGGTTCAGAAATCCCTGAATCGCTCCCGCGCTTCGGTGTATCGCTACACCAACACCGACCCTCGCAATCTCAACCCTCCCTTCAATCCCCGCAAGCTCAACCCTGAGTACAGAAGCGATCAGAAGGATCCGCTTCTGTTCCACCCCAATGAGGTGGCTCGTTTTGCCAAGGATGTGCTGCGGATTAAGGAAGTCACCGTTGAGGTGCTCAATTCCCCGTCGACGGCGACCCAACAGTGTCTGACGGCAATTCTCGAGGAATTGCGCATGATTCGATCCCAGCTCGATGTCCTTCAGGTCAGTCCTGCCGATCCATCTGATCTGGCGGCGCGGCGTGAGCGTCAGGATCGACCTGCCGCCTGATGCCGAAAACGGTGTCATGATGATTTCAGCGCAGGTCGCTTTCCGGTCTGCGTCGCTCACTCCCGCCTCTTCCTTGTGAACGCCTGAGTGGGTTGTCCTTTTTCTCCCCTGCATGGACCCCGAGCCTGCCAACGGTTCTCAACCCGAGCCCTCCCCGTCTGAGCCTCCTGGGGGTGACACCCTTGATCTCTCAGGCCCCTCGTTGCTGCTGATCGGCTTTTCAATTGCTCTTGCCACGCTTGGTTTTCCTGTGGCTGCTGTGATTGTCGATCGTCCGTCAGGATTAGTTCAAGCCCCCATTGCGCAGGATCGCGATGGATCTTCACTCCCTTCTGCCCTCGCCGTCACCGGGTCTCGTCAACCTGGTGGTTGAGATTCCAGCGGGCAGCCGGAATAAATACGAATATCTCGAGTCTGCAGGGGTCATGGCCCTGGACCGAGTGCTTCATTCCTCGGTCCGCTACCCCTTCGACTACGGCTTCATCCCCAACACCCTGGCGGAAGATGGCTCGCCGCTCGACGCCATGGTGATCATGGAGGAGCCCACCTTTGCGGGTTGTTTGATTGTGGCCCGACCGATCGGTGTGCTCGACATGCACGACACTGGTCATTACGACGGCAAGATCCTTTGCGTGCCGGTGGCGGATCCGCGTCAGAGAGGCATCGAGAGCATTCGGCAGATCGCCCCGAACCAACTCGAGGATGTGGCGGAATTCTTTCGGGTTTACAAAAACCTCGAGGGTCGGGTGACCTCGATTGGGGGGTGGCGTGATGTTGATGCCGTGCAGCCTTTGCTGAGGGACTGCATGGCAGCAGCCAGGACTTGAATCAGGCGCGACGATGTTCCGGATGGATTCGTTGCAGATGTGTCAGAAGGGGCCCACTTGCTTGTAAGTTGGTGCGCGCCCAGCATGTGAACGACCCGTGCCCACCATCCGTTTTGAGCAGGAAGGCCAGCAGGTCGGTTGCATCGAGGGAGCGAATCTTCGCAAGGCTGCTCTCTCTGCAGGTATCAACCCCTACAAGGGCCTCAACAACCTCAACAACTGTGGTGGCGTCGGTCAGTGCGGCACCTGTGTGGTGGAAGTCGTCGAAGGCGCTCAGAATCTTTCCCCCCGCAGCGATGTGGAAGAGGTGTATCTCGCAGATCGCCCCGCCAACTACCGCCTCAGCTGCCGCACCAGCGTCAACGGTGATGTGACCGTGCGCACCCGCCCCTCCGACGGCGTCGGCAAGGGCTCCAACAGCCTGCTGGGTGCTGTGAAGAACCTCTTCGGCAAGTGATTCTTGGCTGAACCGCTCCGCGTCTGGAGTTATTCCCGCTGCTCAACCTGCCGAAAGGCTTTGGCATGGCTCGAGCAGCAGGGAATAGATGTCACCGTGATTGACATCACTGAAACTCCCCCTTCCCGCGCCCTCCTTGCCGAGGCCGCCGATCATCTCGGCACTCGTGCTCCTCTGTTCAATACCAGCGGTCTCAGCTATCGCGCTCTCGGCTCTGCTGTCGTCAAAGCCATGAGCGACGAGGAGGCTCTGGATGCACTCGCTGCCGATGGCAAGTTGATCAAACGTCCATTTCTGGCTTTGCCAGAGGGCAAGTTCTTGGTGGGCTTCAAGCTGGATCAGTGGACTGAGGCATTTCAGGGCTGAAGCTCAGGCCGTCCAGTTCGGTAATTAATTCGTTCACACCGCCCTGCTGACGCAGCTGACGAACACCCGAGCGTTTCAGTTCCTCGAGGAAGGCTGACACCAGCTCCTGGCTCCGTTCCAGGACTGGTCCCTGTTCGAGGGTGTGCGCCAGCTCATCCCAGAAGCGGTCGAGAACATCGATCGAGAGGTCTTCCATCGTGATGTCCCGTTGTCCCAAGCGGTCTCCTGCGGTTCGGGAGAGTCCCAGCAAGGCATCCACCATGCCTCCAGCCAGCTGGCGACTGAATTCTGTTTCCGCCCGTTGAAACGGTGCCAGATCCCTCAGCGGTGCTGGGACCACCACATCATTGACACTGCGTTGCAGGGCATGGCCGAACAGCGCGACAAGCTGAGGTCGCATGCCTGGCCCCACCTGGGTCAGCAGCAAGGGAAGCCACAGGCGCAGCAGTTCCGCCAGTTCCCGCTCGCCGTTGTCGTCGAGGCTCTGGTGGCTGCGTAATTTGCGGATCCGTTGCGGTAACTCCGGCGAACGCACCAGCTGTTGCATCGCATCAAGCAGGCGCACCGTCAGCACCTCGAACAGCTCCAGGGCCAAGACGGCAACAACGGCGCGACTCACTGCCGTGCGCAGAGGCTCGAGTTGGATCAGTTGCGCGTTGGAGAGGCGTTCAGTGACGGGAACCACCCGCAACACGCGCCAGAACGGCAGCAGGAGGGGGAGGTCGATCCAGCGCCGCAACAGGGCATCGCGCCACCGAATCCTTGGGTAGCGCCGTTTCAGGCGAAAAGTGCGCAGCAGAATATCGAGCAGAAACAGGATCTGGAACGGGACGTCGATGCGCCAGGAATGGTCGATCGGTAATCCGCTCTCATTGATGCCGCGCCAGTAATTGGTGGCTGCCAAAGGCAGGATTCGACGGTTCCAGAACGCCCGTTCCTGCTCCCAGTTCGTGCTGTTGAGGTAGGAGTCGCTCAGGAGATAAGCGGCGGCTTGTTTGGGTGAATCCCTGCCGGCTCTGGCTCTCAGGCGGTTCTTCAGTTTTTCTAGTGTGCCCGCATTGCCGGAGCTCACGAAGGGGTTTTCATCGATCAACTGACTGTTGTGCACCACCATCTCCAGCCGGCGCTGCCGCGCCGCATTGCTGTCGATGCCCTGCTCAGCCGCGATTTGCTCCAGTTCGCGGAAGTGGGCGATGTATGCCGCGGTGTCTCGGTGGGCTTCGATCCCCTTCACAGGGTCGTAGATCGGTGTGATGTCAGGCAGCCAGGGCAGGGGGATCCCCAAGCTGACGGAGGGCAGCGGATACAGGGTGCGTTGCAGCCAGAAGCTGCGCAGCGGCACATAGGTGACGTCGAACAACACCCAGGCGAGATTGGCCGCTGCCACCAGGGCCACTGCCTGGTCCCAGCGATGCCAGAAGCGGCCCGCCGCAGTGGTCTGCAATCCTTGCCAGCGGGGGCGGACCATGGAATATTTCGCTGACTTCCAGGCTAGAAGCGGTCGCGAGTCACGCCTATCCTGCTCACAACATTATTTTCTGAGCCGAGTTGGCCGACGAGCAGAAGGACGGGCAATCCAACGGACAACGGTCATTGGATCAACACCCTCAGGGCCAACCTGTAGAACACGAGGTTTCCAAGTCTCCAAAGGCGCATCCCTTTTGGGATTTCTGGGCTCCCGTTCTGTTCACCATTGCGCTCTATTTCGGCTTGCGGCACTACGTCGCTGAGGCCCGCTTCATTCCTTCCGGTTCCATGCTGCCCGGATTGCAGATCAATGATCGGCTGTTGGTGGAGAAGCTCAGTTACCTCACGCGCAAACCTAAACGGGGCGAGATCGTTGTCTTCAACGCTCCCCATGCTTTTGACCCAGCGTTGCGCAGCCCGAATCAACCGTCGGGTCTGCAGTGCACATTGGCCAATATCCCTTTGATCGGTCTGATTCCTGGCCTCAGGCATAACGCCTGCGATGCCTACATCAAGCGGGTGGTTGCACTCCCTGGCGACCAGGTTGTGGTGAACCCTCGGGGCGAAGTGACCCTCAACGGTGAGCCATTGAAAGAGCCCTATGTCACCAATTACTGCAGCTTGGATGACCAGGGGATGAGTCGTTGCGGCACCCTCAATGTGACCGTCCCCAAAGGCCATGTGCTGGTTCTTGGCGATAACCGGGCCAACAGCTGGGATGGTCGCTACTGGCCTGGTGGACCGTTCTTGCCTGAGGACGAGATCCTCGGTCGGGCCACGTGGAGGTTCTGGCCTTTTAAGCGGTCGGGCGCACTGGGCTCCTGAGGCCACAAGCCACCACAGCTCCATGCAGCACCTGGTCCAGCAGCGGGTGGTTGGCACCGCGTGCTGCGTTGGGGTGATCGAGTGATGCGGTCCATTGGTGATGGGGATCGAACAGCACCCAGCGGTTGCTACCGATTTGCAGCTGTTCTTCCGGCTGCTGGAGCAGTCGCGAGGGGCCGAAGCTGAGGGCGTCCCAGAGTTGGGGGATCGACCAGCCCCGTTCCTGAATGAGCCGTTGCCAGAGCGTGGGCAGCACCAGTTGGTGCCCCACCAGTCCAGTTCGTCGCTGCCCTGGAGGGAGAAGGCAGTCTTCGCGGTCGAGGGGGACGGCGTGCACGCTTACGGCCGTGATCACATCGTTTTCCAGCGCTTCGATTAGAGCAATGCGATCGTTCGGGCCTCCAAGAGAAGGCCTCACGCACCATCCCTGGGCCGTGGGGCTGAGCTGGTTGCGGTCCGTCACCAGGTGCCACCAGTGCACGCTGGCCTGGGGACGGACAGTCGCCTCATGCAGAAGGGCCACCCCTTCGGCTGTGGACAGATTCATCGCCACCAACCGTGGCTTGGGGAACAAACGCTGGAGTTCGAGCAGTTGCCCCAGCGGCAGGGTCTCGCTGGCGACGGGATCCATCGGCCATCCGGCCCGCAGGGTCTCGACCCCTTCGCGCACCATGCCGCCGCCTTGGATCTGGGGATCCCGCGGGGCCACCAGCACGGGTGCAGTCCCCATCTCGTTGAGCAACAGGCTGCGTTGCAGCAGGCCTGCTGCAGGCATGGCATCGCCGTCGCAGAAGCCGACGGCCCCTTGCTCCAGCAGATCGCCATGGCAGCTCAGCTGGTCGCCGGCACCATCCAGGGTCAACGCACCCCAGAGGTGGATGCGCACGTCGTTGTCGGGGCTGCTGCTGAAGCCATGCAAGCGTTCGACCCTGTCGCGCCAGGCTTTGGCACGTGGCAATAAGGCCACCTGGCCGTAGCCAGCCCTTGCTGCGGCATGGCGCAGGCTGACCACATTTTCATGGTGTTCGCAGAACGGTTCCTCCAGCACGGAGTGGGGATCGACCAAACAAGGAGCCAGCAGTTGATCGGCCGCGCTCTGCACGGGCACCGCCTGCGTTGCCCCCTGAGAGCGAGCCTCCTCCCCGAGGGCAACCAGCTCGCCGTCGATCAGTAGAGCAGCTCCGTTGTGGATGACGTCCTGACCGCTGCCAACCAGGACCCTGACGGGATCGAGCAGAACGGTCAGGGACATCAGCTCAGAGGGCTCCAGCAGCGGTGTGATCCAGCACCCCACCCAGATGGGAGGTGAGGTTGAGACAGGTCACTACCGCAGGCTGGCCCGGAACGGTCGGCATGTCGACCACTGTCACGCCACCGTTGCCCTGCTTCACCGCCCAGATGTCAGCGGGGGTGAGACCCAACAAGTGACAGAGGATCGTTTTGTTGACAGCGTCATGGGCCACCACCAGGGCTGTTTCCGAGGGATCGAGGCTGTTCGCAATCGTGGTCCAGGTGTTGACCGACCGCTGCCACACGTCCTGGATGGTCTCCCCTTCCGGCATCTGAACCGTTTCAGGCGTGCGCTTCCACTCCTCCAGCAGGTCACCCCATTCGGCTTTGATTTCCTCCTCAAGCTTCCCTTCCCAGAGGCCATGGCCGATCTCCACCAGGCCCCGCGTCACCGTCATGGGCACACCAGGGTGGGAGCGCAGGATGCCTTCCGCGGTCTGGCGGGGGCGCGACATGGAGCTGCTGTAGGCCCGCTGCAATGAAACGCCTTCGAGGAATCCTCGGGCGGCTTCCGCCTGGGCATGGCCGTTTTCATTGAGGGGGATGTCGATCTGACCCTGGAAGCGGCCCTGGCGATTCCAGTTGGTTTCCCCGTGGCGCACCAGCACCAGTCGTGCACCCTGACCTTTCTTGGGCAGGGACTGCCCAAGATGCGCGGTGTTGTTCAGACACTCGATCTGCACCTGCCGGCCACCGCCGCTCTTGGGGCTCAGGTTGAACACCGACAGGGAAGCGTTATCGATTTGCAGCCGGCGGAAGCCTTGTTCGGGCTCACCCAGCAGCACCAGCATCATGCAGCGGAGGATGGCGTTGTGGCCGACCACCAACACCGTGTCATTGCTGTCGATGCTGTGGCGCTCCAGTAGGCGGCTCAGAAAATCCCTCGCCTGCGCCATCAGCTCTGGCAGCGGTCGATAGCGACTGCCGTCCTTCCGGGTCAGTTCCAGCTCTTCCGGACATTGCTTCCAGGTCTTGAAGCCATCGGGGTCCTGGGCCGCGCGCTCATCGGCGCTCATGCCGCTCCAGGGTTCCAGATCAATTTCCAGCAGACCGTCGTCCATCACGGGATTCAGCACTCCACCCCAGGCCTGCAACAGGCCCTCACACGTGGAGGCGGCCCGGCGCAGTGGTGAGCTGTAGGCGGCTGTGATTGACACATCCTTCAGTGCCGAGCCGGTGCGGCGAGCCTGCTCCTGGCCTTCCGGGGTGAGGACGGAAAGGTCATCCCTCCCCTGGATACGGCGCTCCACGTTGAAGCTGCTCAGGCCGTGGCGCACCAGGAGGAGACGGAGAGACAACGGTTGTGAGGTCGAGGCGGGGCCATCGTATTGGGGGGTGAGAATCGGTTCATCTCGCTCTGGATCTGTTGACGTCCACGCCGACTGGTCGCCGGTTGTCTTCCAAAGGACTGCTGGCCCTGATCTCCCTGGTTCTGGCGATGAGCGTGTGGGTGCTTGGCCTTCGAGACAGCCTCAGCCGTGACTCCGTGGCACCGGCGCTGTCTCTACAGCAACAGGAGAAAGCACTGCTGGCCGAGCCGGCTCTGCCGGAGCCGCTCAAGCCCCTGCTGGTGGGTGCTGATCCGTCTGCGCAGCTGCTGGATGCCCTGTTGGAAGTGCCCCTGGATCGGCTGGATGACCGTCAGCGTTTGCTGCTCGCGTCTCTGACCGGCGATGCGGTCCAGCGTCAGCAGGCCCTTGCCCTGCCAATCCAGAGCTCTGATCTTCAGGATTTGCAGCAGGCCTTGATTCGGCATCAGGCAGATGCGTCCCTGTCTGAGGCCAATGCCGCCCTGCTGAAGGCTCCACAGTTCGACCCCCTGCTTCGAACGCTGGGGTGTCGTGGGTTGGGTGGCACGGCTGCGCAGTGCATTGATCCTCGCGCAGCTGAGGTGGCGGCTCTGGCGAGTCGTCGATTGCTCCTGGCGGAACTGCTTCCGATCTCTGCGTTGCTCCTTGGTGCGCTGCTGTTGCTCAGGCACCTTTGGTTGCGGGTTCGCGGACGCATTCCCAGTTGGCCTCCCTTGGTCGGTCCTCTGCTGACGCCTGCCGATATGGCGATTCTCGTGGCCGGGGGCTTTGTGTTGCTCGGTGAGGTGCTGTTGCCGGTGTTGGTCAGTCCGCTGATCATGGTGATTTCACAGGGCCTATCGGGTGGCCTCGGCCAAGCGGTGGTGGTGCTGGTGGGATACGTCAGCCTGGCGATCCCGCCCCTGGCAATCCTCAAGCTGCAGCTGCAAGGGTTGGGTGATGAGGAGGTCCCTGCAGGTGGCTGGTTGCAATGGCGCCCCTCGCCGGTGTTCCCCGCCCTGCTTCAGGGCGCGAGGGGCTGGTTGATGGTGATGCCGCCGGTGGTGTTCACCGGGTGGTTGATGGGCAAGCTGCTCGGCGATCAAGGCGGCAGCAACCCTCTGCTGGAAATGGTGCTGCGCAGCGACAACCCTCTCGCGCTTCTGCTGCTGGCCCTCACCGCCGTGGTGCTGGCACCGCTGTTTGAGGAGCTGGTCTTCCGGGGGGTGATGTTGCCTGTGCTGGCGCGATGGCTCGGCCGTGGCTGGGGGGTTGTTCTCAGTGGTTTGGTGTTCGCCGTCGCCCACCTGAGCATTGGGGAGCTACCGCCCCTGCTGGTGCTGGGGATCGGTCTGGCCATGCTGCGTTTGAGCAGTGGCCGACTGCTGCCCTGTGTGGTGATGCATGCCTGTTGGAACGGCGCCACGTTCATCAACCTGATCCTGCTGGGCTCTTGATCCGTCAATCCCTTCCCAGCAGAGGGTTTGCGGGCTTGCGGGAGGCCTTTGTGGGTGGTTCACTGACCCCAATGACTTCTATGTCGTGAGCGCCCTTCCCCAGCCACGCATCGTCCCGGCCGAGCGCGCCTCGACCTCTGGCGCTTTTGAGCTGATTCAGGGGTCGATGTCGGCCCAGAAAGTGGCGCGCCAGTCACCTCTTCTGGCTGGTCTGCATCGGGTTGCCGATGGGTCACTCTGCGGGGTTGTGTTGGCCGTGGTGGCCCTTTCTGGGCTCACGCTTCACTGGCAGCACCGCTGGACCGTGGCCTTCCGGCAGCTGGAGGACACCCGCAACCTCTCCCATCGCCTCACTGAATCCACGGCGAATCTCGAACGTCACTTGCTGGAGAAAGCCAGTCACCCCGGCACGCTGGTGCCCACGAAAGTGTCCAACCTGGTTTATCTCGATCGCCCGCAGGTGGAATCCACTGTTTCGGAAGCTGATCATCTGGCCATGATTCAGTCCTGGATGGATCAGCCGATCCAGCAGGGGTACTGAAGCCATGGGGGACTCCCAGGATGAGGGCCGTCGCCGGCGACGTCGTTCGCGCCAGCGCGTGATCGCCCTGGAGACGGTTCCGGCATCACGGATGCGTTGGGTGTTTGCTCTGCTCTGCCTGGGCCTTGTGGGGCTCATGGGGCGGATGGCCTGGCTTCAGGTGTTCCAGGCATCCACGCTGGAGGCACGGGCCCGCAGTTTTCAGACTCAGCAGACG
Organism: Synechococcus sp. RS9916; assembly: GCF_000153825.1. Classification (NCBI taxonomy): domain Bacteria; kingdom Bacillati; phylum Cyanobacteriota; class Cyanophyceae; order Synechococcales; family Synechococcaceae; genus Synechococcus; species Synechococcus sp. RS9916. The sequence goes on from NZ_DS022299.1 coordinate 209,128, forward strand.
GATCCGCTCGGGACGCGGCGCCCCATCGTCGATCGGGCAGGACGGTTGGTGGCCCTCGATGAAGAGCGCTTTCGCCTCTGGGCCCATCCCAACAACTTCCGTTTCCCCGGAGACGAGCCCACCCTGGTGCGTCCGCCCCTGGATATCGCCCGCCGTCTTTCTGGTCTGCTGGCCGTTCCGATGGCAGAGCTGGTGCAGCGTATGGGCGATCGCCCCTCGGGGATCCGCCTTGCCGAAGGCATTGATCCGGAGACGGCGGCAGAGATTCGCCGTTTGGCGATCAGTGGTGTTGACCTTGAGCCCTATCCCTACCGCGTGTATCCCCAGGGGGATCTGTTCGCGAACGTGGTTGGCTTCCTGAATCTGGAGCGGGTCCCTCAGGCCGGTCTGGAGCAAAGCCGCGATCGCGATCTTCAGCGGCATGAGCAGGCCCGGAGCCTGCGGCGCGGTGCCGATGGAACCCCTTTGCCCGACAACCTGGCCCCCGGCACCTTTTTCGGCGATGACCTGCGTCTGCAGCTCACCCTGGATGCCCGTCTTCAGGAGCTGGCTGCCAAGGCCCTGGCTGCGCAGGTGAAGGAGTGGAAGGCCAAGAAGGGAGTGGCCATCGTGATGGATGTGCGCAATGGCGAATTGCTGGCCCTCGCCTCGACGCCCACTTACGACCCCAACCGCTACTGGAAGTTCCCTGCGGCTCGTTTCCGCGAGTGGTCTGTGCAGGATCTTTATGAACCTGGGTCCACCTTCAAACCGATCAACCTGGCCATCGCTCTCCAGGAGGGTGTGATTCAGGCGAATGGCAAGGTCAATGACATCGGCCAGCTGCAGATCGGTGGTTGGCCGATCAACAACCACGACCGTCAAGCCAACGGTGTGATCGACTTCCCCACCGTGCTGCAGGTGTCGAGCAATGTCGGCATGGTTCAGGCGATGCGCAATCTCCGGTCGTCGCTCTATTGGGATTGGCTCGCGAAGCTCGGGATTGAAGCGCGACCGGATACCGATCTTCCCGGTGCCATTGGTGGGCAGCTCAAGACGAAGGAACAGTTCACCACCCAACCGATTGAGCCAGCGACCGCGTCCTTCGGCCAGGGCTTCAATTTGACCCCTCTCAAGTTGGCTCAGTTGCATGCCTTGCTTGCCAACGGAGGGCGTCTGATCAGTCCTCACATCACCCGTGGTCTGCGCTCCGGTGATGGGTTGGCGCGGGTTGATCGCGCCAAGGGGTTGCCATTGATGCGCCCTGATGTCACCCGCACGGTGTTGGCCTGGATGGAGTCGGTGGTGCAGAAGGGCAGCGGCAAAGGGGCTTTCACCCCTGGCTATCGGATCGGTGGCAAGACCGGTACGGCCCAGAAAGCACAAAACGGCATCTACGTGCCGGGCGCCAAGATCTGCAGCTTCGTGGCCACATTGCCGATCGAAGATCCGCGTTATGTGGTGCTCGTGGTGGTGGATGAGCCCCAGGGGGAGAACGCCTACGGATCCACCGTGGCGGTGCCGGTGGCCAAACAGATCATCGATGGCTTGTTGGTGATCGAAAAGATCCCCCCCACCGGTGCCCATACAGCCCTTGAACCCGCATTGGAGCCGGCGGTGAAACCAGCTGGTTAGCGGGGGGATGCCAGTTCGTGAGGGCTGGCTACGTTACGGGCCTAGAGCCTTCCTGTGCATCCATGGCTTCTCTTCTTGAACAGCTGTCCGCCATGACCGTGGTCGTGGCCGACACCGGTGACCTTGAGGCCATCCGTCGGTTCACCCCTCGGGACGCCACCACCAATCCCTCTCTGATCCTGGCGGCTGCACAGATTCCCGCTTATCAGAATCTGATCGATGAGGCGCTGCGTTCGTCGCGCAAGCTGATCGGCGAGAACGCCCCCGTCGAAGACGTGGTGCATGAAGCGCTCGACGAGATCAGTGTGATCTTCGGCAAAGAAATCCTCAAGATCGTGCCCGGCCGCGTGTCCACGGAGGTGGATGCGCGTCTCAGCTTTGACACCGAGGCCACCATCGCCAAGGGCCGCAAACTGATTCGTCTCTACAACGATGCTGGCATCAGCAACGATCGTGTGCTGATCAAGATCGCCTCCACCTGGGAAGGCATCAAGGCGGCTGAGGTGCTGGAGAAAGAGGGCATTCACTGCAACCTCACCCTGCTGTTCGGCTTCGGTCAGGCCGTGGCCTGCGCTGAAGCAGGGGTCACCCTGATCTCCCCCTTTGTCGGTCGCATCCTGGATTGGTACAAGGCCGAAACCGGTCGGGACATGTACCCCGGTCCAGAAGACCCCGGCGTGCTCTCGGTCACCCGCATCTTCAACTACTTCAAGACCTACGGCTACAAGACCGAGGTGATGGGAGCCAGCTTCCGCAACACCGATGAAATTGTTGAGCTGGCCGGCTGTGATCTGCTCACCATCTCACCCAAGCTGCTGGATCAGTTGCGCGGCATGGATGCACCCCTGACCCGCAAATTGGATGGTGCCAATCCCAGCAGCAGCGAGGCTCAGATCCATGTGGATCGCTCCCGTTTCGATGCTCTGATGGCTGATGACCGCATGGCCACCGACAAGCTCGGCGAAGGCATCAAGGGCTTCAGCAAGGCGATCGAAACCCTGGAGGCCCAGTTGGCCCACCGCCTGGCAGAACTGGAGGGCGGCGCAGCCTTCCGGCATGCCGTGCAGGAGATCTTCCTGCTCAACGACATGAACGGCGACGGCTGCATCACCCGTGATGAATGGATGGGCAGCGATGCCGTGTTTGATGCACTTGATCTCGACCATGACGGCCGTCTCACCCCCGAGGATGTGCGCAAAGGATTCGGTGCCGCGTTGACGCTGACGACGGCCTGATTTCCCTGGTCATGGACTGCATCACGCTTGGTGGTGATGCACAGGCTCCCTTGCACGTTGGGAGCCTTTTTTCGTTTAAATGCGGAGACTCGCGGGGCAGAGAGATTGAACGCACTCGACACCATGCGGGCACTTGCGGCCAAACGCGAAGTTCATGTCGCCGAAGCCGGGGAAGTGATCTTTGCTGCTGGTGAAGCAGGTGCGTCGATGTTTGGCCTGCTTGAAGGTCGTGTGCGTTTGGTCTGGACGACCGAGAACGGTCAGGAAGGGTATGAGCTGATCTCTGCGGGTGATGTGTTTGGTGCAGGAGCGCTGGTGACACCTGACCACCGCCGTTTGAGCACAGCAACAGCGGAAACGGCTTGTCGGCTGATTGAGATGAATCGGGAGAAGTTCCTGTTTGCCGTTCAGGAATCGCCCATGTTCGCGATCGAACTGCTGGCGTCGGTGGATGAACGCCTGCGTGACCTGAAGATGCACGACAGCACCTGACTTGGGGTATGGCGGATCTGCAGGCTCAGCCCCAGTTGGTGTGGTTCAAGCGTGATCTACGCACCGTCGACAACCGCCCCCTGCTCGAGGCCTGTGCCCATGGGCCAGTGCTGCCTCTTTACATCGTTGAACCTGAGTATTGGCGGCAACCGGATGCCTCTGCCCGCCAGTGGGAGTTCTGTCGGGAATCGTTGGAGCATCTTCGCCGCGAGCTGGCGGCGCTGGGACAACCCCTGGTGGTGCGTTGCGGTGAGGCTGTCACTGTGCTGGAGCGGGCGAGACGGTCTCTCGGTATCGCCGCCATTTGGAGCCATGAGGAAACCGGCAACGGCTTCACTTACGACCGGGACCGTGCGGTGCTCGCGTGGACGCGGGATCGAGGAATTCCCTGGATCCAGATTCCCCAGTTTGGTGTGACCCGGGGGTTGAAACGACGCGAGGGTTGGGCCCGGCGCTGGGAGGAGCGCATGGCCGAACCGTTGGCACCCGAGCCCCCCAAGCTGCTGCCGCTCTCTGATCTGGCTCTCGGGGAGATACCCACCGCTGAGGCGTTGCAGTTGTCTCCGGATCCTTGCCCTCTGCGCCAGCGGGGTGGGCGGGAGTCAGGGCTGCAGGAGCTGAGTGATTTCCTGACGTCCAGGGTGCAGCGCTATGCGCGCAGCATCTCCAGCCCAGTGGTGGCCTTTCGGGGCTGTTCCCGTCTGTCTCCTTACCTGACCTGGGGCTGCCTGTCGATGCGGGAGGTGGTGCAGGCCAGTCGCACCCTCACTGGTCGTGGTGTCAGCAGTTTTGGCTCGCGTTTGCATTGGCACTGTCATTTCATTCAGAAGCTGGAAAGTGAGCCAGCGATTGAATTTCACGACTTCCATCCCTTCATGCGGGGGATTCGGCCGATGGATTCGGAGCGGTTTCAGGCCTGGAAGGAGGGCCGCACTGGCGTTCCATTTGTGGATGCCTGCATGCGTGCCCTCCTGGCCCATGGCTGGATCAACTTCCGGATGCGGGCGATGTTGATGTCCTTCGCCAGTTATCACCTCTGGCTGCCTTGGAGGGAAAGCGGTTTACACCTTGCGCGTCAGTTTGTTGATTACGAGCCGGGTATCCATTGGAGTCAGTGCCAGATGCAGTCGGGCAGCACGGCGATCAACACGATCCGCATTTACAACCCTGTCAAGCAGGGGCAGGACCATGACCCCAACGGCCGCTTCATTCGTGAGTGGTGCCCTGAGCTGGCCTCGCTTCCCAATGTGTATCTGCATGAACCCTGGAAGCTGGATGCCCGGCGTGCGGAACAGTTGGGTTGCCGTCTTGGTGTTGATTACCCCGCTCCGGTTGTGGATCCAACGGCCGCGGCGCGGGAAGCGAAGGATCGGATCTGGGAGATTCGCCGAGCTGCGGGGTTTGATCGCATCGCCGATGGCATTCAGCAGCGCCATGGATCCCGACGGGCCGGTCTCTCCCCTGTGACGACCCGTCGCCGCTCCCGCAGTGAGCAGAAGGGGGGCGATCAGCAACTGCAGCTGGAGCTTTAGCCCCGCTTCAGCAGGAGACGTTTGATCACCCGCTGGGCGATGTCGCCGTAGCCCATATCGCCGGAAAGGATCTGGGCGATCCGTTGGGGTGCCGTTGGTCGTTTGATCCCCAGCTGATAGCCCACTTTGGGGAAGCGATAGAAGACCTGGGCGATGCGCCGTCCCCAGGCCATTGAGTCGCCCCAGCGTTCGCGCATCCGCTTGGAGTATTGGCTCAGATCCTTGGCCTCACCACGCAGCCATTGATCGAGGCAGGAGGCGGCTTCGCACCCGCTCATCAAGGCGGGGCGCAAGCCCTCGGCCAGGAACGGATCACACAGCGAAGCGGAATCGCCGACGGCAAGGATTCCCTCTCCGTGCAAGGGCTGATGGCCATTCCACACCCGCAATGCTGCCTTCTGGCGCAGACCAGCATCAGCAGCAAAGCCGAGGTCAGGCAGCAGCTGGCGCAGGATTGTGTCGCTGTCGGCGCCATGGCGGCCGATGAAGGTGCCCACACCCACGTTGACGCCATCGCCCATGGGGAAGGCCCAGGCGAATCCGTGGTGCACCAGTCCGAATTCGAATCGCGCTGATCCCTGCTTCAAGTTGCCGCGACCCTCCAGACGCACCGATGTGGTGCTGGCTAGATGCAGACTGCTTGGGCCCAACCCGAACCGGGCTGGCCAAGGGGATCCAGAACCATCGGCAATCACCACGGCACGGGCCGCCTGGGTGCGTCCGTCAGCCGCGCACACCTGCCATTGGCCCTGGGGGTCGCGTTGCAGGTCAGTGACCTCAAAACCACTCCGCAGTTCGGCGCCGTTCTCGATCGCTTTGTCGATGAGCAGTGCATCGAGACGTTCTCGGCGCACGATCCAAAAGGGAGCGGAGCCCGGGAGTTCGGCGACCACCGGATCGGTGAGGCACCAGCTGAATTCCACCCGCTCGATCACCTCGTCGACGGCGGGGGAGAGGGAGAAGGGAAACCATTGCTGCACGGAAGCGGCCATGCCGCCGCCGCAGGGTTTGATTCGACAGACGCCGCTGTCCTGGGAACCGCCATCAGCGCGGGAATCACGCTCAAGCAGCGTGACCCGATGGCCGGCATGACTGAGATGAAAGGCAGCTGCAGCGCCAGCAGCGCCGGCGCCGATCACCACCACGTCGGAGCTGCTCACCCTGTGTTCCGCGATCAGACCTTGAGGATGTCGGCTTCCTTCTCGGCCAGATGCTTCTCAAGAATGCCGATGTACTTGTCCAAGGTCTTCTGAACGCTGTCCTGTTCGTCGTGGCTCTGATCTTCCGAAAAGTCGCCGTCTTTTTCCTGCTTCTTGATCTTGTCGATCGCGTCGCGACGGATGTTGCGCAAAGCCACCTTGCCTTCTTCGGCGTATTTGGAGGCGAGCTTGCAGAACTCCTTACGCCGTTCCTCGGTCAGGGGCGGCACGTTGATGCGGATGAGCTTGCCGTCGTTGTTGGGGGTGAAGCCCAGTTCGCTCATCGCAATCGCCTTTTCGATCGAGGCGAGGGCGCCCATGTCGAACGGCTGAATCTGAATGGTCTGGGAATCGGGGGTGGTGAGCGTCGCCAGGGATTTCAGAGGGGTGTCGGCGCCGTAGTACTCCACCGAGATGCGATCCAACAGCGAAGAGTTGGCCCGTCCGGTGCGGATGGTGTTGAACATGCGTTGGGTGGCTTCCACCGACTTCTGCATGCTTGCTTCGAGGTCTTGCTTCGACATGACGAGATTCAGTTGCTGATCCGGGAACCGATGGGCTCACCAGCCACGGCTTTGCCGATGTTGCCAGGTTCGAACAAATTGAAGACCACGATGGGGATGTTGTTGTCTTTGCAGAGGGCGATGGCCGTGCTGTCCATCACCGCCAACTCGCCGCTCAAGACCTGCTGGAACGTGAGGTGCTCATGCTTCACCGCGTCGGCGTGCTTTGCGGGATCCTTGTCGTAGACCCCGTCCACCTTGGTGGCCTTGAACACCACGTCGGCGCTGATTTCTGCAGCACGCAGGGCGGCGGTGGTGTCAGTCGTGAAAAAGGGATTGCCGCAGCCTGCGCCGAAGACCACGACGCGTCCCTTCTCAAGATGGCGGATGGCTTTGCGGCGGATATAAGGCTCTGCCACTTCCTGCATTTCGATGGCGGTTTGCACCCGTGTTTCCACTCCAGCGCGCTCCAGACCGTCCTGAAGGGTGATGGCATTCATCACCGTGGCCAGCATGCCGACGTAGTCGGCGGTGGCTCGGTCCATCCCTGCGGCAGAACCCTTCAATCCCCGGAAGATGTTGCCGCCACCCACCACAATGGCGAGCTCAGTGCCACCGGCCATCACCTTGGCAACGTCGGAGGCGATGGATTGAACGATGGCGGGATCGATTCCATATCCCTGATCACCCATCAGCGCCTCGCCGCTGAGTTTGAGCAGGGCACGCTTGTAGGCCATTCGTCCACCAGATCTTTTTGACAGTAGCAAGGGCCTTTTCGCCTGCCTTGAGCTGCATCAGCACTGGTCACTGCTGGAAAACGCGCTTGGATAGAGCAACTGGGATCAGTCCATGCCAGACGACGGCACACCGCGCAGTGGCGTGATTGCCCGGCTGACCCTTTCGGCGCTCGACCGTGCCAGTCAGGATCCGTCCTGCTGGAAGGATCCGATCGTGCACCGTGCCCTGTTGGTGAGCGGTCTCTCCGTCCTCACCGCAGCACTCGGAGTCTTGACGAACGATCTCGAGCAGTCCTGAGGCTTTTGGTCACGCTCAGAACTCAATACCGGCCTGAGCTTTGACGCCCTGTTCCCGGAAAGGGTGGTGGATCAGCGTCATTTCCGTGACCAGGTCGGCGCTCTCTACAAGGCTGGCGGGGGCCCCCCGACCGGTCACGGCCACATGGCAGAGCTCCGGCCGCTCGCGCAAGCCCTGGATCACGGTGTCGGCCTCGATGTAGCCCAGTTTCAAGGCCACGTTCAGCTCATCCAGCAGCACGAGTTTGTAAGTGCTGTCGCGCAGGTAGCCCAGGGCGGTCTGCCAGGCCTCCGCCACCAGCTGTTGATCGCGTTCGCGGTCTTGGGTTTCCCAGGTGAAGCCTTCCCCTAGGGCATGCCAGGCCACCTGGTCCCCGAAGGCCTTCAGGGCTCGGGCCTCGCCAGGCTCCCATCCTCCTTTGATGAACTGCACGATCGCCACCCGTTCGCCATGGCCGAGGGTGCGCAACACCAGTCCGAGACCGGCCGTGGTCTTGCCCTTGCCCTGGCCGGTGAACACCAGCACCAGACCCTTCTCCTTGTTGCGTTCCTCCACCCGCTGACGCTGCACTTCCTGGCGGCGTTCCATCCGTTTGCGGTAGCCGCTGTCGTCGGTTTCGGGGGCGAGTTTGCCACCCATCCCCAGTTCAGCGGCTGCCTGATCGAGATTGTTGTTGCTCATGCAGTGACGGATGCGGTGGGACGGGAGGCGGTGATGCGCTGCAGGGCCTCCCCTGCCAGCAGCTCCTGCTCCACGGAACAGAAGCCAAGCTCCTGAAGCTGGGCGGGCAGGTTGTCCTCCAGCATGGCGAGGGCGGTGTTGGTTTCAAACAGGGCGCAGAACAGCTGCTGAGGAATGCGCAGCCAGGGCCCTGCCGGATGCAAATCCACCAGCACCAGCCAGCCACCTGGACGAAGCAGTCGCAGGCATTGACGCAACACAAGCTCCCGTTCCCGCCGCGGAAACTCGTGCAGAGCGACGCTCAGCTGAATGGCATCAAAGCTGCCGTTCTCCAGTGGCGGGTCCTCTGCCAGCCCTTCCACCCGTTGCATTCCGGGATGGCGTTTTTCCGCCAGTTCCAGAGCCAGTGGTGAGACATCCAGGCCAGTGACCTGGAATCCGGCATCGAGCCACGGTGCTGCCGCTTCGCCGCTGCCGCAGCAGAGATCGAGCACCGCGGCGCTGGGCTGGAGCCTGGAGCGCAAGGCGTCGACGCCCAGGCCTCGCAAGCGCTCCACGCCTCCCACACTGAGGGACGACACCGCCGTGACCGTGTCGTAGATCCAGCGGTAGCGGTAGGCCAGTGGCCTCAGAAAGGACGACATTCAGTTAGGCCAGATGGCGGGCGAGGGCCGCATCCACCGCCTGTTGCTGGTCGCGACGGGTGATCCAGTGGTGGTAGGTGCGGGTGTGAATCGCAACGGAGTGGCCCATCATTCTCGCGGCCACCGTGTCGGGGAGGCCGATGTGAATTGTGCGCACAGCCCAGGCGTGCCGCAGGTCGTAAGGGGTGAGTGGCAGCTCATAACGGCGGAACTGCTCCGCAACCCGTCGCCCGACCTGCTGCAACGTTGTGTGACGCAGATCGGTGCAGACGTCTGGCAATAACCCCGGCTCCCGTCCGAGTTCGCCGAGGTGAAAGCGGTCCACCCATTCGGGGTGGAAAGGCCACACCTGGTGCTCTCCGGTTTTGGTGGTGGGGAGGACGCGCAGCACTTGATCGCTTCTGGGGGATAGGGCACTGAGGTCGGCAAAGAACACTTCGTGATTGCGCAGCCCATAGGTGGCCATCAGCCCGAAGGCAAGCCTCCATTTGGGGTTTGGGATCTTCAGCACTGCTTCCAGAATCTCCCCGTCACTGGGCAGTTGGCGGAACCGGGCGCGGTGCAGGCCATACCCCCCTGCTTCCGCGCGCCAGTTCTCCGGTAAGGCAATGTTCAGGTGCCGTGCCAGAGCCGCGAGGGTGGTGGCGCACTGCTGGCGGCTGCGACTGCCGTCGCTGTAGCTGCCGAGGGTGAGTGACAACAGCTCACTGCTGAGGGTGAGTTGGCGTTCGCTGCCGATCGCTTCAAGCCGTCGCAGATATGGGCGATAGGCGGACGTCCAGGTGGTGCGACTTCCGGCGGGTGACCGACGACGCTGTGGGTCATTGAAGAAAGCCTGCTCGAAGCGTTCCAGTTCAGAGCGCAGCGGGGTGTTGGCGGTGGTGGTCTTGCCATGGCTGGAGGTGGCCGCTGGACCCTCTGAAGGGGGTTTCTCCGGTTCGCTAGGGCTCCATTGCGCCCAGTCGAACTGCTCCCGACGCAGCTGCAGATCCACCAGTTGCAGCAGTTGGCGCGCCTCCTCCAGCCCCGTCGCTGTGGCACTCACCCCAAGACTCAGTCGTTGGGTGCGGTTCTTCCCGGGAGTGGTGCGGCAGGGAAGGGGGCCGCGCAGATTGAGTCGACGCCCGCGTTGCTCGAGGCGGAGGCGGATGCCCTCCGCACTCAGAGAGGCATTGATAGCGGCTAGATCAGCACTGAGATCCACGCTCGCAGTCATTGGGCTGCAGTCAGCACGATGGCGTCACCTTGGCGTCAATGGGGGTTACGCTCAAGCCCAATTTCTAAGAGCGGCTCTTCCATGGCCCGGGTCGGCGTTCTTCTGCTCAATCTCGGAGGCCCGGAACGGATTCAGGATGTGGGGCCGTTCCTCTACAACCTGTTTGCGGATCCGGAGATCATCCGACTGCCGATTCCGGCTCTGCAGAAGCCTTTGGCTTGGTTGATCAGCACCCTGCGCAGCAGCAAGTCGCAGGAGGCCTACCGCTCGATTGGTGGCGGCTCACCTCTGCGCCGCATCACGGAACAGCAGGCTCGTGAGCTGCAAAGCGAGCTGCGCCAGCGCGGTATCGAAGCCACCTCTTATGTGGCGATGCGTTACTGGCATCCCTTCACGGAATCCGCTGTTGCCGACATCAAGGCGGATGGCATTGAGCAGGTGGTGGTCCTGCCCCTGTACCCCCACTTCTCCATCAGCACCAGCGGCTCCAGCTTCCGAGAGCTGCAGCGCCTTCGTCAGCTGGATTCCTCCTTCCAGCAACTTCCCCTTCGCTGCATTCGCAGCTGGTACGACCATCCTGGCTATGTGCGCTCGATGGCCGAGCTGATTGCGGAGGAGATTCGCGCCTCGGATGTTCCTGAAGAAGCACACGTCTTCTTCAGTGCCCATGGCGTTCCCAAGAGCTATGTGGAAGAAGCGGGTGATCCCTATCAACAGGAGATCGAGGCCTGCACCGCGTTGATCATGAAGGAGCTGGAAACCATCCTTGGCTCCAGCAATCCCCACACCCTCGCCTACCAAAGTCGGGTGGGTCCGGTGGAGTGGCTGAAGCCTTACACCGAAGAAGCGCTCGAGGCACTGGGTGAAGCCAAAACCAGGGATCTGGTGGTGGTGCCGATCAGTTTTGTGAGCGAGCACATCGAGACCCTCGAGGAAATCGACATCGAATACCGCGAGCTGGCCACCGAGTCAGGTGTGGTCAATTTTCGCCGGGTGCGGGCTCTGGACACCTATGGCCCCTTCATCCAGGGCTTAGCCGACATGGTGGCGTCGAGCCTGGAGGGCCCGGAGGTCAATCTCGATCAGGCTGCCGAGTTGCCCAACACGGTGAAGCTGTATCCCCAGGAAAAATGGGAATGGGGCTGGAACAACAGCTCAGAGGTCTGGAATGGTCGCCTGGCGATGTTGGGCTTCTCCGCTTTCCTCCTGGAGCTGATTACCGGCCACGGTCCTCTGCATGCCCTCGGCCTGCTTTGAGCTGACCGTCGCAACAGCCTCTCCGTAGCGTGATACCGCCGCTTGGCGGATGGGCCCTTAATCTGAGGGTTGGCCCTGTGTGACGACGCTGTGACCCTGACTTCTGCGCCAACGGTCTCCGGTGCTTCCCTCGCGGACGGCAAGCAACGGATCACCGGTGCTGAAGCACTGATGGATGCTCTGCGCCGCCACGGCGTGGACACGATTTTTGGGTACCCCGGCGGGGCCATCCTCCCCATCTATGACGCCCTTCACGTGGCCGAAGAGCAGGGCTGGGTGCGTCACATCCTGGTGCGCCACGAACAGGCGGGCACCCATGCGGCTGATGCCTATGCCCGTGCCACGGGCAAGGTGGGTGTCTGTTTCGGCACGTCAGGCCCCGGGGCCACCAACCTGGTCACCGGCATTGCCACCGCCCAGATGGACTCCGTGCCGATGGTGGTGATCACGGGCCAGGTGCCCCGTCCTGCTATCGGCACGGATGCCTTCCAGGAAACGGACATCTTTGGCATCACCCTCCCGATCGTGAAGCACTCCTGGGTGGTGCGCGATCCCGCTGATATTGCCTCAGTGGTGGCCCAAGCTTTCTTCATCGCAGCCTCCGGTCGTCCGGGCCCGGTGCTGATTGACATCCCCAAGGATGTGGGCCAGGAGCAGTTCGACTACCTACCGGCGGAACCCGGTTCCGTGGTGCCGGCCGGTTTCCGTCTCCCTCCCCAGGCCGACCCCGCGTCCCTGGATACAGCCCTCGACCTGATCCAAGACGCGCAGCGCCCCCTTCTGTATGTGGGTGGTGGAGCGATCTCCGCGGGCATTCACCAATCGTTGGCGGAGCTGGCCCATCGTCATCAGCTGCCGGTCACCACCACCCTCATGGGGAAAGGTGCCTTTGATGAAAATGATTCCCTCTCGGTGGGCATGCTCGGCATGCATGGCACCGCTTACGCCAATTTTGCGGTCACGGAGTGTGACTTGCTGATTGCGGTCGGGGCCCGTTTCGACGATCGCGTTACCGGCAAGCTCGACACCTTTGCGCCTCGTGCGCGGGTGATCCACTTCGAGATTGATCCAGCGGAAGTGGGTAAAACCCGCCGCGCTGAGGTGGCGGTGCTGGGCGATCTGGCCCAGAGCATGGCGCAGCTGGTGGAACGCAGCCGCCAGCGCGATATTCGCCCCACCACTGCAGCCTGGTTGGCCAAGATCACCACGTGGAAGGAGCAGTATCCCCTCACCGTGCCAACGCCGGAGGGTGAGATCTACCCCCAGGAAGTGCTGATTGCTTTGCGCGATCTCAGTGTCGGGGCGATCGTCACCACCGATGTCGGCCAGCATCAGATGTGGTCGGCGCAATATCTCCGCAATGGACCCCGCCAGTGGATCAGCAGTGCTGGTCTGGGCACGATGGGCTTCGGTATGCCTGCAGCCATGGGCGCCCAGGCGGCCTGTCCCGACACCAAGGTGGTGTGCGTGGCGGGTGACGCCAGCATCCTGATGAACATTCAGGAGCTGGGAACCCTGGCTCAGTACCAGCTGCCGGTGAAGGTGGTGATCGTCAACAACCAGTGGCAGGGAATGGTGCGCCAGTGGCAGGAGAGCTTCTACGACGAGCGCTACTCCGCGTCGAATATGCAGACAGGCATGCCTGATTTCGTCGCCCTGGCTCAGTCCTTCGGCGTTGGAGGTGTGCGCATTGATGATCGCGACAACCTGGTGTCTGGGCTGCGAGACGCGCTGGCTGCTCCAGGCCCGATGGTGATCGATGTGAGGGTGCGTCGCGGCGAGAACTGCTACCCGATGGTTCCCCCCGGTTGCAGCAATGCCCAGATGGTTGGTCTTCCGACCCACCCGGAGTTGGCCATGGATGCCACCCGCAGCTGTGGCTCCTGCGGTGCCGTCACGAGCCATGAGCATCGCTTCTGCCCCTCCTGCGGAGCTTCGCTTTGAGCGTCAGGGGATCTGTCTTGGTGACCTGGATTCAACGCTGCGTGGCCGCCCTCTCCCTTGTGGTGCTGGCCTTGATGGCGATGGCTCCTCAGGTGGAGGCCGCTGAGGTGCTGCAGGTGCGCTCGTCGTCCTTGCTGCAGATCGGTGATCGCAACCGCAACTACACCGTGCAATTGGCCTGCCTTGAGGTGGCGGATGCTGATGAGCAGGCGGCAGTGACCTACCTGCGCCAGGCGCTGCCCCGTCGTCAGCGGGTGAACCTGCGACCCGAAGGCTCCGTGGATGGCACCCTGCTGGCTCGCGTCACTCCCCTGGGTTCTGATCAGGATCTGAGCGCGGCCCTAGCTGAGGCCGGCTTGGCCCGCCTCAGCTGCGGGGCAGCCTGACGATGGCGCGCAACACCGTTGCAGCAGGTGTGGTGATGGTGCCGTGTCTGCTCCTGGGCGCGGCGTTCATGAGTACTGCCCTCTGGACTGATGCTGCTGGTCCCAATCGCCCACTGGCCTTAGGTCTCGGGGCGATGCTGTCGGGAGCTGGTCTGCTGGCCTATTTCCTGCCGGGGTCAGAGCCTGTGACAAATCAGGACGAGTCGGAGCGCGATCCCTAGCTTGAAGTGGCTGGGATTGCACCCCCATGGCCCTCTTGATCAAGACCTTTCTCGTCTCCGCAGTGCAGCGGTGTCGCGAAAGGTCGCTCCGTTGGCGTCCCCTGCTGTTGGTGCTGGCCAGTGTGGTCGGATGTCAGGCCATGGCTGCCAGCCGACAGATCACGGCACCGGTTGCTTTGGTCATCCCCAGGGGACTTGAGGGGGCACGTCAATCGTTCCTGCAAGGGTTATCGCTTGGGGAACAGGCCGTGCGTGCCTGTGGTGCCACCCCGGCCCCTTTGATGATTCAGTCGCTGGGTTGGGATGGTGACCCTCGGGCTCTCTTCCCCACCAATGGCGAGGGAGAACCCTTGCTTCCGTCTCTGGTGGTGGCTCCCTATGCCGCTGATCTGCGCACCTACAGCCAACTGGCGCAGGACGGTGATGCACGGGTGTTGCTTGCCCATCAGCGGGGATCGTCGTTGGATGGATTAACCGGTCTTGATGAACAGGGGCGGTTATGGCCGTTGCTTCCATCCCGGGACGATGATCTGCGTGCGCTGGCGCAAGGGGCGCTCGATCGCGGCTTCAAGCGGGTGATGGTAGTGAGTGATCCTTCGAGCCATGAAGGGGATTGGTCTTCTGCATTCGTGACGCAGTTCGAGGGGGTGGGAGGCAAGGTTCTCTCCTATACCCAGGAGAAGGTGCAGGAGCTGGATGGCACCGATTCCAAGCGCCTGGTCCTGCTTCAGAAGGATGTGGACTGGCTCGGACCTGATGCGATTGTGCTGGCGGCAGCGCCGCAGGGTCGGCTGGCGGGGCTGCTGAGCGAGCAGCAGCGCCAGGGTCGCGTGGGCTCGCGGCCAGCCTGGGTTTGGTTGATCAGCCCAGCGCGAACCGCTGACGTGCCTGCGCAGTCTTGGCCCCAACTGGTTCTGGAGACCCCGGCCCATGGGCCGGGGTGGGCAGGTTTTTCCAAGCGTTTCCAGCAGCGTTGGGGTTATGCCCCCGATTTGGTCGCTGCTGCTGGTTATGAGACGGCTGGCGTGTTGGCGCTCACCACCGCCGGACCGGTGCCCCTGGCCAGTGATGGCACGCAGGATCCGCTGGCCTGGGTGAACCCCACGGCGGATCCATTGCCTTTGTGCGAGGCGATCGAGCGCCGCCGCAAGGGTGAATCAGCCCGTTTGGAGGGGGTGGCGAGCGATTTTGCGCTACGACCAGGCAAGGCCCCGACCGGTGTGGCCTCATCCCGTCTGATCGCGCCTCAGTAAGGTTTTTGAGCAAGCCCGGGGCAGTGGACGCAGGTGTTGCGCTTGAGCGAGGTTCGGCTGCCTCTCGATCATGGGCAGGAAGATCTGGAGCAGGCGATTTTGCGCCGATTGCGCATTCCGCCGGAACGGCTGTTGAGCCATCGCCTGATCAAGCGCAGCATTGATGCACGACGGCGCGAACGCATTCAGCTGATTTACAGCCTTGATGTGGAGGTGCGGGGCGAATCGGCTGTGTTGCGCAAGCATCGGGCCGATCAACGGCTCCGGGTTGCCCCCGACACCCGCTATCGCCCAGTGGCCAAGGCCCCTGAGGGATTTGGGATTGAGGGAACCACACGGCCCGTGGTGGTGGGGGCAGGTCCCTGCGGTTATTTCGCTGCGCTCTTGCTGGCGCAGATGGGCTTTCGCCCGTTGCTGCTGGAACGGGGTCAGGCCGTGAAGCAACGCACCGCTGACACCTTCGGTTTCTGGCGGGGCAACAGCCCTTTCAACCCAGAATCCAATGCCCAATTTGGTGAGGGTGGAGCGGGAACGTTCTCTGACGGCAAGCTCTACAGCCAGGTCAGTGATCCTGAGCACTATGGCCGCAAGGTGCTGGAGGAGCTGGTGGCTTGTGGCGCCAGCGAGGAGATCCTTACGGTGCATCGCCCCCATATCGGCACGTTCAAGCTCGCCACGGTTGTTCGCGGCCTCCGTGCTCGGATTGAAGCCTTGGGAGGTGAAGTGCGGTTCAACAGCCGCGTGACACGCCTTCAGCTCAGCGATGGCAGCGCTGAGAAGCCGTATCAACTCGATGGGTTGGTGTTGGCCGATGGAACGAAGATTCCCTGTCGCCATCTGGTGCTGGCTCCCGGTCATTCAGCGCGGGACTGCTTTGAAATGCTGGAGGAGATCGGTGTGCAGCTGCAGCGCAAACCGTTTTCCGTCGGCGTGCGGATTGAGCACCCGCAGCATCTGATTGATGCAGCCCGTTGGGGGGAGGCGGCGGGTCATCCGCGCCTCGGGGCCGCCGAGTACAAGCTTGTGCACCATGCCGAGAACGGACGCTGCGTTTACAGCTTCTGCATGTGTCCGGGTGGATTTGTGGTGGGGGCAACGTCGGAAGAAGGCCGGGTTGTCACCAATGGCATGAGCCAGCATTCCCGCAACGAGCGCAACGCCAACAGCGGTTTGGTCGTGGCCCTGGACGCCGATGATCTGGCCCCATTTGAGCGCTTCCCCGGTGACCCATTGGCGGGGATTGCCCTGCAACGGGAGTTAGAAGAGCGCGCCTTCAGGCTGGGCGGCAGCTGTTATGCCGCACCGGCGCAGCGTCTGGAGGATTTCCTCGCGTCCCGGCCATCGACCCGTCTTGGTGCCATCGCAGCGTCGTATCAGCCGGGCGTGCATCCCGCCGATCTGGATGATTTGCTGCCCACGCCCATCGTTGAGGCCTTGCGGGAAGCGTTGCCGGCCTTTGCCCGCAAGTTGAAGGGTTACGACCACCCTGATGCAGTGCTCACTGGCGTGGAAACGCGCACGTCATCGCCTGTGCGGATTCCCAGGGATGACGCGCTCGAATCGCTCAATGTGCGGGGGCTGGTGCCGGCGGGTGAGGGGGCGGGATACGCCGGCGGCATCCTGTCCGCTGGAATTGACGGCATTCGGGCCGCTGAGGCCTTAGCCCTCCAAATCCTCGCAACGGGTCCGCAGCCCAATTGACCCTCATCCGTCCCGGCGATCAATACCAGGAAAAGGGAACGGAGGAGTGGTGCACCACGATGCGTAAGGCACCCGAATCATCACGCACGTAGCCGAAGGTTTTGTCGACCTTGCTGGTGGTGCCGTCAGCCGCTTCAACAACCACCCAGCCCATGGCATTGGCGGTGTTGCCAAAGATCTGAATCACGGCCATGTCAGGCTCACATTTCACCCAGGGGCTGCGCTTGGCCCCGGGTGTGCCAATGGCGAAACCAGGGTCGTCAAAGGCAGGATTGCCCCCCACGAAATACGACAACGCACCACTGCGGGTGTCCCGGAACGTGACGTCACCCTTGGCCCAGGTGGGGTTAAAGGCCACGGGACCGAACTGATAGCCGTAGGCCGCATCAATGATTTCGCCTGCCAGGGGCTTGGATTTGGCCAGCCCTCCCTCGGAGTGGGCTTTGCTGATGCTGACGAGGGCGTTGCACCAGGCGTCTTGGGCCGCCTTCACGTCGCTGACACTGATGGTTGCTTCCATCACCGATGGCTGGGCATCGGCGGCAACTGCACCCATGAGCAAAGGTGTAAGAGACGCTGCGCCGGCCAGTCCCAGGCGAAGAATCGATTGGAACATCGTGAAAGCTGACATGCTTTCTTCAAATTGGCTCTTGGTTGACAATTCGTCAGCCCTAGCCCTTCATCTGTGAGTGGCCTGGCTCAGATTGGCGCTTGCGCCACGATCCCGCTCCACTGAACCGCTTTGACCTGATCACGACGCCAGGAGTGGAATAACTCGGGTTCACTGACCGTGCAGAGCGGGCAGTGGGCGATGCGTTCGCTGGCCAGGCCTGAACTCTGGAGTTGCAATCTGGCGGCCGCACGGATGTCCAGGCGGTGCCGTCCCTGCTGCTCATCCGGCAGCAGGACTCCGCTGTCCCGCAGGGCGGCAGTGGAGTCTCCAGCGGCTGCGGAAGTGTCTGGGATCGCAGCGGCGATCGCGTTCACCACCTCTTCTCCCACCTGGTAGCACTCTCCGCTGACGGCCGGGCCGAGGGCAATGACCAGCTCATCATGCCGGGCCCCGCGTTCCACTAACCGGTTCATGGCTTCGATCAAGATGCCAGAGGCCACGCCGCGCCAGCCGGCATGGCAGGCCGCGGCATGCCCCGTTCCTGGGTCAGCAATCAGAACCGGTGTGCAGTCGGCGCCGCAGACCCACAAACTTTGACTGCCTCGGTTGCTCACCAGGCCATCAGCTTCAGGCCACGGGGCGCGATCGGCGTCCGATGCTTCGAGCACAAGGGAGCCATGCACCTGCTTGGGGCGATGCACCGTGATCCCGGCTGAAAGGTAGGTGGCGAGTTCATCGGGTTCTCGCCCCTGCCATCGGCGGGTGAAAAACCCATGTTCAAAGCCGTTGGCCTCCAGCAGGTCGCAGCTGAGGTAATAGCCCCCGTAGCAACCGATCCATGTCCATCCTTCAACGGTGTTGAAAGCGTTGTCGGGGACGGCAAACGGATCGGTGTTGAGCGGGTCGCCAGGCAAGCCCGCTTCGGTCATGGCTCGGGCTGATCACGGAGCATCCAGAACCCTTCGAAACGGGGATGATCCGGCGTGGTCTGCACGGCGATGAATTGCAAGCCGGAGGCTGTGGTGCGGGTCTCGGCGAGGGCTTGCTTGGCTGCTTCGGCACTCGCTGGGTCCAGATCGGTCACCAGCCAGCTGTCGTCCTGGCCGGCGTCAAGGATCAGCTGACGCCCATCGATCCTCAGACGCACGGGCTCGAGGCCGCCGAGCCAGCCCGCCAGAGCGAGAGCGCGTGTGCTGCTGAACAGGCGAAGACCCGGGATGGGTTGGGCTGGATCGAGGCCTTCCGGAATCGGCAGCAAGCCGTTGAACCCGAGAGGCCATTCCTTGGCCTCGGCAAGGCTGCCCAGAGGGAGGTTCGCCCAGCTCAACGCATCGCCGCGAACCGCTTCGGGGAGTGGGATGGCGGGGGTGCTTACGGCCACGGGTGGTGGGGCGAGGGGGCCTGCCATGTAGCCCTCTTCCTTGGGATACACCTCGCGGTCCCGCTCGGCCATCCAATCGATCAGCGCGTAAGTGCGGCGACTCGGAACCATTTCCAGATCCAGGGCCGCAGCTGCGCGCTGCACCATCGTGCGCATGGCACTGCGCCAGGAGCGCAGCCGCCGGGGTGCTCGCCATCCATCCGCTTCGGCTGCGGTCATGGCGTCACGCAGTGCTTCCGTCAGCCAGGTGGAATTCACCTCCCCCGCAGGGCAGCGACGGGCGTAGCGGAATGCTTCACCTCCGCCCAACTCCGGGGTGCTGCTGATCAGCAATTCCCAGCGCTTTTTGCCATCAGGCTCAAGGATCGGCCTTGAATAGAAGTCGAGCTCCCAGTCGGCTTGCCGGTCGAGGGTTGGGTTGCGAGGCGGGTCGGCCGCGATCATCCGGCTGATTGTTCTTGTTGTCTGAGGACGTTACGAGCACGATTGGCCCGATCGACGGCTTCCGCCATCACTTTGTCTTTTTCAACCAACAGTTCGCCGGGCTGACCTTCGAGCATGGCGGTGTTGAGGGCAATGCGTCCTCGGCCCGGGTCGAGCTCAGTGATCAGTGCCTTCACTAGGTCGCCGTGGTCAAACACTTCGCGCAGGGATCGGAGGCTGCCGCCGGTAATCACCGACTGATGCAACAGACCACTGATCCCCCCAAGGTCGACGAAGAAGCCATAAGGCTTCACCGCCACAACGTGGCCTTCCACCAGCTGACCCACTTCCAGCTCAGAGAAGCGGGCTGCCGTGGCGGCTCTCTTCTCCGACAGCACGAGCTTGCGGGTTTCTGAATTCACCTCGAGGAATGCCACCCCAAGGGTTTTGCCCACCAAGGATTCGTGGTTTTCACCATCCTGCAACTGGGAACGAGGAATGAAGCCCCGCAGCCCTTCCAGATCGCAGGTGACGCCGCCGCGGTTGAAGCCGCTCACCTTGACCTGCACCACCTTGCCTTCTTTCTCCAGCACCTTCACCTTGTCCCAGCTCTGGCGCAGGGCCAGGGCGCGACAGCTGATGGTGACCATGCCATCCGCGTTCTGCTCACGGGTGACCAGCACATCGATCTCAAGTCCTTTCGGAAAGCGTTCCTTGAGGTTGGTGATCACCCCGAGGCCGCATTCGCTTTTGGGCATGAAGCCGGGGGCTTTGCCGCCGATGTCGACATAGACGCCATCGCTTTCAAGGCCGATGACGGTGCCGTGGACCACGTCACCCGTGGTCCCCACCGGTTCGTTTTCATCCAGGGCAGCCAGGAAGGCTTCTTCGTCGAAATCAAAGTCGTCGACACTGCGGCTGCGGGCGGCTGGCTGCGCGCTACCGCCCTGGGCACCTGCTGGGCTGCCCGTGCTGGATCCTTTGGAGCGGGGCTTGCGATCGGCAGGACCGAGGAGGTCGGCCATGGTGAGACCCTCCAGATCGGAGGTGTCGAACAGGTCGTCGTCCCCTTGAGCAGGTGCCTTGGCCGTGGCGGGGCGACTTGGGGCCGTTGGTGCGTTGGCAGCCGCGGGAGCACCAGCCTGTTGCGCGGCTTGCTCCAGTTCACGGGCCCGCTGAAGAGCCTGTTCAGCGGCAGCACGTGCTGCGTCCGCTTCGCGACGCAGACGCTCTTGCTCGTCCTTGCGGGTGATCTGCATCACCTGCGGGGGTTTGAGATCGGCGGAAGGCTTCGGCGCCTTGGGTTGTTTTGGCTGCGGGCTGCCTGATCCGGCCATGGACCCCTGTGAGTCGTCGATAGCGCAGTCTGACAGGCAGGGTGGGATGGTGCCGACGAAGTGCGCATCGATGATCAGTTCTCAGCACTGCCTCGATCGTCTGCCCTGGCCGGAGGTGGTGGATGGGCTTCAGCGCCCTGGCTCCACGGTGGTTTGGCCATTCGGTGCCATTGAGCAGCACGGACCCCACTTACCCCTAGCCACCGATGCCTTATTCGCTGATCGCATGTTGGATCGGGTGTTGGCGCAGTTGCCATCCGACCTGCCGATCTGGCGTTTGCCTGTTCAGGCCTTGGGGTTTTCACCCGAACATGCTGGCTTCCCGGGCACGCTTTCCTTACCTGCAGACCTGCTGATCCGATTGGTGGAGACGGTGGGTCTTCAGTTGGCCGCTCTGGGCGTCCGCCGCCTGGTGTTGTTCAACGCCCATGGCGGCCAGATCGGCCTGTTGCAGGCTGCGGCGAGAGAGCTGCGCGCCCAGGCCCCTGGCATGGCCGTACTGCCCTGCTTCCTCTGGAGTGGGGTCAGCGGGCTCAGAGAGCTGTTGCCGTCGCCAGAGCTGGCGAACGGCCTGCATGCGGGCCTGGCTGAAACCAGTCTCATGCTGGCTTTGGAGCCATCTCTGGTGGGTCCGCAGCGGCCGGTGGATGGTGAGCATGGCAATCCTTCAGTGGCTGCCACCCCTCCGGAAGGTTGGAGCTTGGAGGGGGCTGCTCCCTGCGCCTGGTTGACCTCCGATCTCAGTGTCAGTGGGGTTGTGGGTGATAGCCGAGCTGCCAATGCCGAGCTGGGGCAGCAGCTTGAGCACCGGGTCGTGGATCACTGGCAGCGCTTGTTTCGCAGCCTTCTGGCCAGCGACTGGCCACCGGTCGACTCTGTGCTCAGCTCGTGATTTGAAAGGACCTAAATGGTCCAAATGAGGTTGTGCTGGTTACAGTCGTTCGCATTGCCTGTTTATGGGAACGATCGATCCATGCCGACCCTCAACTCGCCTGAGGTCGCTGCCATCAGTGATCAGGACGGATCTGCTTCGCAACTGCCTGACTTCAGCAGCGCGGCTTACAAGGACGCATACAGCCGCATCAACGCGATTGTGATTGAGGGTGAACAGGAAGCTCACGACAACTACATCTCTCTGGGAACCCTGATCCCTGATCAGGCTGACGAGCTCAAGGGGCTGGCCCGCATGGAGATGAAGCACATGAAAGGCTTCACCGCGTGCGGCAACAACCTCGGCGTCACCGCTGATATGGATTTCGCCCGCACCTTCTTTGCCCCTCTCCACGGCAACTTCCAGAAGGCCATGAAGGAAGGCAAGGTGGTGACCTGTCTCCTGATTCAGGCCCTCTTGATCGAGGCCTTCGCCATTTCCGCGTATCACATCTATATCCCTGTAGCCGACCCCTTCGCCCGCAAGATCACCGAAGGTGTGGTCAAGGACGAATACACCCACCTCAACTACGGCCAGGAGTGGCTCAAAGCCAATTTCGAAGCCAGTAAGGACGAGCTCATGGAGGCCAACAAGGTCAACCTCCCCTTGATCCGCTCCATGCTCGAAGAGGTGGCCAAGGATGCGGCTGTGCTGCACATGGAAAAAGAAGATCTGATCGAGGATTTCCTGATCGCATACCAGGAAGCACTGAACGAAATCGGTTTCAGTTCCCGTGATATCGCCCGTATGGCGGCCGCTGCTCTGGCGGTCTGATCGGTACGACCACCCTGGTTGTTCGACCAACTGGGGTGGCGTCACGTAGCTTCCGCTACATGCTTTCGTGAGAGCATGGCGGCACCAGGCCTCAGCGGTTGCGGCCAGGGATCCTCAACCTGTTGATCGTCGGCGGTACATGTTTGGTCTGATCGGACACTCCACCAGCTTTGAGGCCGCAAGGCGCAAGGCCTCTGAGCTCGGGTTCGATCACATCGCCGAAGGTGATCTGGATGTTTGGTGCAGTGCGCCTCCCCAGCTTGTTGAGCACGTCGAGGTGACCAGCGCCACTGGCAAGACGATCACCGGTGCCTACATTGATTCCTGCTTCGTGCCGGAGATGTTGAGCCGCTTCAAAACGGCGCGGCGCAAGGTGCTCAATGCGATGGAGCTGGCTCAGAAGAAGGGCATCAACATCACGGCTCTGGGGGGCTTCACCTCCATCATTTTCGAGAATTTCAACCTGCTGCAGCACCAGCATGTGCGCAGCACAACCTTGGAGTGGGAGCGGTTCACCACCGGCAACACCCACACCGCCTGGGTGATCAGTCGTCAGGTGGAGAACAACGCGCCCTTGCTGGGCATTGATCTGTCCTCAGCCAAGGTGGCCGTGGTTGGTGCCACCGGTGATATCGGCAGCGCTGTGTGCCGATGGCTTTCGCAGCGCACTGGTGTTGGTGAGTTGCTTTTGGTGGCACGCCAGCAACAGCCTTTGCTCGATCTTCAGCAGGAGCTTGGCGGTGGTCGCATCCTGAGTCTGGATGAGGCTTTGCCCGAGGCTGATGTGGTGGTGTGGGTGGCCAGCATGCCGCGCACGCTTGAAATCGATGCCGCATCGCTCCGTAAGCCCTGTTTGATGATTGATGGGGGCTACCCGAAGAACCTGGATGCCAAGGTCGCCAGTGCAGGGGTGCATGTGCTCAAGGGCGGCATTGTCGAGTTCGGCAGTGATATCGGCTGGTCGATGATGGAAATTGCTGAGATGGAGAAGCCTCAGCGCCAGATGTTTGCCTGTTTCGCAGAGGCAATGCTGCTTGACTTCGAGGAGTGCCACACCAACTTCAGTTGGGGGCGCAACAACATCACCCTTGAAAAAATGGATTTCATCGGTGAAGCCTCTGTGAGACACGGGTTCTCCACCCTCAATCTCAACCCCCAGCCTCAGGCTGCCGTCGCCTGACTTTTTCTCCCCTAACGCTGCTATGGCCCGTCGTCATCTGCTCGAATTCGAGAAGCCTCTGGTTGAACTGGAGCAGCAGATCGAGCAGATCCGCGAGCTGGCCCGCAGCTCTGAAGTGGATGTGAGCCAGCAGCTTCTGCAGCTGGAAACCCTGGCCGCCCGCCGCCGAGAGGAGATTTTCTCCAATCTCACACCGGCGCAGAAAATTCAGGTGGCGCGGCATCCCCATCGCCCCAGCACCCTGGATTACATCCAGATGTTCTGTGATGACTGGGTTGAGCTCCATGGCGATCGCCGCGGCAGCGATGATCAGGCGCTGGTGGGAGGCGTCGGTCGGATCGGTGACCGTTCCGTGCTGCTCTTGGGGCATCAGAAAGGGCGCGACACGAAAGAAAATGTCGCCCGCAACTTCGGCATGGCCACCCCTGGCGGCTATCGCAAAGCCTTGCGGCTGATGGATCACGCCGATCGCTTCCGCCTGCCAATTCTGTCGTTCATCGACACCCCTGGTGCCTATGCGGGGCTGCTGGCCGAGGAGCAGGGTCAGGGTGAGGCGATTGCTGTAAACCTGCGCGAAATGTTCCGGTTGAGGGTGCCCATCATCGCCACGGTGATTGGCGAAGGTGGTTCCGGTGGTGCCCTCGGGATTGGTGTAGCGGATCGTCTGCTGATGTTCGAGCACAGCGTCTACACCGTGGCCAGCCCGGAAGCCTGTGCCTCGATTCTCTGGCGTGATGCTGCAAAGGCTCCGGAAGCCGCCGCAGCTCTGCGGATCACTGGTCCGGATCTGCGCAGCCTGGGCGTCGTGGATGAAGTGCTGCCGGAGCCTGCTGGTGGCAACAACTGGGCTCCACTTCAGGCAGGCGAGGTGCTGCGAGAGGCCATTGAGCGCCATCTGAATGACCTCGACCGTCTGTCTGAACAGGAGCTGCGCGATCAGCGCTACAGCAAGTTCCGTGCCATGGGTCGCGTGTTGACCGTTGGCTCAACAGAAAACGATCTGGCTGTTTAAGGTCAATAAGTCTGCTGAGGCTCTTTGCCGTCTGTTCTGATTACCGGGGCGTCACGAGGCATTGGTCGGGCTGCTGCTTTGGCTTTTGCTCAAGCTGGCTGGGATCTGCTCTTGCTGTCTCGTAGCGAAGCCGCACTTCAAGCTCTCTCCTCCGAGATTGCCAGTCTTGGCCGTCGGGTGAGATTCCAAGCCTGTGATCTTGCCGATCCAGCGGCCATTGCACCTGCTGTGGAGCAACTCCTTAGCCATGGTCAACACCCTTCGGTGCTGATCAACAACGCAGGTGCGGCCTACACGGGTGATTTGCTGGCCATGCCGCTCGAACGGTGGCAGTGGTTGCTTCAGCTCAACCTCACGAGCGTGTTCCAGCTTTGCTCCGCTGTGGTTCCGTCCATGCGTGGTGCTGGCGGACTCGTGATCAACGTGAGCAGCCATGCTGCTCGCAACGCCTTTCCAAGCTGGGGTGCTTACTGCACCACCAAAGCTGCTCTTGCCAGTTTTACGCGCTGCTTGGCGGAGGAGGAGCGGGCCAACGGGATTCGTGCCTGCACCCTCACCCTTGGTGCAGTGGATTCGTCCCTCTGGGATTCCCCCACGGTCGACAGTTCCTTCGACCGGCGTGCCATGCTGCCACTCGAGCAAGCTTCTGCAGCACTTCTTCACCTTGCCGAGCAACCGGCCACCCAGGTGATTGAGGACCTCACCCTGATGCCCGCTGTGGGCGCCTTTTAATTACGCCTTCAATGACTTCAACGCTCCCAGCCACCAGTAACGGCCTCAGTGGCGGCAACGTGCAAGCTACGGACGGCGTCGTCCAGACCGTCTCGGCCCAGATCAGTGCCCGTCTGAAGGCAGCCGGTGTCTCGTTCCTGGCGAATGACAACATTGCCGACTTCATCCTTCCTGGAGAAATGCAGGCCCTCGAGGCCGAAGTAGGCGACCGTGTGCGTGATCTTCTGCGCAGCCTGGTGATCGATATCGAGAACGATCACAACACGGAGGAAACGGCCGAGCGCGTGGCTCGGATGTACCTGCACGAAGTGTTCAAGGGGCGTTACCACCAGCAGCCCAAGGTGGCCAGCTTCCCCAACGTCAAAGAGCTCGACGAGATCTACACCGTTGGTCCGATCACCGTTCGCTCAGCTTGTTCACACCACCTGGTGCCGATCATGGGCAACTGCTGGATTGGCATCAAGCCTGGTAGCAGGGTGATCGGTCTCTCCAAGTTCACCCGCGTTGCCGATTGGGTGTTTTCCCGTCCTCATATCCAGGAGGAAGCGGTGATGATTTTGGCTGATGAGATCGAGCGCCTTTGTGAGCCCAAAGGACTTGGCATCATCGTGAAGGCTCAGCACTACTGCATGAAGTGGAGAGGTGTGCGCGAACCGCAAACCAGCATGGTGAATTCCGTGGTGCGTGGTGATTTCCGACACGACCCCAGCCTTAAGCAGGAGTTCTTTGAGCTGGTGCGTCAGCAAGAAGCCCTGCTGAGCACCTGAGGCCTGCTGTCCGTTAGGGCCCCTCGATGGGGCCCACAGCATTGCTGTTGGTCTTCAGCACCTTGCCTTGATCCGTGGTCACTGTGAGCACGGCCATGACTGAGCTGCCAGCGTCGTCGGCATTGATCACGTAAGTCCGTTCGCCAGCGGAATCGATCAGTTGCCAGTGGCCTTTCGCGGAGCGTCGATACCAGTGGATCGTCAGCGTCTCGATTGTGCTGTCGTTGAACTCAAGCTCTGCTTTGAGAAGCGCTCTTTGACGTGCCTCACCGACCACCGCAAAGTGTTTCAGGCCCGCGATGGCCTGAACGATCCGCCCCTCCGCTTGCTGGTCGCGAGTGATTTCGCCATCCAGCACCTGAATTTGTTGCTGGGGGGTGGCGGTTAAGCCCGGAACGCATTGAAGACTGCCATTCTCCAGTCGGCAGCCGGGGAGCATGCCCTGACCTCGCACCGCGCTGGTGGTGCTCAACAGCAGGCTCCCCGTGAGTGCCCAACCGATCAGCGCACCTGCCGATCGCGTCTTCATCGGACTGGTTGGTTGGCCGCTGCGGGAGGACGGAAGAAAACGCACCATGGTGCTGGGGTCTTGGCTCAAGCTAGATCTGCTGTAGCAGTGGCCTCGATTAAGTCACGCACTTTGGTGAGGTCTTTGACGCCTGGTGCGGTCTCCAGCCGGCTGGAGGCATCGAGGCCGTCGGGACGCACCTGGCTGAGTAAGTCAGGAATCCATTCAGCACTGATCCCTCCTGCGAGCCACCAGGGCATGGCTGAAGGCAGCTGGCGTTCCAGTTGCTGAAGCCAGCTCAGCTCCAGTCGATGCCCCGTACCGCCAAGCTGTTCGGCACTCCAGGCATCCAGCAGCAGAGCATCCACGCAGGCTTCGTAGCGCTGCAGGCATTCGAGGTCTTGGGGTTGACGTAAGCGCAGGGCCTTCCACCAGCGGGTTTGCGGGTGGCGCTGGCGCAGGGTTGAACATCGCTCCGGTGTTTCGTTGCCATGAAGCTGCACCACTGTGGGGATCCCCTCTCCCCTCAGCGCTTCGTTCAACTGGGCATCGTCGGCATCTGCCACCACCCACACCCGCTCCACACTGGGATGGTGGTGATGCAGATGGGCAAACAGGTCCCTGCGCTGCTGCTCAGGGATGAAACGGGGGGTGGCGGCGACACCGATCACGCCGATCGCTTTCGCCCCCATCGCTGCAATGGCGCAGGCTTGTTCGACGGTGGTCAGGCCGCAGATCTTGACGGCCACAGCTGAATCGTTCATGGATGGCTCCTGCAGCCCGTTGAAATGCAGTTTCTAGGATTAGGAGGAAGAAGGCCCTGCTGTGGCCTCGCGGAGGAGTCCTGTGGGTGAAGGCTGGCAGCTGATGCGCATCCGGGGAATTCCCTTGCGGGTGCACCCCAGTTGGTTCCTGATCGTTTCCCTGATCACCGTGGTGGCCCAGCCCAACTGGTCATCCTTACCCGAGGTGCAGGCGCTGGGGGTTTGGAGTTCCTGGCTGTTCAGCCTGCTCACCGCGTTGCTTCTGTTCGTGTCCGTGCTGCTCCATGAGCTCGGTCATTCCCTGGTGGCGCTTCGAGAAGGCGTGCAGGTGCGCAGCATCACGTTGTTCCTCCTGGGAGGCGTGGCCCGGGTGGAACGCGAATGCCCGACAGCCATGGGGGCCTTTCGGGTGGCTGCGGCCGGCCCATTGGTCAGTTTCGTTCTTGGGGCTGCTCTGCTGTTGGGCGTTCACTCCGCGGATCACATCAGCCCGATCCTGGGACGCCTGGTGTCAGAACTGGCGGTGGTCAATGTCGTTTTGGCGTTGTTCAACCTGCTTCCTGGCCTGCCCCTTGATGGGGGGTTGATCCTCAAGGCTCTGGTGTGGCACTTCACCGGCAGCCAACGCAAAGGCATTCAGGTGGCAACGGCCACCGGTCGTTTCCTCTCGCTGTTTGCGATTTTCATGGGGGTGTGGCTGTTCTTGGCCAAGGGAGGCGGCATCGGGGCGTTGTGGTTGGTGATGCTCGGTTGGTTCGGCCTGGGTGCATCCCGCAATCAAACCCAGGTGCTGATGCTGCAGAACGTTTTGCGCAAGCTCACGGTGCAGGCGGCCACGGCCCGGCGTTTCCGGGTGCTGGAGGCGGATCAGCCTCTGCGCCGTTTGAGTGAATTGCGCTTGGGCGGCCAACAGGAGGGGATCGACGGCGATGCTCGGCCGGCGGACTGGGTGTTGGTCACCCGTGGCGGTCGATGGTTGGGCACCATTGACGATGCGCCGTTGCGTGATCTGCCAGTTCAGCAATGGGATCGGCAGATCCTGGCGGATCATCTGCAGCCGCTGGACACTCTTCCCTCGATTGCGGAAACCGAACCGTTGTGGAAAGCCGTGCCTGCCCTGGAAGCCAGTGCTCAAGGTCGCTTGCTGGTGATCAACCGCGCCGGATTGCCCGCTGGCACCCTGGAGAGGGGCGATGTGGGTGAGGCGGTTCTCAAGGCCCTCAATCTGCGCTTGCCGCCTCCAATGCTGGAGGCGGCCCGTCGTCAGAACGGCTATCCGTTCGGCTTACCCCTGGTGCAGGCCGTTGCGTCGATGCAGGCCTCAGGGTTGCTCGAGGAAGAGCCATCTCCAAAGACGCGATAAAGGCTCACTTGCTTCCTGATCTCATCCCATTGGGACGTCTCGAGCTGATGGGGCATCCAGCTCAGCCCAGGCCAGAGCAGCGGCAATGCGTCTTTCAGTGCGGCCACGATGGGCTCGCGGGTTAGGCCCTCTAGCGGTGATGGCGGGTCGCTCTGGAAGAGGTCTCGCCAGAGTGCGGCAGGAGGTTGCAGCACGATTTCACCATGCTGGAGCAGGTGCCCGCGGCGCCAGAACTGAGCGCTCCCAATGCGTTTGCTTCTGTTCCCATCCATCAGATCAGCACTGGTGGAGCTGGCAAAGCAGTGCGCTGACCCCGCCGTCGCCTCGGCTTCTCCT
This sequence comes from Synechococcus sp. RS9916, assembly GCF_000153825.1. NCBI lineage: Bacteria > Bacillati > Cyanobacteriota > Cyanophyceae > Synechococcales > Synechococcaceae > Synechococcus > Synechococcus sp. RS9916. The sequence goes on from NZ_DS022299.1 coordinate 238,162, forward strand.
GCCTGGAGTGTCACCCCCAGCTTCGCGAATCCTTCGACGAGCCACTGACTGGTGGCTTGATAGGCCTGCCGCCGGCTTCGTGGTGCATGGGGCCAGATCAGTGCGTAGGTCAGGCCGCCGGCATGAAGCACGCCCCCACCACCACTGGGGCGTCGGACGCGCTGCAAAGCGCCTCTCTGCTCCAGCCTCGTCCAGCGACCAGGCAGCTCTTGCTGATGATGCCCCAGGGACAGCCAGGCCCCAGGCCAGGTGTAGAAGCGAAGCACCGGCGACGTCAGGGCTCCTTGCACGCATTGCTCCAGGAGCCAGGCATCGAGCGCCATCTGTTCAGGGCCTTGGAGCTCCAGCTGCGGCAACAGCAGGCCGCTGCGCGCTGGGGCGGGCGGGCAGGATGCATTGGTTGGCGTGATGGGCATGGAGCTGGGTGATCTGCTGGTGGCGGTGCCCCTCGGTCTCCTCGCCGGAGCCCTCGCAGGCCTGTTGGGCATTGGCGGCGGTCTGATTTTCGCGCCTTTGCTGCTGTGGATGGGGCTGCCGCCTCACCAGGCCCTGGCCACCAGCACATTTGCGATCGTTCCCACTGCCCTCGGTGGCACGGTCACCCACCTGCGTCAGCGCGCCATCCCAGCCCAGCAAGGCCTGGCGATCGGCCTGGCGGCCTTTCTATCGGCATTGCTGTTCAGCCAATTAGGTCGCTTCGCGGAGGGCTGGCATTTGTTGTTGCTCCAGTGCCTGATGTATCTGGTGCTGACTGTGACGATCCGGGCCGAAACGGACGACGCTGAACTGCAAGCGTCACAGTCGCTGCCGTGGGCCGGTCTGATGCTGATCGGTGGTGTGGCCGGCCTGGCTGGCGGAATGCTCGGGTTGGGTGGCGGTTTGGTGATGGTGCCTCTGATGGTGCGCACGCTGGCGGTGCCCATTCGTCTGGCCATCCGCTTCAGCACCCTGGCGGTGGCCTGCTCGGCCTCGGCGGCCTCCTTGCAGTTTCTGGTGGAACAGCGTGGTGATCCCTCCATGGGCTTGTTGCTGGGGTTCACGGCAGCCCTGGCTGCCCAGTGGAGTGCCTCCCGGTTGGATCGTGCGAAGCCCGGCACCCTGGCGGCTTTGCTGCGGGCCTTGGCGCTGATCCTTGCTCTCGACAGTGGCAGGCGTGCTCTTCAGCTCGCCTTGCATCTCAGCTGATTGTTGATCAGTGAACCGTCCATGCGATCAGGGGCTGCAAGCCCAGGGCAACGACCAGACTCACCACCAAGGCGACAGTTGCTTTCCCGAGGTCGCTCCCCATGCCTAGGAGCACAACGGTTCCACTGCGGGCGTTGTTCAACGCTTCCCACGGCTGCTTTCTGCTGAGCAGGGCCAATTCCCTCCCGGCCAAGACACCCAGAAACACCCAGGTGGTGCTGAGGGGAAAACTGCTGAGCAACCCCTGGGCGAGCAGACACAGCCCGAATACGCAATCAATCACCGTTGCAGAGCGCAGATCAGTGGTGTCGGTCTTGGATCGGATCACGGTCTGGATCGGCCCGCCCCCCAGAGCGATCAGGATGCAGAGCCCCAGGCAGAGGATCAGCGTGGTGCTGGCCATCGCTGGCCCGTTCAGCGTTCTCGGGAGATAGACAAAAATGTTGCCCATGTCCTGAACCATCCACAGGCTCCACAGAACTGCTGTGGAGCCCCACTGCAGGGCAAGCCAGATGGTGTTGATCGGAGCGCCACGCCGGGGGCTGCGCAACACCCAGCGTTCAAGCACCCAGAGCCCGAAGCCCCAGCTGATCAGTGCGATCACGAGGGCCAGCCCATAGCCGCAGATAGAGCTCTGGATCAGCCTGGTGCTTTGACTGGGAACGAAGCTCGACAACACCAAAAAGGAGGTGCTGACAGGGGCGCCCCAGGCTGTCAGGGCCAGGACGACAAGCGGTGGAATGACATAGACCCAGGTGAATGGGGCTGGCATGGGGAACAGGGCGAGTCGTCCCCAGGAGGGGTCGCCACCATGGACACGCCAACCCACTAGCAGCACCGCAGTGGTGATGGCGCTGATAAACGCCATCTGGATCCACTTCGGCGTCGTTCCGTCGTTGGATGTGATGTAGGTGCCCAGGGTCTGGAGGGAGTCGTTGGCCACCAAGGCATAGGCCGCGATCAGGAACCCGATCACCATCCAGAGGTTGATGGTTGCTCCCTCCATCGGCAGGCGGACTAGGGGTGTTGATCAAGCAGGGCCCAGAAGCCCGGGTCGAGTTCGTAACCAAGGGTGGCGGCCATCTGATTGAGGTTGCCCCGTTGCGATTGCTGCTGCCCGCGGTTGAGGTGGTCCAGCAACATCAGCCGCTGGGTCACCCAAAGCTCAAGGGCTTGTGGATCAAAACGGATCCCCTCGCTCGGGCTGAAATCGTGGGGCACAAGCATGGCCACATGTTGCGCGAGGTTTCCTCCGGAACGCTCCAGCAGCAACGGCAGCCAGGGATGCTGCGCATCGGCTCGCAGCGCCCAGAGCCGTGGTTCAGGGCATTCACTTAATTCGCGGGGATCATCGGCATCCCTGGGCCACGCGTAACGGAGTTCCACCACGGCGCCTGCCTTCAGACGCTCAGGTAAAGGCTGCTCCATCCAGGCTTGGAGAGGGCTGAGGTCGAGCTCCTGGATCGCGCGGGCATCGATGTTGATGACGTGATCGAGGGGTCCGGCGTTCATGGGGGTGTGACAGGCCTTTGCGAATGATGGCGTCTTGCCGTGTCAGGCAGGAAGAATGAGACCGTTTCCAGGGATTCCCATGGCCAGCGCCCTCACCCAGTCCGAGATCTTCATCGCCCTCGTGGTTGCTGCCCATGCGGGCATTCTGGCTGTGCGTCTTTGCGTCAGCCTCTACCGCGCCTGATCGTTTCAGGGGGCGTCTTGCCCCCTTGGCATCGCTCGCCCGCTGCGTTACAAGCGGGCATTCGATTCATCACTTTGGCCACTCCCTCGGCTGATGTTGTTGCCCGACGCCGTTTCGGTCGCGCTGAGTCGACGACGATGAGGCCTGCGGGCAGCGCTGTAAGGCGTCGCAGTCGTCAGAGTCCTGTCCAAGAGAGGTCGGCTCAGCCGCCATCGACAGCGGCGTCTCAGGTTGATGCAGCAACCTTGGCTGCTGAGCTGCAGCTTCAGGTCGAGCGTCGTGAAAAGCTCTGCAGTGCCTTGGCACTGGCAGTCAAGTTGGGATTGGTGGCTCTTGGTGGAGTCAGTCTCGTCAAACTCTCGTTCGCTTATCAGGAACGCCTTGACCGTCATGGGGAACTAGCGGCTGTTGTCGAGGTGGAGTCGAGCAAGTTGAACCAGCTTCAGCAGCGGTTTGATCGACTCTTCACCCTTGGCGGCGATCGTCGTCTGATGGATGAGCAGGATCAATGGATTGCTCCGAACCGGCTGCGGGTGATCTGGCGCTGAGATTCGTGACCACACGACGACTGACGAGGGCTTGCGCGGCAGACTGTCGCCTTCTGTACTGCTGAGATGACCGGTACCCCTGGCACTGTTCTGGTGACTGGAACCACCTCCGGCGTAGGCCTGAACACTGTGAAGGCCCTGGCGAGTCAGGGTTGGACGGTGATCACCGGCAATCGTTCTCCCCAACGGGCTGCCGGTGCTGCAGATGCACTCGATATTCCCAAGGAGCGGTTGAAGCACATCCAGATGGATCTTGGCGATCTTGACTGCGTGCGCCGCGCCGTTGCCTCCCTCGACCAGCCGATCGATGCACTCGTCTGCAATGCAGCGGTCTATAAACCCCGCCTCAAGCAGGCTGAGCGGTCACCCCAGGGTTATGAGATCTCGATGGCGACCAACCATCTGGGTCATTTCCTGTTGATTCATCTTTTGATGCCTGCATTGCAGGCGTCGACCCATCCCTCCAAGCGAGTGGTCATTCTTGGCACCGTGACGGCCAATTCCAAGGAGCTTGGCGGAAAGATTCCGATCCCCGCACCCGCGGATCTCGGTGATCTCTCAGGTTTTGAAGCGGGTTTTCAAGAGCCCATCACGATGGCCAACAACAAGGCCTTTAAGCCGGGTAAGGCTTACAAAGACAGCAAGCTTTGCAACATGATCACCACTCAGGAGCTGCATCGTCGGCTTCACGGTGAGACCGGCATCGTGTTCAGCTCTCTGTATCCCGGCTGTGTGGCGGATACGCCGTTGTTCCGTAACACGCCCAAGGCGTTTCAAACGATTTTCCCCTGGTTCCAGAAGAACATCACTGGTGGTTATGTCACCCAGGCCTTGGCCGGTGAGCGGGTTGCTCAGGTGGTCTCTGATCCTGATTTCGCCGTTTCAGGAGTGCACTGGAGCTGGGGTAATCGTCAGAAGAAGGATGGCCAGCAGTTCAGCCAGGAGCTGTCTGACAAGGCAACAGATCCGCAGACAGCGGAAAGGGTTTGGGATCTGTCGATGAAGCTGGTGGGTTTAGGAGGCTGAAGGTAGGGCCCGATGTTGCTGCCTCCCTGATGGGGAGGCAGTGCTGCATCAATCAAAGCCGAGGAGGTCAAAGATCTCCCGGTCTTTGAGAGGTTCGGCATCCAAGGGTTCGACGTTCTCCAGCATGTTGCGGGCCAGGCTCAGATACTCGTTCTGAACGGCCTTCACGCCCTCATCGTTGTCGTCCATCTCGAAGATGGTGCACTTTTTCAGGCGTGAGCGGCGGATGGCATCTACATCACGGAAGTGGGCCATGGTTTTGAGGCCCGTTCGACCATTGAATTTATCGATCTGATCGGTGTCTGCGGATCGATTGGCCACAACGCCGCCAAGGCGCACTTTGTAGTTTTTCGCTTTCGCTTGGATGGCTGCCACGATGCGATTCATGGCAAAAATTGAATCGAAATCGTTGGCTGTGACGATCAGGCAGTAGTTGGCGTGTTGCAGCGGTGCTGCGAAGCCTCCGCACACCACATCGCCCAACACATCGAAGATCACCACATCGGTGTCTTCCAGCAGATGGTGCTCCTTGAGCAGCTTGACGGTCTGGCCGGTGACGTAGCCACCGCAACCCGTACCTGCTGGAGGGCCGCCACTCTCAACACACTTCACGCCGTTGTAGCCCGTGAACATGAAGTCATCGGGGCGCAGCTCTTCGCTGTGGAAGTCCACCTCCTCGAGGATGTCGATCACCGTGGGCACCATGCGGTGCGTCAGCGTGAAGGTGCTGTCGTGCTTCGGGTCGCAGCCGATCTGCAGCACCCGTTTCCCCAGTTTGGAAAAAGCAGCCGAGAGGTTGGAGGAGGTGGTCGATTTGCCGATCCCCCCTTTGCCGTAGACGGCGATCACCAGAGTTCCTTCTTCGAGATTCACCGACGGATCCTGGTGAACCTGAACACTGCCTTCACCGTCAGCTGGACGCGTGAGAGTTGTTGTCATTGTGGTGAGCCACCTAAAGGTATTGAAGTGCAGCGAAGGAGGGTCTGGTTCGCTCAATGATGATCTGACACAACAGGTTGAAGTGTGTGTGTTTCAGCACATCATTTGGACTCAAATACGTGGTTTTTCTGTGAATTTATTCCTAGGTATTTATGCGTTTTCTGTTCTGTTAGGCGGGTCGTCTTGAGAGGCTGAGGGCTCTCTGGTGCTCAAGCGCTGAAGTGGGCTTTGGCGTCGTAGAGCGTTTCGCTGTCGATTTGACCTCTTCCCTGCTCGCGGGCATAGGTCTCCGTGTTGCGGCGAACTTTTCCGCGCACAAAGAAGGGGATTTTCTTCAATTCCGCTTCGCCATCTGCGGTCCAGGTGAGCGTTGTCTCCCCTGACACATCGCCAGCGACAGCGGTCATAGCCGGAGCCGCGTTGGGTTCGGGTTGCCCCGACTGCAGCCCACCGAGATGGCCGAGATGGCTCTGGTGACCATCCACGAATTCAAAATCGTGGCGGAACATGCCAATCAGGTGTTCCTCCAGGCCCATCATCAGCGGATGCACCCAGGTGTCGAAGATCACATTCGCGCCTTCCCATCCCATCTGAGGGCTATACCGGGCGGGCACATCCTGCACATGCATGGGCGTGCTGATCACGGCGCAGGGGATCCCCAGTCGCTTGGCGCTGTGGCGTTCCATCTGGGTGCCCAGCACGAGTTCTGGGGCCGCCTCCGCCATGGCCGCCTCCACTGCCAGGTAGTCGTCACTGATCAGTGCTTCCAAACCCAGCTCCTTGGCTTTGGCCCGCACGGGGCGGGCCATTTCCCGGCTGTAGGTGCCGAGCCCAACCACCTCAAAGCCAAGTTCACGCCTGGCGATCCGTGCGGCCGCAAGCACATGGGTGCCGTCGCCGAAGATGAACACCCGTTTGCCAGTGAGGTAAGTGGAATCCACCGATTCGGAATACCAGGGCAGGCGCGACTGTTGGGCTCCCTCGTCGCTGGCCGGGGGCTCCATGCCGAGCAGTGCGCGCAGCTCCGCGAGGAAGTCGGTGGTGGCGCCAACCCCGATCGGCACCGTGCGGGTGAAGGGTTGGCCGAAGGTTCGCTCCAGCCAGCTGCAGCTGGATTCGGCGATTTCCGGATAGAGGCACACATTCACATCAGCGTCCGGCAGTCGCATCACATCAGCCACCGACGCATCTAGAGGCATCACCACGGCCACCTCAATGCCATGGCGATCCAGCAGTTTGCGCACTTCAAGCACGTCGTCGCGGCAGCGGAAGCCCAGTAGGGATGGGCCCAGCAGGTTTACCCGCGGTCGGCGTTGTTCCTCCTTCCAGGCTGTCGGGTTGTGGGCGCCCGGGTTGGCGGGCTGTTGCTTTAGCAGTCCTCGCACCAGCTGATAGAGCGTTTCGGCAGCTCCCCAGTTCTCTTTCTTGCTGTAGGCAGGCAGTTCCAGGGTCACAACCGGCAGATTCAGCCCCATGCCGCAGGCCAGTGCACCGGGCTGGTCTTGGATCAATTCCGCTGTACAGCTTTCCCCCACGAGCAGTGCATCGGGTTCAAACCGCTCCACGGCTTCCCGCACGTGACGTTTCACCAGCTCGGCTGTGTCACCGCCGAGATCGCGGGCCTGAAAGGTGGTGTAGGTGACCGGAGGCCGTTGTCCGCGGCGCTCGATCATGGTGAACAGCAGATCCGCGTAGGTGTCGCCTTGCGGCGCGTGCAGCACGTAATGCACTCCCTTCATCGAGGCTGCGATGCGCATCGCTCCCACATGGGGTGGGCCTTCATACGTCCAGAGCGTGAGGTCCATAACGGCGAATCAGAGAGAAACGGGACGGGGATCGGGGGAAAACAAAGGATGCTGGGGTGGCTGGGCTCGCAAGAGAGGCGCCGTCAGCATTGGCGCCCCGCGGCCAGCAGTTGATGGCGGTGCAATGGTCTGGAGAACAGTTCAGCCAGTTCTCCGGCCTGATCGATGCCATGGATGGGGCTGAACACCAATTCGATCGACCACTTGGTGGCAATTCCTTCCGCCTCCAACGGGTTGGCCAGTCCCATGCCGCACACCACCAGGTCTGGACGGGCGTCTCGCACCCGATCAAGTTGTTGTTCCACGTGCTGTCCTTCCATGACGCGCGTCCCATCGGGCAGCAGCTCCAGCTCACTGCGCATCAGGTCGCGATTCAGGTAAGGGGTGCCCACTTCCACCAAGTCCATGCCGCACTCCCGTTGCAGGAATCGGGCCAAGGGCAATTCCAGCTGGGATTCCGGCAGCAGAAAGATCCGTTTGCCAGCCAGCTTCTGGCGGTGCGGCTCGAGGGCCAGCCGCGCCCGTTCCATCAAGGGGTCGAGCGTTGCCCTGATCTGGGCCGCGTTGATATCCCAGGCCTGGGCGGCCGCTTCCATCCACAGACGGCTGCCTTCCGCCCCAAGGGGGTAGGGGGCTGGGAGGATCTCAGCCCCCCTGTCCCGCAGTCGGCGCGTGGTGTCGCTGAGAAACGGCTGACACAAGAGCACCTTGGTGCCCGGGCCCACCGGGGGTAGATCCGTCGACTGGCGTGGCGGCAAGCTGCGCACCGTGTCGATCCCCAGCCGCTTGAACAGGGTGATTAAGCGGTCTTCGACCGCATCGGCCAGGGTTCCCACCAGCAACAGTTGACGTTCCGTGCTGGTGGGCAACATCGGCACGAGGGCGCTGAGGGCGCCGTCTTCCCCCTGGGTGAACGTGGTCTCAATCCCACTGCCGGAGTAATTCACCACGCGAACGCGGCCCTCCATCTCCTGGTTGAGCTGTTCGGAGGCTCTCGCCAGATCCAACTTGATCACTTCACTGGGGCAGGACCCCACCAGGAACAGGGTGCGGATCTCAGGGCGTCGGGCCAGCAGATCCCGCACCACGCGTTTGAGTTCGTCGTGGGCATCAGCAAGGCCCGCTAGATCCCGCTCGCTGAGGATTGCTGTACCGAAGCGGGGCTCGGCGAAAATCATCACCCCAGCAGCGCTCTGAATCAAATGGGCGCAGGTGCGGGAACCGACCACCAGAAAAAAGGCGTCGGGCATCCGGCGATGCAGCCACACGATTGAGGTGAGCCCGCAAAACACCTCGCGGGGGCCTGATTCCTTCAGCAGGTTTGCGCTCATGGCATCCAGGTGCTGAACTCCTCCACCTTGCTGAGCTTGCGTCGCTCTGGCAGGCCGTGCCAAAACTCTTTGGAATCGCTTCAGAACGGGTGTGGAAACCCTGATTAGCGTTGAAGAGGAGATTGCTCAAAATCCTTGGCACTCGCGCGATTTCTGCCTGCCGTCATGGTCATGGGCCTCACACTTGCGGCGTGTCAGTCCCCCGCCGACAAAGCGGTTGATGATGAACTGAAGGTTGCCGCCGGAGTGGAGGCTGTTTGTGCTGCCCGCTCTGATGTGGATGCAGCCGTGGCATCCGTTGCTGCGCTCACTCCGGAGTCGACGGTTGGCGATGCAGAACAGGCCGGTGAAAAACTGCGCGCTGCGCTCGCCAAACTTGATGGCGCGGAAGGGGAGCTGAGTAAGGCCGAAGTCAAGGAGTACCGCGATCAGGTCGCCTTGTTCCAAGAGGAGGTGGAGAAGGTCCGCAAGGACAAATCCCTCACACTGAAAGAGGCGTCTGAGCAGCTGCAGGGCAAGGTGGCTCCTTTGGTGGTTGCCCGGGCTCAGCTGGCGTCAGCCACCGTGTGTGTGGAGATTGACGAGGAGCCGACGGCCAACAAAAAAGCCGATGCTGATGGTCCCGACGGGACCAACGACACCGACAAAACAGACAATTGAAGGGAGACGTGTTGATGGCTCTCTCTTAATCCCTGACTTCAGAGCCGGCGGCGGAAGCGGTCATCCCGGAAGCTGTTGCTCTCTGCGTTGTCGTCGACACGGCTCAGTCGCCAGACGTTGCGGCTGATGCGTCGGGCTTTGAGTCCACCCCGCTCCACGGTGTCTGCTGCGGGCCGTGCACCGAGGAGAAGGCTGACTTCCGTTGTGGTGAGCGGGGCACCGGTGTCGATGGCGAGAGCGGTCAGTTCCAGGCGCTGACGCATCTGTCGCATGGAATCGGCAGCTTCCCGACCGGGCATCTCCAGCCAGGGGAGTTCAGCTTGGCCTTCGTTGGCCAGACGTTGCATCAGGCCATAGCTCACGAGTCCGAGCGCCTGTTCCGCATTGAGCTCGGTGGCCAGCTCGCTGGACGGGGCGGGGCTTTGCTTGGAAGAAGCCATAGGCCAGAACGCGGATGCGCGGAAGGTATCGGCTCTGTGCCACAAAGCAAGCTGTGACCGACAGTTTCTTGATCACCTTCCGTTAAGATCCGCCCCATGAATCGTTTCGCCGGCTTGGACAACCGGGAGCGGCGACGCGGAGGGAGCGCGCTGGTCACTGGAACGGAGGTGCACGCCTCCGCCGGCGGAGCCAGCTGCGTTGTGACGACAGATTCTGAATCTCCGCGTTTGTTGCGGCAGAACAGCCATGTGCAGTCGATTGAACTGCGCACCTATGTGTTCATTGATTCCCTGCAGCCACAACTGGCGGCCTACATGGGAACGGTGAGCCAGGGTTTCTTGCCGATCCCAGGTGATGCCTGCCTCTGGATGGAGGTGTCCCCGGGGATGGCGGTGCACCGGGTGACCGACATCGCACTGAAAGCCAGCAATGTTCGCCTCGGACAGATGGTGGTGGAACGGGCCTTCGGTTCGATGGCTCTTTATCACCGCGATCAGAGCACCGTGATCCACTCCGGTGATGTCGTTCTCGAAGCGATTGGCAGCTCGGTCGAACAACGCACCCCTGCAGACGTCAGTTGGACAGAAGTGATCAGGGCGATCACCCCTGACCATGCGGTTCTGATCAATCGACAAAATCGCCGCGGTTCGATGATCGAAGCCGGGATGAGCATGTTCATCCTGGAAACCGAGCCGGCGGGCTATGTGCTCATTGCCGCCAATGAAGCCGAAAAAGCGTCCAACATCACCTTGGTGGATGTGAAAGCTGTCGGAGCTTTCGGTCGTCTCACCCTGGCAGGCCGGGAAGGTGATGTGGAGGAAGCTGCTGCTGCAGCCATGCGGGCCATCGAGATGATCAACCGACGTTCAGCATTGCGTTAACGCGCTGCTGCAGGGCTTGGGTTTCGATCAGTCGAGCTTCAGCCGCTGACGCAGCCGTGGAGCGAGGGCGCGTGCGGCTTTCCCGCGACTGCCAAGCCGTGCAAGCTGGGAGTCATTGAGTTGGCCGTAGCTGCAGCGGGCTTCACGCACCCAGAAGAGGGATTCAATTCCTGCGCCCGGGTAAGCGGGGACGGTGAGTAATTCCCCCCAGCAGACCCCTTCGGCTTCCTCAACACAAACGCCTTCCGGGTTGCACAACACCATTGCGCTGCGGAAGCAGGCGGTGCGGTAGGGCTCGTCGCCCAATGCCTCGATCAACCTCTGGAGTTTTGCCTCGTTGTTGGGAGCGAAGCGCGCGGTGTAAAGGCCGGGGGCTCCATTGAGGGCATCCACTTCAAGGCCGGAGTCATCGGCGAGAGTCCACGTTCCTGTGTGCTGGGCTGCAGCCTCAGCTTTGAGGCGTGCATTTTCGAGGTACGTGCTGCCCGTTTCTTCCACATCAAGGTGGTCGGGTTGACGCCTCACCTCAACCGGAAGAGGACCAAGCATGTGCTCGATCTCCGCCACTTTGTAGGGATTGCCACTGGCAATGGTGAGAACGGGATGACCCAATCCGAAGCTGATGCGGCTTCCATTGTGTGGTCTAGGGGTAGGAAACGTCTGAGTTGATAAGCGGTCGGTCGCGAAGCGGCGTCAGAACGGGTTGAACATTCCACCCCTGCAGGCGCAGGGAACTGACGCCAGGGTGAATTTATGCACTGTGGGCCGGCTTGCAACCGAATGTTCACGGCTCCACACCTGGCTTCCAACAGCCCTGGCAAACAGTCACTGACTGGGGTATTAGTCCCACTTATCAAGTTCACTATGGACAGTGATGCGGGAAGTCGTCCAAATCTCTTGACGAGTTCCGGCTTGAGGAAGCAATGTCGCCAGCGAACATTCCACCCCTTTCCCCGGTAGGCAATGGCTAACGAAACCATGGGCATCGCTCTCGGCATGATCGAGACCCGCGGCCTGGTCCCCGCGATCGAAGCAGCTGACGCCATGACCAAGGCTGCCGAAGTGCGCCTGATCGGTCGTGAGTTCGTCGGCGGCGGTTACGTCACCGTTCTGGTGCGCGGCGAAACCGGTGCTGTGAACGCAGCTGTTCGCGCTGGTGCTGATGCTTGCGAGCGCGTCGGCGACGGTCTCGTGGCTGCTCACATCATTGCCCGCCCCCACCGCGAAGTTGAGCCTGCTCTGGGCAACGGCAACTTCCTCGGCCAGAAGGACTGAGATCTGACGCTGAACCTCTGACGAGGTAGCGCTTCTCTCCATTCTTCACCGACCTAACGGAGTTATTCCATGAGCAAGAAGTACGACGCTGGGGTCAAGGAGTACAGGGACACTTACTGGACTCCTGATTACGTTCCCCTAGACACCGACCTGCTGGCCTGCTTCAAGTGCACCGGCCAGGAAGGTGTGCCCAAGGAAGAAGTCGCCGCAGCTGTGGCCGCTGAATCTTCCACCGGTACCTGGTCCACTGTGTGGTCCGAGCTCCTCACCGACCTCGACTTCTACAAGGGCCGTTGCTACCGCATCGAGGACGTCCCTGGTGACAAGGAGTCCTTCTATGCGTTCATCGCCTACCCCCTCGACCTGTTCGAAGAGGGTTCCATCACCAACGTTCTGACCTCCCTGGTCGGCAACGTGTTCGGTTTCAAGGCTCTTCGCCACCTCCGTCTGGAAGACATCCGCTTCCCGATGGCCTTCATCAAGAGCTGCTACGGCCCGCCGAACGGTATCCAGGTCGAGCGCGACCGGATGAACAAGTACGGCCGTCCTCTGCTGGGTTGCACCATCAAGCCGAAGCTCGGCCTGAGCGGCAAGAACTACGGCCGTGTGGTCTATGAGTGCCTGCGTGGCGGTCTGGACTTCACCAAGGACGACGAGAACATCAACTCCCAGCCTTTCCAGCGTTGGCAGAACCGCTTCGAGTTCGTTGCGGAAGCCATCAAGCTGTCTGAGCAGGAGACCGGCGAGCGCAAGGGTCACTACCTCAACGTGACCGCCAACACTCCCGAAGAGATGTATGAGCGCGCCGAGTTCGCTAAGGAACTCGGAATGCCGATCATCATGCACGACTTCATCACCGGTGGCTTCACGGCCAACACCGGTCTTTCGAAGTGGTGCCGTAAGAACGGCATGCTGCTGCACATCCACCGCGCCATGCACGCGGTGATCGACCGTCATCCCAAGCACGGCATCCACTTCCGCGTTCTCGCCAAGTGTCTGCGTCTGTCCGGTGGTGACCAGCTCCACACCGGCACCGTGGTCGGCAAGCTGGAAGGTGATCGTCAGACCACCCTCGGCTACATCGACCAGCTGCGCGAATCCTTCGTGCCCGAAGACCGCAGCCGCGGCAACTTCTTCGATCAGGACTGGGGTTCCATGCCTGGCGTGTTCGCCGTTGCTTCCGGCGGTATCCACGTGTGGCACATGCCCGCCCTGGTCACCATCTTCGGCGACGACTCCGTTCTGCAGTTCGGTGGTGGTACCCACGGTCACCCCTGGGGTTCCGCTGCAGGTGCTGCTGCCAACCGTGTGGCCCTCGAGGCCTGCGTCAAGGCACGCAACGCCGGCCGTCATCTCGAGAAAGAGAGCCGCGACATCCTCATGGAAGCCGCGAAGCACAGCCCCGAGCTGGCCATCGCCCTCGAGACCTGGAAGGAGATCAAGTTCGAGTTCGACACCGTCGACAAGCTCGACGTCCAGAGCTGATCGGTGCGGAGGGTGCCATCACCGGCACTCTCCACCCGTTCTTCGTCATGACTCCGGCCGGATCACACGAGTTCCGGTCCCAACAATTTCGTAAACCAGGATCCCCATGCCTTTCCAGAGCACCGTGGGTGACTATCAAACAGTCGCCACCCTGGAGACCTTCGGCTTCCTCCCGCCGATGACCCAGGACGAGATCTACGACCAGATCGCGTACATCATTGCCCAGGGTTGGAGCCCGCTCGTTGAGCACGTCCACCCCAGCAACTCCATGGCCACCTATTGGTCCTATTGGAAGCTGCCCTTCTTCGGTGAGAAGGACCTCAACGTTGTGGTCAGTGAGCTCGAGGCTTGCCATCGCGCTTACCCCGACCACCACGTGCGCATCGTCGGTTACGACGCCTACACCCAAAGCCAGGGTGCCTGCTTCGTGGTCTTCGAGGGTCGCTGATCCCTCGACCTAACGGTTCCGAGCCCTGACCTTCATCAGGGCTCAACTTTTTTTCGAAGGGATTCATCCCTTCCATTCACGACGACACCCTCGGGCGGACATGGCAAGACTCTCCAGTCGCGAACTCGCACTTGAGCGCCGCAAGGCGTTGACTACGGCCGGTAAGAAGGCATCGGTTGCTGCCGGTGACAAGGCCAATCGTGTGCGTAACGCCTCGGATGCACGTCCGACCCGCACCAATGCAGCTGAGGCTTCAGCTCCTGCTGCACCTGCTCCCGCTGCTCCGACCCGTTCCTCCGGTCTGAGCGCGAGCGCTCCTCGCCCCGCCTCGTCCCACTCCTCCCAAGTGAAGGCCGTCCGTCAGCCCAGCCGCGAACTGGTGTTGGCTCGCCGTGAAGCCCTGTCCCGCCGCGGCAAGACTGCCGACACCAGTCGGGATCGAAACCGCTCTGATGTGGCCCGTACCACCAAGCCCGCTGCCGCGGCTGAGCCGGCCAAGAAAGAGTGTGGTTGTGGCGGTGCCCGCGCTACTGAGAAAGCAGCACGTCCTGCAGTCACCGTCGAGCTGAGCAATCGCTCCGGTGATCGCCGTGCTGCTGCGGAGCGTCGCACAGCCTTTCCGAAGCGTCGTGCCATCGAAAACCCCAGTCGCGCACTGGTGTTGGCCCGTCGTGAAGCCATGGCCAAGCATGGCAAAACCGCTGGCAAGCAGCCCACGAGCGCAGCAGCTGTTGCGCGTCAGGCCAACCCTGATCTCACCAGCCGTGAGCTCGCCCAACAGGTGCGTGAGCTGCGCACCAAAGCCGGTGCTCGCAACAAACAAAGCGCTGGCGTCACCCGCCCCACTGGCCCCAACCGTCACGGCGCCAAGCAAGCTGCTGCCGCTGATGCTCATTGGAAGGTTGGTGAAAGCACCACTACCGCTGGTCAGACCGTCACCGGTACCCAGGCCAACCGCTCGGTGAAAACCACCGGCAACGAGGCCAGCACCTGCCGCTCAATCACTGGCACCGAGTATCTCGGCGCTGAGGTGTTCCAGACCTTCTGCCAGACCGCTCCCGAACCCACCACTCCCGCCAAGGTTCGCGTTACTGCCACCAGCCACGGCAACCGCGTGACCGGCAACGAAGTGGGTCGTTCCAGCAAGGTCACCGGCGATGAGCCTGGCACCTGCAAGGCCGTCACCGGCACTGAATACATCTCTGCAAATCAGTCTGCTGCTTATTGCGGCGGCTCCAACCCTTCTCCTCGCAAGGTGGGCCATAGCCTCACCCTCGAGGGCCGCCCCGTCAGCGGCGTGATGGTCGGTCGCTCCTCCAGCGTCACCGGTGATGAAGCCGGTGCAGGTCGCGGCCTGACCGGCGATCAGTACCTTGGTTCTGATCCCCTGCCCGAAGGTCGCCCTGCCGCCAAGGTTGGCGTTTCGGCAACGCTGTCTGGCACCGGCGTGACCGGCACGATGGTCGGCCGCTCCTCCGCCGTCACCGGCGATGAGTTCGGCTCCTGCCATCGCGTCACCGGTGATCAATACGTCAGTGCCGAGCAGGTCAATGCCTTCTGTGGCAGCAAGCCTGAGCCTGAAGCCGCGAAAGTCGGTTTCAGCATTACCAATCGCAATCAGGTGGTGAGCGGGACCCGCACCGGTCGCTCCGAGCGCGTCACCGGCGATGAGCCCGGCAGCTGCCAGGCTGTTACCGGCACCCCCTATGCCGGCCTTGAGCAGGCTGGCCAGCACTGCGGCACTCCCGCTGTGCAAGCCATCCGTGAGCGCACTCCTGTGCGTCTCGGCACCCCTTCCGCTGCGATGACCGGCATTCAGCCCGGCGTTGGTGGTGTGATGACCGGTGATGAGCGCGGTGCTTGTGAAGCAGTGACCGGTACTCCCTATGTGGGCGCAGATCAACTGGCCGCTGCCTGCGGCAGTGATGCTCCTGCTGGCACCGAGACCCACGGTGAAGCTCCCGAGGGTGCTGCTTGGACCCGCTTCAGTGTTGTCTCTCCTGCCCGTGCTGCCCAACAGCAGCGTGATGCCCGCTCCGGTGTGACGGGTACGTCCTACGAACAAGGGAATCGGATTACCGGCCCTTTTGACATGGCTGGCGGCAAGGTGACCGGTACCGAGCAATTCCGCTTCGATAACCGCGAATTCCAAAACCGTCAGCAGCAGCGTCAGTTCCAGCCGACCGTGGCTGTGGTGAGTGAGCCTCCTGCAAAGCCTGCATCCCGGGTCACCGGTGAAGGTTCCTCCACCAAGATCACCGGTGACGACTGGGATCGCGGTGAGCATGTGACCGGCACTGAGGGCGCTTCGGCACGCCGCCGCAACCCCAGCCGTCCCGGCCCGATGAGCGCCATGTCTCCTTTCGAGCGCAAGCGCAATGAAGAGTCTGAATGGCCCGTCAGCCGTGTGACCGGTTCCAGCGGCAACACGGATAAGGGTTCCCTGATCACCGTCTCCGGCGGCGCACGGGGCTGATCGAGGGATGGTTCGCTCCCAATCGTCTCGGAGCGGGCGCCCCATGGCCCCTACAGCTCCCACCCGTCGACAGCTGCAACAAGCCAGCACGATCGCCGTCTTGGGCGAAGCCTCATCCTCATCCGATCAGGCTTCAACCCAGGCAGTCACCAGCTCCACGCGAAGCGCTGCGCTTGAGCGGCGTAAAGCACTGACGACGTCCGGCAAAGCCGCAGTTCTCAATGGTGGAACTGTGAGTGGTGGTCGGATCCGCACGGGTCGGGACACGCGACGTCCTGTGGCGCAGCAACCCAACTGGGTGCGGCGTAAGAAAGACGCTGGCAAGTCGGAGCCTTCGTGTTCACCCAAGTCTCGTTTTCGCTCCGCCACTGCTTCTCAGCGTGGTGTTCTCGGTGCCCATCCCCTCACCAACCTTGAGGACAACGCCCGTCTTCAGGCCTATGAGCTGGAGGTGAAGGGCCGGTTTGAGCGGATTATTCCGCTTTTGCAGAACGTGTCTGCACTGCAGCACGACGCCGACTTCTTGGATCAGGCACAACGACTCGCCCGGGCTGAGTTGGGTTTTGATCTACCCGACCACATTCTTGAAAAATCCTGGGTGCGTCCATTGGACATGCGTGCCCTGTTCGCCTGGTGTGTGTTTCAGTCGCATCAGGCCTTCAGTGAGCGGTTCTTCCTGGATGATCCTCTTGAAGGCTCCTCGGGCAGTGCTCGTGCTGACGCATTCAATGCGTTCCTCCTGGAGTGCGGATTTCATCTGCTCGATGTGACGCCCTGTGCTGATGGGCGGCTGGCTCATTCGATTGCCTACGCCTTACGCATTCCCTTCAGTGCAGTACGCCGCCGCTCCCATGCGGGTGCTCTTTTTGATGTTGAAAACACCGTCAATCGTTGGGTCAAGACCGAACATCGTCGGTATCGCGAGAGTCTCCCCAATGAGGCCCATGCACCAACCCGTTATCTGAAAACGGTCACGTATCACTTCAGCTCCCTTGATCCCCACCATCAAGGGTGTGCAGCCCATGGCAGCAATGACGCTATCGCCGCCAGTGCTGGTCTCCAGAGACTCCACGACTTTCGTGAGGCCGTCGAAAACAGCTTCTGCTGTGGCGCGTCGGTGGATCTTCTTCTGATTGGCCTCGACACCGATACCGATGCGATTCGCGTGCACGTGCCCAGCCGTGATGGGGAGATTCAGCTCGATCACTGGCTCTGTGCCCAATCGCTTTACGAGAGCACAGCTCCCCTCACAGCAGCCCAGGCATCCGAGGCTGTGACGGCCGCTGTTCAAACCCACTGCTCCCAGGCACCGGAGCCCGGGATGGTGCGGTTCATCAGCCAGTTGTTGATTAACAACATCTCGCAGCAGGATTATGTGCGCTCTCTGCACCAGGGGCCTTACCCCGATGCGGGCCATGCTGAGCGTTTCATCGGCGTCGGCATCGGGTTCAAGGAAGTGCATTTGCGCAACCTCACCTACTTCGCCCATCTCGACACTGTTGAAGAAGGCGCCCCAGATCTCGACGTGGGTGTGAAGATCTTCAAGGGGCTCAATGTCTCGCGGGATCTGCCGATTCCTGTCGTTGTCCGTTTCGATTACTCCGGCAAAGTCCCGGGTGCTCGCGATCGCGCGATCGCCGACTGCCGCCGTGTTCAGGACGCAATCACCACGCGCTACCAAGACCTCGTTCGCGAAGGTCTTCTGCATCTGTTGCTCACGGTTCGCGACCGTGACCAGCCCATTCCTGCCGAAGCGGTAGGGTCCACCCTCGAGCCTGTTCAGCAGGAGGCCCACTGATCATGTTGATTGTCAAGGTCATCAAGCCTCTGGTCTCGACGAACCGGATCCCTGATTTCGAACACAAGCATCTTCAGGTGGTGCTGGATGGCAGCACCAAAAAAGTGGCTGTCGATGCAGTCGGTGCTAAGCCGGGCGACTGGGTCATCTGTGTGAGCAGTTCCGCTGCCCGTGAGGCCGCTGGGAGTAAGTCGTATCCCAGTGATCTCACCATCGTTGGGATCATCGACCATTGGGAGCCCGACCCGCCGAAACCCTCCTCCAGTGCAGCTCCATCGCCTGCTCCGAAGGCTTCCGGTGCTGCGCCTTCCGCTCCCAAGGGGACTGCCGGCTGATGGAGATCATGCAGGTGACTGGAACTCTTGTGTGCACCTTCCGGGTCGCCGGATTGGATCACATGCACCTGCGCCTTCTCAAGAACAACAAGGGCAAAACCCTTGTTGGCGTCGATCCCGTCGGGGCCCGTGAAGGCAACTGGGTGTTCACAGCCAGCGGTTCGGCTGCTCGTCATGCCTGCCCCGACAACACCGTCCTTACGGATCTCACCATCGGTGGGATTATCGACAACTGGACACCGGATGGATAGCTAGCGCTCCGTTCCCTTTCCGTCCTGTTCATCACCTCACGTCATGGCCACACCTACTCCCCGCCGTCGTTCCAGCGCTGCGTCGTCCTCGGCAGCTGCGAAAGCATCGGCCACCCCTGCTGCCTCGAAGGCAAAGCCAGCTGCCAGCACTGCTGCCCAGACCACCATTGATGTGACCCCCGTGACCGCCTCCACTTCCGCTGCATCGTCGACAGCCTCAGCGAGCTCCCGCACCACCACGACACGTCGCAGCACTGCGGCCCGCAGCACCACGCGTTCCACTGCAGCCCGTTCCGGTGGGAACAAAGGTGGAAGCGGTTCCACTACGGGTCGTGCGTCCAGTGCCTCCCCCTCTCGCTCGGTTCAGGGCATCGCTCTGGGCATGATCGAGACCCGAGGCGTGGTGCCTGCGATCGAAGCAGCTGATGCCATGACCAAGGCCGCTGAGGTCACCCTTGTCAGCCGCGAGTTTGTCGGCGGTGGTTACGTCACCGTGATGGTTCGGGGTGAGACCGGTGCTGTAAATGCTGCCGTCCGCGCCGGTGCTGACGCCTGTGAGCGCGTTGGTGATGGCCTGGTGGCTGCCCACATCATTGCCCGCCCCCATCAGGAAGTGGAGCCTGCCCTCACGGCTTCAGGTGCAACCCGCCGACTCTGAAGACCCTTGTCAGTCCCTGGCTGATCGGGTGAAAACTCCGTCAGTTCGGGATTCCGCGGTTTATATTCCGCACCCAATGCGGTGGTTCCGCAGCTGTTCTCGTCACCTCCTCTTGATTTCGGATCTGACCTTTGCTGAACAGACGTCCTGGTTGATCCCTTTGTACGGGTTCACCGGGATGGTGTTGGCGCTTCCCTGGGCAGCGGGCTGGTTTCGCCGTGATGCGCACCGCCCCGCCGCCTACCTCAATATTCTTCTCACCCTGCTGGCTTTCGTGCACGGAAGCTTGGTGCTGCAGGACGTGATGGCGCTTGGACCAGCGACGCTGCACTATCCGTGGCTCAGCGTGGTTGACCTGCAGCTCGACATCAGCTTCAGCCTGTCGCTTACCAATGTTGCGGCGCTCGAACTGATTACGGGTCTGAGTCTGGTGTCTCAGATCTATTCGCTCGGCTACATGGACAAGGAGTGGGCCCTTGCCCGCTTTTTCGCGCTACTTGGCTTCTTCGAGGGCGCCATGTCGGGCGTGGTGCTAAGCGACACCCTGTTCCAGAGCTATTTCCTCCTGGAGATGCTCACCCTGTCCACTTATTTGCTGGTGGGCTTCTGGTACGCACAGCCCTTGGTGATCACCGCGGCCAGGGATGCCTTTCTCACCAAGCGCGTTGGTGATGTGTTGCTTCTGATGGGTGTCGTCGCCCTGGCTGCCTACGCCGGGGTGATGGGATTTGATGATCTCTACGCCTGGGCCGCAGAAGACAAGCTTTCCCCCCTGGCCACAACCCTGATCGGTCTTGGTCTGATTGCAGGACCAATGGGGAAGTGTGCCCAATTCCCCATGCATCTCTGGCTCGATGAAGCCATGGAGGGGCCAAACCCTGCATCAATCCTGCGCAACTCCGTGGTGGTGACGTGCGGAGCCATCGTGCTCCTCAAGGTGATGCCTCTGCTGCAGCACGCCCCAGTCACGCTTGTTGTGCTGCAAGTGGTTGGTGCCATCAGTGCCATCGGTGGCTCCCTGGTTTCCATTGCCCAGGTCGATATCAAGAGGACTCTGTCGTATTCCACCACCGCCTATCTGGGTCTGGTGTTTATCGCCATTGCTCTGCAGGTGCCGGTCCTCGCGCTGTTGATCCTCTTCTCTCACGCCGTATCAAAGGCATTGCTGTCGATGAGCGTCGGCGGTGTGATCGCCGCCACCAATTGCCAGGACATCACCGAGCTCGGTGGTCTTGGTGGACGCATGCCTGCCACCACCACAGCCTTTCTGGTCGGGGGAGCAGGCTTGGTCGGTCTTGTTCCTCTTGGTGGCTTCCTCTGTCTGGCCCAATCAGTCGAATTGATTGGAGCGCGCTCCTCCGGATTGGTGGTCATCTTTTTGCTGACCAATGCCCTCACAGCCCTCAACCTTGCCCGCGTTTACCGCCACGTGTTCTTGGGGCAGCCCCTGCTGAAAACCCGCCGCGCTGTTGAAGTGAACTGGCAAATGGCCTTCCCGATGGTGGCGATGACCGTCATCGTGATTCTCACCCCCATTTTCCTGATTCGACTCGAGTCCCTTGAAGGGCTTCTCGCATTCCCTCTCTGGGCCGCTGGGCTTGTGGTGGGCAGTGGCTTGATCGGCGTGGTTGCAGGAACCCTGCTTCCCCTCAGCAAGGCCTGGTCCCGTTCGATCAATCCCGTCGTCCGTTGGTTGCAGGATCTGCTGGCCTTCGACTTCTACACCGAGCGCTTCTATCGCATCACCATCGTGAACGTGGTGGCCGGGTTCTCAAGACTCGCCTACGCCTTTGATCGCATTGTTGTGGATGGACTGCTCCATGGGATGGCTCGGTTCTCCCTCAGCAGTGCTCAGAGCCTCAAATTGAGCATCAGCGGTCGCAGTCAGACCTATGTGCTCACTGTGGTGGCCGCCATTCTTCTGTTCCTCAGCTCCTTGAGCTGGCTGCTGCGCTGATCACCGATGCTCCTCTCTCTTCTCCTCTTGATCCCGCTGCTGGGAGCATTGCTGATCACTCTGATCCCAGGTGATCGCACCAGTGCTTTTTTCCGCTCCTTCACGGCCGTGCTGCTGATCGCACAGTGCGTTGCCAGTGCGGCCCTCTTGATCCCCTTCAATCCGGCTGACTCAGGTCTTCAGTTGATTGAGCATTTTGCTTGGTTGCCGAGCATCGGTCTCGACTACGTCCTGGCTGTGGATGGTCTCTCCATGCCGCTGGTGCTGATGAATGGCGTGCTCTGCCTCGTTGCGGCTCTTGCATCCCGCAAGATTGAGAATCGCCCCAGGATTTATTTCGCGCTCCTACTGGTGATCAGTGGTGCTGTGAACGGTGCCTTTCTGGCCCAGAACCTCCTTCTCTTTTTCCTGTTCTACGAGCTGGAACTGATTCCCCTCTGGATGTTGATTGCCATCTGGGGAGGGACCAATCGGGCCTACGCCTCCACCAAGTTCCTGATCGTCACGGCTGTGTCGGGAATGCTGATCCTTGGAGCCTTCCTCGGCCTGGCGTTGCTGTCCGGCAGCGTTGATTTCAGCCTCAACCCCGTTCTCCCGGGTGCACTGCCGATCACAACCCAGTTGTTGCTGATGGGTGCTCTCCTGATCGGTTTCGGGATCAAGATCCCTCTCTTCCCTTTCCACACCTGGCTTCCTGATGCCCACACCGAGGCTTCAACTCCAGTCTCTGTGTTGTTGGCAGGGGTCCTTCTGAAGCTGGGCACCTATGGATTGCTTCGTTTCTGCCTTGGCCTTTTCCCTGAGGCGTGGCACCTGGCTGCGCCTTGGCTGGCTGGTTGGGCTGCGGTTTCGGTGCTCTATGGCTCTCTTGCCGCCATCGCCCAGACCGACATGAAAAAGATGGTGGCCTACAGCTCCGTTGGCCATATGGGTTACGTGCTTCTTGCCGCCGCCGCCGCCACACCGCTCGGTTTGATTGGAGCCCTCTTCCAGATGGTGAGTCATGGCTTGATTTCGGCCATCCTCTTCCTCGTGGTTGGGGTTGTGTATGAACGCACCGGGACGCGCGATCTGAATATCCTTCGGGGATTGCTCAACCCCCAGCGGGGACTTCCCCTCAGTGGCACGTTGATGATCATTGGCGTGATGGCCAGTGCGGGAATTCCCGGCATGGCTGGATTTATTTCTGAGTTTCTGATTTTCCGGGGCAGCCTTGGGCCGTTCCCCTTGGCCACCCTGTTGAGCATGGTGGGCTCCGGGCTGACAGCCGTGTATTTCTTGTTGCTGGTCAACCGCGCATTCTTTGGCCGCCTCGCGGTCGCCTCAGGTCAGGATCCAAATCCTCGTGTGCTCTCGCCCGTTCCGCTTGCCCAACAGATGCCCGCCATTCTTCTTTCACTTGGCATTCTTGTGCTCGGTCTTGTCCCACACCTGTTGGTGGGTCTGAGTGAAGCCACAACCACCGGCCTCAGCCAATTTGCCGTCACCACGATCTCCGGAGGTCTGTCCTCATGACTGTGATCCAGGCTCCCACCCCGACCGAGGCTCTCCCCGATCTTGATGAGTTAATGGCTCGGCTTCTATCCGACCGTCCGTTGTTGGATGACACGCCTGACCATCTGCTTCAGGTGGTGAATGTGCTTGAGAGTTACGGCCTGGTTCTTGATGCTTACAGCCGAAACCTGGTCTTTCAGGGGGAGACCCAGCTGTTGAAGCCCTTTCCAGTGATGCGTTTTTTCCATGAGGGCTTTTCGTTTGAGCGCCTCTGGCAACACCTGATGGGGGATCGCATCAACTTTGAATACGCTGAATACTGCCAAAAAGCGATGTTCTGGCATGCCACTGGTGGCATGGATGCTTACTTCGACACCGAGCCATTTTTAGAGGCCTGCCAGCGCATTATTCAGCTTCGTTGTCGCCGCGATCCTCTGATGGCGATGATCAATCGACTCTTCCCTTCATTTGCTCCGGAGTCGATTCGTTCGCTCACCACGATTTATGCCCTGGGTTTGTTCTGGCGGGTGATGAGCGATATCTTCATTGATCTGGCACGTCGCTACAAGATTGGTGAGGTGGCCTGCGTCAATGATGTGGTCCATCACATCCGAGACGGCCTGGTCACGGCTGCAGCGCACCCGATTGAATACAAAGTGACAGAGGGTGGAGAAGAAATCTGGATTCTCCCTCCCGAAGCCGGTCTCACCTTCCTGATGGATGTGGCCGTTCCCTATGTGGAAGCGGTGTTTTTCCGGGGAATGCCCTTCTTGGGCACTGTGTCCTACAACGCCCAGGCCCAGCAGATTGCTCCTGATATCAGCAGCTTTAAGTACGGGGCTCTTTATGCCGATCCGATTCCCAGCATGGGTGCTGGCATCCCCCCCAGCCTCTGCATGTCGGATATGTTCCGCAACCTCCCTGAGGAGTTGAGCCGTTGGTATGACAGCCATGGCCGCGGTCAGGTCGATGCCCATGTGCAGATCTGTGTGAGCTTTCAGAAGTCGATGTTCTGCGTCACCAACGCCGCCATTGCCGGCACCCTGCCGCATCCCCTCGACAGCACAGATCCCTCTGCCCAGCAAGCCAACCGCGATCATGCTCGCGCCTGGGGTGAGCGTCTGATGGGCTGCCGCCGTGTGGCGTTGCTCTAGGTTCAGCACAGTTCAGTCAGGGTTGTGGTGAAGCACGGTTGGGAGGAGCGCAATCGGCCGATTCGCCTGGAGCGCCGGTTCGAATTTGAGACGTATAGCGCCACCCGTGACTTCCTGGATCGCCTGGGCAGCTTCAGTGAAGACCAACAGCGGTTCCCCGACATCAGCTTCGGACGCACCTACGTCAACATCACCCTGCGCCCTCTCGATGAGAGTGAGGGGGCTCAACTTCAAGAGAATGACCACGCCTTCGCGGCGGGGGTGGATGGATTGCTCGATTGACCTGGCCTCCAGTTATGCCGATTCAGGCGTAGCTGAGGTGCTTGAACAGCTGGATCAGGATCTGGTGGGGCTGACGCCTGTCAAAACCAGAATTCGTGAGATTGCAGCCCTGTTGTTGGTCGAGCAGGCCCGCCGCTCGATGGATCTCACCAGTGCGGCCCCAGGGCTTCACATGTCGTTTACTGGACGGCCTGGAACAGGAAAAACAACTGTGGCGATGCGGATCTCCGAGATCCTTCATCGCCTTGGTTATCTGCGCAAGGGCCATGTGGTCACCGTGACTCGGGATGACCTTGTGGGGCAATACGTCGGCCATACCGCTCCCAAGACCCGAGAGATGATTAAGCGGGCCCAGGGTGGTGTGTTGTTTATCGATGAGGCTTATTACCTCCATAAGCCCGGTAATGAACGTGATTACGGGGCGGAGGCGATTGAAATCCTGCTTCAGGATATGGAGCGTCAGCGTTCCGAGTTTGTGGTGATTTTCGCTGGCTACAAAGATGAGATGGAGACTTTTTATCAGTCCAATCCGGGTTTGAAATCGCGCGTATCACACCACATCGACTTTCCTGATTACAGCAATGAAGAGTTGATGGAAATTGCCAAGATGCTTCTCAGGCAGCAGAACTATTGCTTTGATGACAATGCTGTTCGTGCATTCGCTGATTACATCGCAAGGCGTAGGCAGCTGCCCTTGTTTGCCAATGCTCGATCGATTCGCAATGCCATTGATCGGATGCGTTTGCGTCAGGCCAACCGGTTGTTTGCTCGCATGGGGCAGGCCCTTGATCGCGACGACTTAATCACCATTCAGGCGGCCGATATTCTCACCAGTCGGGTGTTTCTCGGTGAGGTGGAGGGGCAAGATCCAGCTCTACCGCTCACTTGACCAGGTCAACGCGCTCAATCCTTGGGGGATTCGAGATCCCGGCGAATCAGTGCCAGCAGATAGGAGGGCGCTTTGTATCGGCTTGGCAGGCAGCGGTTAAGGTTTCGAGATGCCCCCAGCAGACCGTCTTTTTGATGTCGTCCACGCTGCGCCCCTCTTTCAGCAGCCGTCTGAGGGCTTTGCAGTAGAGGGGATAACCCGCTTCGAGTTCACCGATGGTGAGTTTGGCCTGGGCCATGGAGTCTCGCAGCGCAACACTCAACCTATGCAATCGCTGGTCGACCCCGCTGTTTGACGGCTCAACCCAGATAGGCGACACAGTCGATTTCCACCTTGGCGCCAAGCGGCAGAGCAGCCACTTGCACACATGCGCGGGCGGGGCTCACACCCTCACCAAACATGCCCGCATACAAGGCATTGACCTTTTGGAAATCGTTGAGATCGGCAAGAAACACGGTGGTGCGCACCACCCTTGATGCATCCGCTCCTGCTTCCGTCAGAACGGCGTTGAGGTTTTTGAGCACCTGACGGGTTTCCGCCTCCACATCGCCGTCGCCAACCATGGTGCCGGTGGCGGGATCCAGAGGGATTTGACCAGAGCAATACAGCCAGTCACCCGCCTTCACCGCCTGGTTGTAAGGGCCCACGGGAGCAGGCGCCGCAGCGGTGGTGATCGCCTGGGTCGGTGAGGTCGACATGGTGGGGACGCACAATGGGTCTGCATCATCGCCTTCGGTGACCATGGCGGGGAGCCATTCGCTTTGACAGTGTCTGGAGACACGTCCATAGAAGCCCGGCCTGCTTCTGCGGACGAAGCCTCATCCGCGTCGGGTCAAGCACCGGTGGAGGTGCGGGGGCTTTGGCATCGCTATTCCTCTGCCAATGCGGACTGGACGCTGCAGGGCATTGACCTCACCCTGCAGCCCGGCGAGCTGGTCGGTTTGCTGGGTCCCTCGGGGTGCGGAAAAACCACGTTGTTGCGCCTGATTGCAGGTTTTGAGGTGCCCTCGCTGGGCGAGGTGCGGATGCATGGCCAGCCGGTGGCGTCGGCTCAGCGCTGGCTGCCCCCCGAGCGGCGCGGGGTGGGCATGGTGTTTCAGGACTACGCCCTGTTCCCCCATCTCACGGCCTGGGAGAACACCTGCTTTGGGTTGCGTCGCGGACAGGACACCAGTCGTGCCGCCTGGTTGTTGGAGCTGCTGGGTCTGGAGAGGCTCACCAAACGCTTCCCCCACGAGCTCTCGGGAGGGCAGCGCCAGCGCCTGGCCCTGGCGCGAGCCCTGGCTCCGGCTCCGGCTGTGGTGTTGCTGGATGAGCCTTTTTCAAACTTGGATGTGGAGGTGCGGCTGAGACTGCGCAGTGAGCTTCCTGCCGTCCTCAGTCGCTGTGGCACCTCGGGGGTGCTGGTGACCCATGACCCTGGCGAGGCTTTGGCGATCTGTGACCGTGTGGCGGTGATGAAGGACGGGATCCTTCATCAGTGCGCCTCGCCCCGCACCTTGGTGGAGTCGCCGGCCAGTTCGTTTGTGGGGCGCTTTGTGTTGCAGGGCAATCTCTTGCCGGTGCACCGCGAGCCTGACGGTCGCTGGCGATGTTTGCTGGGTGTGCTCGAGCGCAACGATGCTCAGTCTTTGGATCGCCACCCGGACGTTGCAGCTGACCAGGAGCAAACACCGGCCTTGCTGGTGGACCCGTCCGCCATCAGTCTGGAATTGGACCCTGAGGGGGACGCTTGCGTGATGGGGCGCGAATTTCTCGGTCGCGAGTGGCTTTATCGCGTGGAAGCAGCGGAGCAGCAGATGCGCTTGCTGCTCCCTCTGGCTCAGGACTATCGCCGCGGAACCCGCTGTCGGCTGCGGCTCAGGGCCGGGGAATCCGTGTTGCTGTATCCCCACCGCATCCCCTTGGTGGCCACTGCTGAGAGCTGAGACGACATTGCTTCGGCCAGGCACGGCGCGCAATCACCCGCGCCACTGGTCTTTATCAGCGCGCAGGCTTGCCAGCTTGTCTGGGGTCGAGGCTTGAAGAAACAGGTTGGTGGCCTGCTCAATCTTGATCGTGCTGGGCAGGCTGCTGGCCCCTTGTCGACGCAGGCCCTGTACTTGCTCAAGCCTCTCTTTGATCTGTTGATTGAGAGGAGCGCGTTGCATGGCCCAGCGCAGATTGGCCTCGGTGTATTCGTGGGCGCAATGCACCGTTGTGCTGTCGGGGAGAGAGCCAAGCCGCTGCAAGGCCCTGTGCATGTCTGTGGCTGTTCCTTCAAACAGACGCCCGCAGCCTGCGCTGAACAAGGTGTCACCGCAGAACAACGCCGCTGGTTCGCCAGCTCGGCCACCCTCTGGCACCAAGAAGGCGATATGCGCCCTGGTGTGGGCTGGCACATCGATCACCTCAAGCTCCTGACCGAGCAGGGGTAATCGGTCTCCGCCCCGCACGGACACGGTTTGAAAGGGGATCCGTTCCCGGTCTGCGGCCGCAGCAACCACCGCAGCGGCGGGCCACTGCGCCAGGAGTTCGGGCGTGCCGCCGATGTGATCGGCATGGTGGTGGGTCTGAAGCACCGCCTTCAGTTGCAGGTCGCGGTCTGTCAGCCAGCTGATCACAGGGCCCGCCACCGCAGGGTCCACCACCACAGCCTGGTTGCCTCGCACCCAGATCCAAATGATGTTGTCGTTGAGAACGGGCAGCTGATGAATGCCATCAGCCACCGTCTGGGGTGCAGGGGCGTTCGCCGGGGTCGGGGGCATCGTTAAAGTCCAGGTCGACGCATCAGTCCATGATCACCGTCGCTCTGGCCAAGGGGGCGCTGCTGAAAGAGTCAGTGGCGCGGTTTAACGCAGCCGGCCTCGATTTCTCCGCGGTCCTCGATCCCGACAACCGTCAGTTGATGGTGCCGTCGCGCTGCGGTCGGGCGCGAGCCTTATTGGTGCGCAACGGTGATGTGCCTGTCTATGTGGCTTATGGCCAGGCCCAGCTTGGGGTGGTTGGTTACGACGTGCTCAAGGAGCACCAGATGCCCGTGGCTCAGCTGGTGGATCTGAATTTCGGGGGCTGCCGTATGTCGGTGGCGGTGAAGGAAAGCAGTGGCTACCGCTGCGCCGCCGATCTTCCGCCCCATTGCCGGGTGGCGAGCAAATTCACCCGTTGCGCGCGTCAATACTTCGATGCCCTGGAGCTTCCGGTGGAACTGGTGCATCTCACCGGTTCGGTCGAGCTGGGCCCCATCACCGGCATCGCTGAGGCGATTGTGGATCTGGTGGCCACCGGTCGCACCCTGCGTGACAACGGCCTGATTGCCATTGAAGATCTGTTCCACACCACGGCTCGCCTTGTGGGGCATCCCCTCTCCATTCGTCTCGACAACGGAGAGCTTCGGGAGATCGTTGATGCGATGCGGGCTGCGACGCCGCAGCCGCTGGTGAATGCCTGATGGCGGGCTCTGATCTCAGGCGCGTTAAGAGGCTGGGCCGTTATCTCGGTCGCGATCGTCGCCGGCTCTCGCTCACCTTGGTGCTGCTGATCCCCGTGGCTCTGGCCGGAGCCATTCAGCCGTTGCTGGTGGGTCAGGCGATCGCCGTGCTCCGCCGGGTCGGTGGTGAGACCAAGGAATCGGTGCTTCCGCTGCTTCAGGGGCTTGAGACGCCTGTGGCCTTGCGCCTGATCGTGGCTGTGCTGTTGGTCTCAGTGCTTCTGCGTCTGGGGCTTCAGGGGGTGCAAACCTTCAATATTCAGGCGGTGGGCCAACGGCTCACGGCCCGCATTCGAGAAGACCTCTTCGCCCACGCGATCAATCTTTCGGTCCGCTTTCACGACCGCATGCCGGTGGGCAAGTTGCTCACCCGGCTGACGAGTGATGTGGATGCCCTTGCCGAGGTGTTTGGTAGTGGGGCTGTTGGTGTGTTGGGTGATCTGGTGAGTCTTGTGGTGATTGCGGTCACCATGCTGTTGGTGGAATGGCGACTGGGACTGCTGTTGCTGGCTGCTCAGATCCCAGTCACCTTTGTGATCCTCTGGCTCCAACGCCGCTATCGCAAAGCCAACTACCGGGTGAGGGAGGAACTCTCTCAGCTCAATGCGGATTTCCAGGAGAACCTGCAGGGTCTTGAGGTGGTGCAGATGTTCCGGCGTGAGGCCGTGAATGGCCAACGCTTCAACACCACCGGTTTGGCCTACCGCAGGGCTGTGAATGGCACGATTTTTTTCGACAGCAGCATTTCGGCCTTCATTGAATGGGTCGCTCTTGGGGCTGTTGCCCTGGTGTTGGCCTTGGGTGGATGGATGGTGA
The DNA here is from genome assembly GCF_000153825.1 of Synechococcus sp. RS9916. Taxonomy (NCBI): domain Bacteria; kingdom Bacillati; phylum Cyanobacteriota; class Cyanophyceae; order Synechococcales; family Synechococcaceae; genus Synechococcus; species Synechococcus sp. RS9916. The sequence continues at coordinate 267,461 of NZ_DS022299.1, forward strand.
CAGCAGGGGCGATGGGATTGGGCACCCTCACCACGTTCATCCTTTATTCCCAGCGTCTGTTCGATCCATTGCGCCAGCTGGCAGAGCGCTTCACCCAGATCCAAGGAGGACTTACCGCCGTTGAGCGCATTGGCGAGCTGCTCGAGGAGCCTCTCGAGATCGTCGACAACGCCGAGGCGGCCAAAGAGGGCACCATCCGCCAGCTCGCTTCCGCCCGAGCTCCCCGCGGTGAAGTGGTGTTCGAGAACGTGAGCTTTGCCTACCGCCCCGACGAACCGATCCTGCGCAATCTCAACTTCCGAATTGCAGCCGGAGAGCACGTGGCTCTGGTGGGACCCACCGGGTCGGGCAAGAGCACGGTGATTCGTCTGCTCTGCCGCCTGTATGAACCCCAGAAGGGTCGGATCCTGCTGGACGGTCGTGACATCCGCAGCCTGCCGATGCAGGAGTTGCGTCGCCAGCTGGGTGTCGTGCTCCAAGACACGTTCCTGTTTAGCGGCACCGTCGGTGACAACCTGCGTCTGGATGTCCCGATCGACGACGCCCGCCTTCGGAGCATCTGCCGCGACCTCGGTCTCGACCCGCTGTTGCAACGACTGCCCGATGGGCTGGACACCACCCTGAGGGAGCGGGGCGGCAACCTGTCTTCGGGGGAACGGCAGTTGTTGGCCGTGGCCAGGGTTGCGATCCGTAATCCCACGGTGTTGGTGATGGATGAAGCAACGGCCTTCATGGATCCCTCCACCGAAGCCACCCTGCAACGCGACCTGGATCGTCTGCTCGAAAAGCGCACAGCAGTGGTGATCGCCCACCGTTTGGCCACGGTGGAGGCGGCGGATCGAATTTTCGTGTTGCGGCGGGGGCAGTTGATTGAGCAGGGCACCCATCAGGAGCTCCGCGCCCTGGGAGGGCTCTATGCCGAATTGGCGGAATTGCAAGAACGGGGTCTCGCCAGGCTCTAGTTCGACGTTCTGAAGAGGCGCGAACCGTGGTTACCACGGGTGATACGCCAAGATCGGGGGCAGGTTGCAATCGCTGGGTGATCGGAACGCCTGCACTCACAGAGGAGACATTGGCGCAGGCCTATGGGGAGAAGGCTCGCTTCTGCCAGACCCCCAATTCCCAGGTCAGCCTGGTTTTCAGCCAATCGCGCCCCATGGACCTGGTGGAGCTGGAGCGTCTCCTGGAGTCAGTGGGTTGGAGTCGGCGGCCTGCGCGCCGTGTGAGAAAGGCCCTGGAGCACAGCCTGATCACTGTGGGCTTGTGGCGACACGACCCACGGCTTCCCCGTCTGGTGGGCTTTGCCCGCTGCACGGGTGATGGCGTGCTGGATGCCACGATCTGGGATGTGGCCGTGCATCCCCTCTACCAAGGCTCAGGCCTGGGAAAACAGTTGATGGATTACGTGTTGGATGCCCTGCGGGAGATGGGAACCGAACGGGCCACGTTGTTTGCTGATCCCGGAGTGTTGCCCTTCTACCAGCGTCTTGGTTGGGAGCTGGAGCCCTCAGGCCATCGCTGTGGTTTCTGGTACGCCAGCTGAATCAGGGGCTGATCGGTTGTCCGTAGTAATCAGCAGCCAGTTGTTCCGCACTCACGCCCTGCCGCCAGCGCTGGCGAAGTCGGGCATTACGCCAGCTGCGTTCCAGCACGCCGGTGCGGCTCCAACGGCGTCCATCACTCAGCAACGCCTGACCGATGGGCCTTAATCGGGCGATGGCAGCAAGTCGCTCCACGAGATCGAGATCCTCCATCAGAGGGAGAGGGGCATAGCCACCGCAATGGTGGTAAAGATCGCAGTGCACAAGCAACCCTTGGTCGCCATAGGGGCGTTGCAGCCAACGGCTGCGAAAGGCGACAGCTGCTTCGAGTAATCGCAGGGATGGCCGGCTGGGCGTAAGCCTTAGATCGAAGTACCAGGCCGAGTGTTTGGCAGCGGGTGCATGGACCAGGGATGCCAGCGTCTGGGCCCAGTTGGTGGGCAGCCGGCTGTCGCTGTGGAGGAATAGCAACCAGGTTCCCTGCGCTTGCGCGGCGCCGTGGGCCAGCTGGCAGCCTCGCCCCCGTTGCGGAGCCTGAAGCCAGTGCGCACCCGATAAACGGGCAATCTCGCCGCTGCGGTCGTGGCTGCCACCATCAACAACGATGCGTTCCAGTGGGCCATCCCAGCGCTGCAGATCGGCCAGCAGCAGCGGTAGACGCTGCGCTTCATTCAGGCAGGGAACGATCACACTCAGGGTTGGCATGACGGCGTTCAGGCCAGCCAAGGCTTGAGGTCCTCCACGCGGTCGATGTCGTTGTGCTCCCGCAATAGAAACGGTGTGAGGCCTTTGCGATGTGCCCGCTCGCGGGTGATCGCCAGCACGCTCTCACTGCCCCAGGGCAGTCCTGCGAACAGCCAGGACGGGCATGACCGAGCCAGCGCGGGGCCCAGCCCCAGGAGCCAGTAGCCACCATCGCTGGCTGGCCCCACCACCAAATCATGGTGCGTCAAGGCATCGATGGCGCAGCAGAGATCCCGACGCGATAGGTCGGGTAGATCAGTCCCGATGATCAGTAGCGGTGGCGAAACCCGGCCGCGGCGGGCCTTCAGCAGTTGTCGCCGCATGCGCAGACCCAGGTCTCCTTCCCCTTGGAGATGCAGGTGATGGATGGGGTGACGGGTTTGGACTCTCCGGTGAGGGTTGAGCCCCGATCCACTGACTGCCACTTGCAACTCGAGGATGCCGTCGTCGGCCAGGGAGGTGGCGACGGCGAGGGTATGCAAGCGCAACCGGGCCTGTACTGCAGCGGCTGCACTGGGACCGATCGTGGCCCCGAGCCGGCGCTTGCAACGTCCGAAGGCCGGCCAGCGGCTCATCACCACCAGAACGGGACGGGTCTGATGGTCGACAGGCGTCTTGGTCAATCCTGTCGTGGCAGTTCAGCCGGACGCACGGACAGCTTCTCGCTGGCTCCGTCGCGTTCCACGGTCAGGGGCATGGGTTCGCCCACCCTCCCACCGTCGACGGCCAACTGCACTTCGGATGGGTCCTTCACGCGCTTGCCGTTGACCGACTTGATCAGATCACAGGCCTTGATGCCTGCTCGGGAGGCGGGGCTGTTGTCCACCACCTCAACGACAATCACGCCATTGGTTTCCGGCACGCGGCAGCGGGAACTAGTGGCGTTAATTTCCTTCGCCAGCTGGGGTGTGAGGCTTTGCAGTCGCACGCCGATGTACGGGTGCGATGCCTGGCCGGTGGTGATGATCTGCTGGGCAATGCGCTTGGCCTGGTTGATCGGAATGGCAAAGCTGAGTCCGGCGCCCGGTGCCTTGCGGATCGCGGTGTTGATGCCGATCACCTGACCGGAGGCGTTGATCAGTGGCCCGCCGCTGTTGCCCGGATTCACCGCTGCATCGGTTTGGATGTAAGCCACCCGCTGGCCTGAGCCAAGCGCGTTGGTGCGATCCACGGCGCTGATGATGCCTGCCGTGACGGTGTTATTGAGTCCCAGGGGGTTGCCGATGGCGATTGCCCATTCGCCTGGTTTGAGGTCGTTGGAGTCTCCGAGTGGCGCCACGGGCAGCTTCTCGGCCACCACTTTCACCACCGCCACGTCAGTGAGCGGATCCCCCCCCAGCACCTTGCCGCGAAAACTGCGCCCGTCTGGAAGGGTGACCGACACCCGATCCGCTCCTTCCACCACATGTTCATTGGTGAAGATCAGACCATCGGAGCGGGTGATGAATCCAGACCCTTGGCCCTGCTGCTGCTGGATCGCCGGAGCGCCACCGAACAGGTTCCCCAGAGGATTGCTGACCCGTTTGATCGTGTCGATTCGCACGACGGCGGGACCGACCCGGTCCACTGCTGACACGATCACGTTCCGTCCCGGCTTGAGCGGCGGTGCGCTGGGGCCGTCGCTGACCTGGGGCAGCTTGCTTGGAGTGGGCTCAGGAGCGATCCCCAGCCGTTGCTTCCAGTTCGCATCGCAGCCACTGAGGCTGAGGCCAATCAGGCTGATCCCCAGCCAGGACAGGGGGCGCAGCTTTCGGTCATGAGCGGCGCAGGCCATGAGATCAAAAGGATTTCTGACAGCGTCTCATGAAAGACAGGGCTCGCCCGGAGACAAGCGTAGATTTCCCATCTGCATGGGGGGTTCAGAACGTTGCTGAGCGGGAGTGAGCTGTGGAACAAGGTGCAGCACGCTCTTCAGGGCAGCCTCAGCAAGCCGACGTTTGAAACCTGGCTGCGGCCTGTGCGTTGCAGCAGCTTCTCCGACGGTGAGCTGTGTCTTCAGGCCCCCAACAGTTTTGCCAGCAACTGGCTCAGGAAGCACTATCTGAGCACCATCACCGAGCTGGCCACCGACATCATTGGCAGGCCTGTGCAGGTCACCGTGGAGGCCCGTCAGGAGGATCAGGAGGGAGCTGCATCCACTCCGGTGCAGGCGGCACCTGCACCCGCACCTGTTGCAATGGCCAGTGATGCAAGCGCGAGCGCTGTGGCCGTCCCCTCCCCTGGCCAGACGCGAGCTCCTCGCCGTCTCCCAGGCCTCAATCGGCGCTACGTGTTCAATCGTTTCGTGGTGGGGCCCAACAGCCGCATGGCCCATGCGGCTGCTTTGGCGGTGGCCGAATCCCCGGGGCGTGAGTTCAACCCTTTGTTCATCTGCGGTGGTGTCGGCCTGGGCAAGACCCACCTGATGCAGGCCATCGGCCACTACCGCCTCGAGATCGACCCAGATGCCCGGGTGTCTTACGTCTCCACGGAGACGTTCACCAACGACTTGATTGTGGCGATCCGCAAAGACGGCATGCAGGCCTTCCGTGATCGCTATCGGGCCACGGATCTGATCTTGGTGGACGACATTCAGTTCATTGAAGGCAAGGAGTACACCCAGGAAGAGTTTTTCCACACGTTCAACGCCCTGCATGAAGCTGGGCGTCAGATTGTGATTGCGAGCGATCGCCCCCCAAGTCAGATCCCCCGGCTGCAGGAACGCTTGATCTCCCGCTTCTCGATGGGATTGATCGCTGACATCCAGGCCCCTGACCTGGAAACTCGGATGGCCATCCTTCAGAAGAAGGCTGAGCAGGAGAAGGTCTCGCTGCCCCGTGATCTGATCCAGTACCTCTCCGGTCGTTTCACGTCCAACATTCGCGAGCTGGAAGGCGCTTTGACCCGTGCTGTGGCGTTTGCCTCGATCACCGGTCTGCCGATGACGGTCGAATCGGTGGCGCCGATGCTTGACCCCAGCGGTCAGGGGGTGGAGGTCACGCCCCAGCAAGTGATCGACAAGGTGTCTGAGGTGTTCGATGTCAGTGCGGATGACATGCGCAGCAGTAGCAGGCGCCGTACTGTTAGTCAGGCCCGCCAGGTCGGCATGTTTCTGATGCGTCAGGGCACTGATCTAAGCCTGCCGCGCATCGGTGAGACGTTCGGTGGCAAGGATCACACCACCGTGATGTATGCCATCGAGCAGGTTGAGAAGAAGTTGTCGTCTGACCCCCAGCTCGCCAGTCAGGTGCAGAAGGTCAAGGACCTGCTGCAGATCGATTCAAGGAAAAAGCGCTAATCAGCGGCACTTAGCGCTCTCTTGTCCAGCCGGCCAGATGGGCAGCACCTGATGAGCGAACAAGATGGCGGGCTGCAGGCAGTGCCGGTTCCAATTGCGCTGAGCTGAAGGGGGGCAGTGGACGGCTGCGCAGCCAGGCTCCCCAGCGGAACTCGTGATATGGGATCAGGGGCTGCGGCTTGATGGCTCGCTCCTTCTTCAGTTTCCACACCAGGCTTCGGTAAGGGTCATCCTGAAGACCCATCAGGCTGGTCGGCAGTGACTCTGGGGCGTGGGGACCAGTGCCGCGACCATCAAACAGATAGAGCCATCCGCGCTGTTGCAGGTGTTGCAGCACTCCCTGGCGATCGTCGGTGTCGAGCTCTTCGATCACGTAGCCGAAAGTGGTGATCGTGGGATCCATCTCCAGCAATGCCCTTAGGCGATGGTGACGGTCGACCATCCACAGCGCGCCGCTGCGGTTGCGCACAAGCGGCACAGGTTTTGTCCGTAGGTAACGCTGACGCTCCTCCTCGCTGTCGTTGAGGAAATCCCGTTGCCGGCTGCGCACTTCGGCCAGTCCGATGCACATCTGGGTTGGCTGCAGGCGCTGCACATCGACCTCGAACAACGTGTAGCCGTCGTTGGGGTTGGGAATGCGGTCGTACTGAGCGAGATGCAGGGGGCTGAGCTCTGAATTCGTCGCCACTATGGCCTGATTGATTGGCTTTGGCGTGTCAGAGCCCACCGATCGCATCAATCCCCATGCGGAGCGATGCTGTGTCTGCAATCGCCATCGTCAACACGGTTGAACTTCTCACAGTTCTCTGGAGCACGTGCACAATGCCCGAGTTGAGATGGTTCTGGCTCTGGCGACCGTGGCGCAAAACCTTGATTCCGCATCTTTTGATCTGATCGTGCTTGGGGCAGGCTCCGGGGGGCTTGCTGCCGCGAAGCGGGCGGCCCGCCATGGGGCGCGGGTGGCGATTGTGGAGGGGGATCGGGTCGGCGGGACCTGCGTGATCCGCGGTTGTGTGCCCAAGAAGTTGCTGGTGTACGGATCCCAGGTGCAGGAGCAGTTGGCGGATGCGGCCAGCTACGGAGTCACCGTGACCGCCGCGCAACAAGACGCATCGGTGTTGTTGAACAACGTCCGCAATGAGGTTGATCGGCTCAATGCCCTTCACATCTCTTTCTTAGAGAAAGCGGGGGTGACCCTGGTGCGGGGCTGGGGACGCTTTCTGGACGACCATCGGATTGCTGTGCGTCGTGACGGTGATGGTGAGCGGGAAGAGGTGTTGCAGGGGAGCCGCATCCTGATCGCCGTTGGCGGTCAGCCCAGTCGACCGTCGATCCCCGGGGCGGATCTGGCCTGGGTGAGTGATCAAATGTTTCTGCAGGAGAGCTACCCGCAACGGGTGGTGATTGTCGGCGCTGGGTTCATCGCCTGTGAGTTCGCCTGCATCCTCAGGGGGCTTGGCGTTGACGTGACGCAGCTGGTGCGGCGGGATCACCTGCTGCGTGGCTTTGATCGCGAGCTGGCCGATGCGGTCCAGGAGGGGATGGTTGAAAAGGGGATCGATCTGCGCTTTGGCACGGCACCGACGGCGATCGAGGGGTCACCCGGAGATTTGGTGGTTTGCACCGATGGTGGTGAGCGGTTGCCGTGTGGTGGGGTGCTGCTGGCCACGGGCCGCCGCCCTTTCCTGGATGGCCTCGATCTGGCATCTGCTGGTGTGCAGGTGGAAGGCCATCGTGTGCCAGTGGATGCCGACCAGGCCACCAACGTGCCCCATATTCATGCGGTCGGTGATGTGACCGACCGGATCTGTCTGACGCCCGTGGCGGTGGATGAGGGGCGTGCATTTGCCGATGCTGCCTTTGGCGGGATTCATCGACAGGTCAACCACGACTTGGTGGCCAGTGCCGTGTTCAGTCAGCCGGAGCTGGCCACGGTGGGCCTCAGTGAAGAGGCAGCCGTCGAACGTCTGGGTGCTGATCAGGTGGTGGTGCATCGCGCCCGCTTCCGTTCGATGGCTCAGGCTCTGCCCAAGCGTGGTCCCCGCTGTCTGCTCAAGCTCGTGGTCGACAACACCAGCGATCGGGTGCTCGGTTGTCACATGGTGGGCGAACACGCCGCTGAAATCATTCAGATGGCGGCGATTGCCATCGGCATGGGAGCGACCAAGGCGGATTTCGATCGCACGATGGCGTTGCACCCTTCGGTGGCAGAAGAGTTCGTCACCATGGGGTGAGTCGTCGGGCGCTCATTATCCCGCCAACCTGGCAAAACCATGGAAGCCGGCGCAGCTGTTACCCGTCCAGGCGCCGGCCCAGGCTCTCGCCCAGACGGAGGGCCAGGGCAATGGTAGTGAGTCCTGGGCCCACACTCGGACAGCTGGGAAACACGCTCGTGTCGGCGATGTAGAGGTTGTCGAGCTCATGGCAGCGGCCATCCGCGTCCACCACGGAGGAGGCCGGATCTGTTCCCATCCGACAGGTGCCGCAGCTGTAGCCCACCACGCTCATGGGTGCTTCGCCGCGGGGATGGGTAGGAGCCTGGCTCACCACCTTGGTGATGGGGTCCGCCTCCACGGCTTTGAGGGTGTCAAGCCAGCGGTAAACCAGGCGATCGTGGGCTTCCCGGTTGTTGTGCAGATAGTTGATGCGCACCTGATCGTGGTGGAGCCACACCTTGTTGTGGGGGTCGGGCAAGACTTCGGTCATGGCCCACCAGGCCACGGAGCGCGAGGCCAGTCGTTCCAGGCCAAAGTCGGGAATCAGCTTGCTCACCAGCGACAGCACCGGAGGCGATTCCGCAAACAGCGCATCCTGCAGCACGCCACCAGCGGTCTGGATGTGTCCGAGCGGGAAGCTCACATTCTTGTCGCCCCAGTAGTAGTCGTTGATCCCAAGCGAGCGCGGGTAACGACCGTCGTTGCGTTCAGTCGCGAGCTGCAGGATTGAAGTCAGCTGCAGGTTCATCAGGTTGCGCCCCACCTGATCGGAGCCATTGCTGAGACCACGGGGATGGCGGTCGTTGCTGGAACGCAGCAGGATGGCCGGTGAGTTGATGGCGCCGGCCGCCAGCACCACGAGGTCGGCGGAAAACAGCCACAGATCTCCGGCGACGTCCGCTTCGACCCCTTTGACGGCTCGGCCGCTGGGGTTCACATGCAGCCGCAGAACCCTGGCTTCGCTGCGCACAGTTAGATGGTCCTCATCGCCAAGGGCGAGGCCAAAGAGCTGGGAGTCCCCTGTGGGGTCGTCGGCATCGTCCGACCAGCTCAGTGGAATGTCGTAAGGCTGGCAGCCTTGGCGTTGTAATGCCTCTCGCAAAGGCTCGAGAAAGGGCACCAAGGGGCGGGGAGGCTCCCCAAAGGGGCTTGACCGCGGTGGCTCGGTGGGATCAACACCGCTCGTCCCATGCACCCGATACAGGGTTTCCGCGTCGTCGTAATAGGGGGCTAGCTCCTGGTAGTCGAATGGCCATGCCGGTGAGATGCCGTTCTGTAGTGGCAGGTCACTGAAGTCGCGCTCACGCATGCGTTCGAGCACCGCGCCCCAGATCTTGGTGTTGCCCCCGAGGGCATACATGGTCTGCGGAGCGAACGGATCTCCATCGGGCCCGAACCAGCGCTCCTGGCGGGGGTGGTATCGGTCTTTGCGGAACAGATCCACGTCGGCGACGTTCTGATCGGCCAGGGCCATCGCTCCGCCCCGCTCCAACACCAACACGTTGCGGCCCTGCCGGCTCAGGGCACCAGCAAGGGTTCCGCCACCGGCTCCACTGCCGATAATGATCACGTCGTAGTGGAGATCGTCGATGATCATGGTCGTCGAAGAAAGGTGGTCAGTTCGTGCGTTGCCAGACGTAAATCAGCACGTAGAGGATGATCCAGATCACATCCACGAAGTGCCAGAAGAGGCTCACCGATGCCACACCCATCTCGCCTTTGGCGTAGTTGTCGGTGCGGAATGAGCGCACCAGCATCAGTGCCATCAGCAGGATCCCGGTGATCACATGCAGGCCGTGAAATCCGGTGAGTAGATAGAAGGTTCCTCCGAAGACACCGCTCTGGAGCGTGAAGGCCAGCTCTGACCATTCGACGTATTGGCCATACACGAAGTAGGTGCCCATCGCCATCGTGAGCAACCAGAAGCCACGGAAGCCCCAAAGGTTGCGGTGATGCAGCTGGCGTTCGGCGAAGTAGGCCACGAAGCTGGAACTCACCAGCACGATTGTGTTGATGAGGGGCATCCGGGTCTCGAGACCCTCGACTCCCTCAGGGAGCCATTCGGGAGCGGTGATTTTCAGGAGGGCAAATCCGGCAAAAAAGGCCAGAAAGATGATGCTTTCGGAGCAGAGGAAGATGACGAACCCCGTGAGGTTGTGGCCGTCATGTTGGATGTGCCCAGGGGTGTGATTCAGGGGGCTCTCAGGTTGAGCTGTGGTCATGGGATTAGGCCTCCTGTGCGCGACGCACGTAGTACTCCTCGTCGTTCACCAGAGGACGTCCCAACCCATAGCCATAGGGCTCATTGATCACCGTGGGCACGTCCTCTTCGAAGTTCTCGGCTGGAGGGGGAGAGGGAAGCAACCACTCCAGTCCGATGGCCTTCCATGGATTGGCAGGCGCCTTGGGGCCGCGGGCCCAGGAGCTGACCATGTTGAGGATGAAGGGGATTGAGGCAACGCCAAGCATGAAGGCGCCGATGCTGGCGATCACATTCCAGAGGGCGAACTCCGGGTCGTAGGACGCGACGCGGCGCGGCATCCCCATCAGTCCTGCCCAATGGAGGGGAAGCCAGTTGAGGGTGGCGCCGATGAAGGTCAGGGCGAAGTGCACTTTCCCAAGACCTTCGTAGAACATGCGGCCGGTGAACTTGGGGAACCAGTGGTAGAGGCCCGCGAAGATCCCGAAGCCGATGGTGTTGAAGATGATGTAGTGGAAATGGGCAACCACGAAGTAGGTGTTACCGACGTGGATGTCGATCGGGGCGGTGCCGAGCATCACTCCGGTGATGCCGCCAAAGATGAAGTTCACCAGCCCACCCAACACAAACAGCATCGGGGTGGTGAGCCGGATCTTTCCTCCCCACAGGGTGCCCAGCCAGGCGAACACCTTCACCCCTGTGGGGACGGCGATCAGCATGGTGGTCACCATGAACAGATTGCGCATCCACTGGGGGGTGCCGGAATAGAACATGTGATGCACCCACACAATCAGCCCTAGGAAGGTGATCACAAAGGAGGCAAGGGCCACAAAGCGATAGCCAAACAAAGGCTTGCGTGAATAAACGGTGATCAGCTCCGAGAAGATGCCAAACACCGGCAGCACCATCACGTAGACCGCAGGGTGGGAATAGAACCAGAAAAAGTGTTGATAGAGCACCGGGTCTCCACCTCCTTCGGGACGGAAGAAACTGGTGCCAAAGCTGAGATCAAACAGCAGCATGATCGCGCCGCCGGTGAGCGCTGGCAGTCCGACCAGTTGCAGGGTTTGGGCCGCCCAGGCGGTCCAGACGAACACCGGCATGCGAAAGAACCCCATCCCCGGGGCACGCATGCGGATGATCGTGGTGACGAAATTGATCGCACCCATGATCGATGAGATCCCCGAGAGGGCCACGGCCAGGATCCAGAGGAACTGGCCGTTAATGAAATGCCCCAATGGGTTCTGAATGCTCACTGGGGGATAGGACCACCACCCGGCTGATGCAGGGCCACCAGGCACGAAGAAACTGGCCATTAGCACCACCGCAAACACTGGCACGAGCCAGAAGGCCGCGGCATTTAGCTTTGGGAAAGCCATGTCGGGTGCGCCGATCATGGTTGGAATCAACAGATTGTTGAATCCATTCAGAACGGGAAATAGAAACAGGAACAGCATCACTGTTCCGTGCATGGTGTAGAGGCCGTTGTAGACGCTCGGATCGACCAAATCGGAGGGTGGCGTGATCAGTTCGCCACGCATCACCATCGCCAGAAGGCCACCCACCAGTAGGAAGAAGAGCGCCAAGCCGATGTATTGAATGCCGATCACCTTGGCATCGGTGTTGAAGCTGAAAAAACGCTTCCAGTTGTCGGGTGCGCCGGGCACCGGATGCGGCGCTTTGAGCACCCGCGGGTCATAGTTGGTGGTGGTCATGCGGGTCAGGCGTCGTGGGGCGCTTCAGGGGTGCCGGGGTCATTGACCATCGGTGGCAATGCCGGGGGGACCGTGGCCCAGCCCCGGTCCCCCTTGGCAAGGCGTTGTGCGTAAAGAGGTGTCGCTGGACTGAGGCCTGGAACCAGTGGCTGAGAGGCGCTGTGTTCTAACCATTGGTTGAATGTCTCCTCCGACTCGACGATCACGTGGGTCTGGTTATGGGAGAAATAGGCGCCGCTGAACATGGCATCTCTGAGGCGGTAGGTGCCTGCGCGCGTCGGCGTGACGCTGTAGGAGATCACGCTGCCCGGAATGATGTCTTGTTTGAGCCGAAAGGCCGGGACGTAAAAACTGTGGAGTACATCGGCGGAGCTGAGCTGAAGGTTGGCGCGCTGATCAATGGGCAGGTGTAACTCGGAGCTGCGCACACCATTGGGGTAAACAAATTCCCAGCTCCATTGGCGAGCCATCACACCGATTGGGCCGAAATCCCGACGGGTATCGGCAACCGCCACAGCTCCGGGGGCCTGATCGGCGGCCACGTCGTATTTGGTTTGTGGTCCGAGCGAGGCCAGCTGCTCATTGACATGGATGGAATAGAAGGCCAGAGCCATCACCACCACAAACGGAATCACCGTCCAGGTGATTTCCAGGCGTGTGTTCCCTTCAATGGGTAAGCCGTCGCTCTCGTCGTATTTCTCGGCCCGGTTAAACAGCACCGACCAGAGGATGAAGCCGACGCAACCCACGAAGATGAAGCAGCCAATGCCCACTTCGAGGCTGAATAAGCCGTCCACATAGGGGGCTGCGGTCGAGGCCGCCACCGGGAGCCAGTCGACCGACCAGTGGGCTACCTGAACGCTCAACACCAGATTGAGCAGGGTGCAGAGGCCGATCACAACCCATCTCATGGCAGCACCTCCCCTAGGTCAGCACCGGCGGCGAGCAGTTGGTCTGCAGTGATGTGCACCCCAAACTCACTGGCCAGCCAGGCGCCGAGGCTGCCGTGCAGACCCATCAGCAACAGCACAACAGTGCCGCAAGCCAAATACAGCCAACTCACCTGACGCCCCAACTCCCGGCGCCAGACGAAGCGTTCATAGGCCCGCCAGATGGTCATTGCCACGATGATCAGCAGCAGAGCCACCCCACCGACGGCATGCCAAAGCATGGTGTCGATCGCGTTCTGCCCCAACACACTGCGTACGCCCGGCAGGGGGACCGCTAGAAGCATTTCAAAAAAGCCTGCGGCCACCGTGAAAAAGCTGATCACGCTGCAGGCGAGCACGTTGTACCAGCCCACGTCGTGGAAGCCGACCCGTGTTACTGGCAACGCCAGGAAGCGGAACACCCGTTTCTCAAGGGGGTAGAACGCGCCTGCGAAATCAAAGGCGATGCCGATGGCAAACAACCCGATGGTGAAGTGCACCAGATTCGGGTGGATCGGAATCGAATAAGGCAGGTCATTGGGCCCTAGTCGGTCAGCGATCTCATTGATCGGCGAACTGATCAGCCCGAGCCCGATCCAGGTGCTGCTCATGACAGCACCCCACTGCGGGCGGCCTCCACCACGGGCACGGTGTGCAGTCCATAAATCCAAACGAGCTTGTCGCCGAGATAGACCTGCACAACGACAAGGGCAGCCAGCAGGCTGTCGACGGCCAGAAAACCTCCAGGTAAACGGTTGGGGTCCTTCTGGCGAACCACAAAACGCCAACCCGTCAGCAACCCCAGTACGCCGGCGAGGGACCAGCCGATCGTGCTGTGGATGTTGAGAATGTCGCGGGCCGCTCCGTAAGGACTGGCAAGCCCGGCTTCAATCTGGCCAAAGATGATGGCGACGAAAATCGCCACCGTCGCCACCAACAGATTCCAGAAGCTGACCTCAAATAAGTTGCGGCGTCCTGTGACGACGCCAATCAGGTCGAACACAACGCTGATCAGCGCCATCGCAATCACGAAATGGACGACGATGGGATGAATGACGTCGAGCCAGGGCAGGTTCTTGTCGTTGAGGGGCGGGAGCAGCCCGAGCATCGGCAAGCCGACGAATAACCCTTTCAGGATGTCCAGCAACTAACGCGTGGTCATCCTTCCTGATGAGTTTTGTCGAAATCGCCTGATCAACCGCCGGTGCGGTGGCGTTTCAGTTGACGCCAGTAGATCAGCGCCTGCGTGCTGATGATCACCATCACCGCTGGCAGCACCAGGCACAGCACCACCAGGCGGAATTCATCGCTCCAGCTGGCCAGCTGGGTTCTGGGCAGCACGTTGTCGACCATATAAACGCAGTAAAGCCCCACCAACAGTCCTCCCTCCAACCTGGAGATGGATCCCTTCGTCCAGAAGATCGGGAAACAGGCCAAGCAGGTGAGCAACATCACTGGGATGTCGTCGCTAATCAGTTCAGGGCTCACCTGGAGCCCACGGGCTCCGGCGGCAATGGCGCCGCCCCCCAGCACCAATAGCAGGTTGAGTAGACAACTGCCCACCACGTTGCCGATCGCCAGGTCGGTGCGGCCCCGCAGTGCTGCCACCAACGAGGTGATCAGCTCGGGCATCGAGGTGCCAGCCGAAACGATGGTCAGACCGATCACGGCTTCACTCACCCCCAGCTGCAATGCGGCTGCACTGGCGCCTTTGACCAGGAGCTGGGCTCCAAAGCCCAGCACCACAATCCCACCCAACAGGCGGATCGATGCCTTGATCCAGCCCTCATCCGCGGTTTCGGCATCAATCTCAGGCTCGGCGTTTTCCATCTCCTCGGGTTCTTCCCGCGCAGTGCGGATCTCCCAGATGGTGTTGATCACCAGGGCCAGCAGCAGGGCCACGCCCGACTGCCAGGTGATCCTGCCTGTCGAAGCCATGCCCCAGACCGCAGCCGATACGGCCAGGAGCAGGGGAACATCCCGTCGCACCAACCGGCTCTCCACCTTCAGGGGCAGCACCAGAGCACTGCTCCCCAGCACCACCATCACATTGAAAATGTTGCTGCCTACTGCGTTGCTGACGGCCAGGGCATCGGAGCCCTGAAGCACAGAGCCAATGCTCACGAAAAATTCGGGGGCGCTAGTGCCCAGCGACACCACGGTGAGTCCGATCACCAGCTGGGGGATCCCGAAGATCAGCGCCAGGGTGACCGCCCCTTGCACAAACAGCTCGCCGCCACCAAACAGCAGTGCAATGCCCACCAGCACTTCAAGGGCTGACAGCAAGAAGGGAGGCATCGCAGAACCGCTTGATGCGATGATTCTGCTACCACAGATGGATTGCGAATGCTGATTGGAAGGGAACTTGTCGCAGGCTGGAGCCGCCTAACATTTCCGAGTCTGTTTATTAGGGGTTCAGTGCTTCTGAATCGCATCAGCACCCAGACCATCAAAGGCGATGCCTTTGGTGGTCTGACGGCGGCGGTGGTGGCTCTGCCGATGGCGCTTGCTTTCGGTGTTGCGGCCACCGGTGACCCGGGCCCCGGGCTTTGGGGTGCCGTGATCATTGGCCTGGTGGCTGCTTTTTTTGGGGGTACTCCCACGCTGATTTCCGAACCCACAGGTCCAATGACCGTGGTGTTCACTTCGGTAATCATCAGCCTCACCGCCACGGCTCCAGACAAGGAGACCGGTCTGGCCATGGCCTTCACGGTGGTGATGCTGGCGGGTTTATTCCAAATCCTCTTTGGGGTCTTCCGCCTGGGGCGTTATGTCACCCAGATGCCCTACACGGTGATCTCGGGCTTCATGTCGGGGATCGGGGCCATCCTGGTGATCCTGCAGTTACCCGCCTTTCTTGGCCAAGAAGCCCAAGGAGGGGTGAAAGGGACCATCGTTCGAATCCCTGAACTGCTCAGCAAGGTTGATGGTCCGGAGCTGGCTCTGGCGGTCGTCACTGTTGCGATTCTGTGGTTCACGCCAGGCGTCGTGAAGCGGTTCTGCCCTCCGCAGCTGCTGGCGTTGGTGGTGGGCACCTTGCTCTACATCCTTTTGCCCAAGGAGCTGGATCTCGCTGTCATTGGTGAGTTCTCTGCGCAATTGCCAAGCCCCCAGATGCCGCGCTTTGACGGAGGGCAGCTGAGTTTGATGCTGGTGGATGGGGCTGTCTTGGGCATGCTCGGATGCATCGATGCGTTGCTCACCTCGGTGGTGGCTGACAGCCTCACCCGCACCGAGCACGACTCCAATAAAGAGCTGGTGGGGCAGGGGCTGGCCAACATCGCCTCCGGAATTTTTGGTGGTCTCCCCGGCGCCGGCGCCACCATGGGCACAGTGGTGAATATCCAGGCGGGCGGTCGCTCAGCTCTCTCCGGGATCATCCGGGCTGTGATCCTGATGGTGGTGGTGCTGGTCGCCGCTCCCCTTGCCTCCATGATTCCTCTGGCGGTCTTGGCCGGGATCGCCTTGAAGGTGGGTATCGACATCATCGACTGGGACTTCCTGCGCCGGGCCCATCACCTGTCGGTCAAGGCAGCGTTGATCACCTACGGGGTGATTGCTCTCACTGTTTTGGTGGATCTGATCGCCGCTGTGGGCATTGGTGTGTTTGTGGCGAACGTGCTCACCATCGACCGGATGAGCGCTCTGCAGTCGAAGCGCGTGAAGACGATCAGCACAACGGACGATGACGTGGAGCTGTCGGTTGATGAGCAGCAGTTGGTTGACCATGCCTCAGGCCGAGTGCTGTTGTTCCAGTTGGCGGGGCCGATGATTTTCGGGGTGGCGAAGGCCATTTCCCGCGAGCACAACGCCATTGGCGAGTGTGAAGCCGTGATTTTTGACCTCCACGAGGTGTCTCACCTGGGCGTGACGGCCTCCTTGGCCCTTGAAAATGCCATCAAGGAAGCCCTTGAAGTGGGTCGCCAGGTTTATCTGGTGCTTCTGCCTGGTGTCACCCGTCGTCGCCTCGAGAAGCTGAGGTTGCTAGAGCTGATTCCTGAGGAGTGCATTACCACTGACCGTTGTGATGCATTGCGCCGGGCGGTCGCCGGCCTCAACTGATCTTTTCCCCTGGCTTTGTGACTGAAGCTCCGTCTCGCCTCACACTCCGTCGTCCCGACGATTGGCATGTGCACCTGCGTGATGGGGCGATGTTGCAGGCGGTGCTTCCGGCCACGGCCCGGGTGTTTGCGCGGGCCATCGTGATGCCCAACCTCAAGCCGCCCGTCACCACGGTTGAGGCAGCACTGGCCTACCGCGAGCGGATCCTCTCCGCCCTGCCAGACGGTGCGCAGTTCACACCCTTGATGACGGCCTATCTCACCGATGACCTTGATCCGGCAGTGCTGGAGAAAGGCTTCCGAGCTGGGGTCTTCACGGCCGCGAAGCTTTACCCCGCCAATGCCACCACCAACTCAGCGGCGGGGGTGACGAATCTCGACACGATCGCTCCCGTGCTGGAAAGGATGGAAGCGCTGGGCATGCCGTTGCTCATCCATGGCGAGGTCACCGATTCCGCGATCGATATCTTTGACCGTGAGGCGGTGTTCATTGAGCGGCACCTGATTCCGCTGCGCGAGCGTTATTCAGGGCTGAAGGTGGTGCTCGAACACATCACCACGGCACAAGCCGTGGATTACGTGTCGGGGCGTAGTCCGTTGCTGGCGGCAACGATCACTCCCCACCATCTCCACCTCAACCGCAACGCCATGTTTGCCGGCGGATTGCGCAGCGATTTTTACTGTCTGCCGGTTGTGAAGCGCGAGACCCACCGTCGTGCTCTGGTGAAAGCGGCCACCAGTGGTGAACCCTGCTTCTTTCTGGGTACCGATTCCGCCCCGCACCCCCGGGCCGGCAAGGAATCAGCCTGTGGCTGTGCCGGCATCTTCAATGCTCTCCATGCCCTGGAGAGCTACGCCGCCGTGTTTGAGCGGGAAGAGGCCCTGCATCAGCTCGAAGCCTTCGCCAGCGAGTTTGGCCCGCGTTTCTACGGCCTACCCCTCAATTCCGGCACCGTCACCCTGGAACGCACGCCCCTTGATGTGCCGGCCCGTCTCGTCGGCCCCTTCCCTCCGTCAGCGGATGAGGGCCCCCTTCCAGACGATCAGGCTCCCGTGCTGTTCCATGGTGGTGACACCCTCCCTTGGAGGATCACCGCGATCTCGTCCGTTGCTCAGACAGGGATTGCCTGAATAGCCTGAAAGCAATCGGCGCTGGTGGATGGCTGTTTCCAAGTCCAGCTTCGTCGACACTGAGTACGCGGCGGATCACCCCCGCTTCCACGATCTGTTGCTGTTCAACGCTCAGATGGAAGTGTTGTTTGAGGGGTGTCGTTGGTTGGAAGGGCCGGTATGGATCGGAGATCAGAACCGGCTCCTGGTCTCAGACATTCCCAATGACCGGATCCTGGCTTGGGATGAAGACCACGGGCTGAGTGTCTTCCGCCATCGAGCCGGTTTCCCGAATGGGCAGACCCGAGATCGCCACGGACGGCTGCTGACCTGTAGTCATGGCGAGAGGGCTTTGCTGCGCACCGAGCACAGCGGCCGGGTGGTGCGCCTTGTCGATTCCCATCGCGGAGAACCCCTCAATACCCCCAACGATGTGGTGGTCAAACGCGATGGAACGATCTGGTTCAGTGATCCGCTGTACGGACTGATTAACGATTACGAGGGTGGGAGACGCAGTTCTCGCCAGCCGGCCAGGGTCTATCGCTTTGATCCCAACGATGGATCTTTGACGGCGATGACCGAGCCATCGCAGGTGGTTGGACCCAATGGTTTGGCGTTCTCTCCCGATGAATCGCTCTTGTATGTGGTCGATACGGGGGCACCGGATGATCCCGATCCAGAACGCCGCATCCTTGTGTTCGATGTGGAGGATGGTGGTGGTGCCCTTGGCGAGGCGCGGTTGTTTCACCAGGTGAGTCCGGGTTACGCCGATGGCATCTGCGTGGATGAAGAGGGCCATGTCTGGAGCAGCGCAGGCGATGGCGTGCACTGCATTGCGCCTGATGGTCATCGCCTCGGCCGCCTACGCACGCCTCAACGGGTCGCCAATCTCTGTTTTGGTGGGGAACACTGCAACCGTTTGTTCATCTGCGCCTGGACGGCGATGTACGCCATTCACGTCAACACCCGTGGCGTGCAGCATCCGGCAATGCCTTAACCGATGCGGCTCTGGATCAAGCAGTGGGGGCAGGGGGACTTGAACCCCCACAGGCTTTACAGCCCAAACGATTTTAAGTCGCGTGCGTCTACCAATTCCGCCATGCCCCCGGCGGTCAGAGCCCTGTCAGTGCTCTTCGCGGCATCTTAGATTTCAGCCATCCAGCGGGAGTGATGTGTTGCCGGAAGCCCTCACCAACATGGCCAGTACGGAGACGCTGTTCGTGCTTGCCGCTTATGCCCTTCTGGGTGGCCTCTATCTGGTGGTGGTGCCCCTGGCTCTTTATTTCTGGATGAACAAGCGCTGGCACCGCATGGGCAAGGTGGAGCGCCTCGGCATCTACGGAATGGTGTTTCTCTTCTTTCCCGGGATGATCGTGTTTGCTCCCTTCCTCAATTTCCGGCTTCAAGGTCAAGGCGAGGTCTGAACCGTTGACCCGTTTGAACGTTCTCCTCATCGGCCTCTTGGTGCTGGTGCTTGGTGGTGTGGGTTACGGCGCATTCACTGCGCTTGGTTTTGAGGATGCGTCCGCCGGCATCGCTGCTGAAGCGGTGCTGATTGTGATCGTGGTGGTCTGGACGGGCTCTTATCTGTTCCGTGTCGTCACCGGCAAGATGACCTATATGGAGCAGCGTCGCCGTTACCGCAAGGGTTACGACCAATTGACCGACGACGAGCTTCAGGCGCGGTTTGATGCCTTGAGCCCGGAGGAGCAGCAAGCGCTTCTGGAGCAGCTCTCGCCCGAAGCCACCTCAGACCCGTAGGCTCCCGCAGTGCTTCTGCTGCGCTGAATCAGCATTCTTGGCCCCATGACCACCCCTGCAGTGACCGCAACAGACTCTCTGTCACCCATTGCGGCACGCTTCGCCAGCCTGCGGGAGCAAGGGCGGATGGCTCTGATGCCTTTCCTGATGGCTGGCGACCCTGATCTCAGCACCACGGCAGAGGTTCTCCTCAGTCTTCAGGCTCAGGGGGCTGACATGGTCGAACTCGGCATCCCCTACAGCGACCCCCTTGCTGATGGCCCGGTCATTCAGGCGTCCGCCTATCGGGCGCTGTCAGCGGGCACAACCCCGGATCGGGTGCTCGACATGTTGGCTGGCCTCAAGGGACAGCTCACAATTCCGGTGATCCTGTTCACCTACAGCAATCCACTGTTGAATCGCGGGGCTGAGCAGTTTTTTGCCGATGCTGCCGCCGCCGGTGCAGCAGGGCTGGTGGTTCCTGATCTCCCGCTGGAGGAAGCCGAACGCCTCTCCCCCCTTGCCCAGGCGGAGGGCCTCGATCTGGTGCTCCTAGTGGCGCCCACCACCCCTGCCGATCGCATGCGCAGAATCGCAGCGGCCAGCCGCGGCTTCACGTACCTGGTGAGCGTCACGGGCGTCACAGGTGAGCGCTCCAGCCTTGAGGGGCGTGTGTCGTCATTGGTAGCTGATCTGAAAGCCTGCTGCCCGATTCCTGTTGCTGTGGGCTTCGGTATTTCAGGCCCCGAACAAGTGTCTCAGGTCAAATCCTGGGGCGCGGATGGCGCCATTGTGGGCAGTGCTTTGGTGAAGCGAATTGCGGCAACGGAGCCCAACTCCGCTGCCGCCCAAGCAGGTGAATTCTGCCGGCAGCTCAGAAGCGCTGCCGACTGAATCACTCTTCGTCTTCTTCGCTGCCGCCGACAGGAACCAGGCGGATCTGTTTACGGCCGAGCTTGATCTCAAACTCATCGCCGGCTTTGAGATCGAGCATGGCGGTGTATGCCTTGCCGATGAGAAGATTGCCGTTGCCTTGAACAGTTGCGATGTAGGAAAGCTTGCGGCCACCTTTGCCAACACCGGCACCACCGCCGATGCCCAGATTCACACCTTTGGCTTCGAGAAGCGCTTCATAGAAAGCGGTGAAGTTGAGACGCTCGCCGCCGTCCTTCTTGCCCGAAACGTAGCCGCAGGCCCTGACGAGATCGGATTTACTGACATCGCCCAGTTCTTTGACCTTATTGAGCAGGTCACTCCCTGTGAGCATGATCGTGGAAAAAGAAGATCTACGGCATAAACATAGCCTTCAATCCTGCCACTGTGCCATTCTCAAGGAGATATTCAGTGTGTGTTGGAGCATTCAGCATCCATGGCTCGTTTTGTTCTTTGGGGTACTTACTGCGAGAACGCTCTGGAAAAACGCACCCCCTTTCGTGATGAGCATCTGGGGCGCCTAAAGCTTCTTCAAGATCAAGGTACGTTGATCACGCTTGGCCCAACCGAAGGCAGCACCCATGTTTTCGGAATTTTCGAAGGGACTGATATCGCACAGATTCGTGATCTGCTTGAACAGGATGTGTATTGGCGAGAGGGCATTTGGACGGCTCTAGAGGTTTACCCCTGGATCCAAGCGTTCTGAGCCTGTTCCCAGATCCAGGCGGCCACAAGTTCGTCGCCGCCCACCCCAAGCACATCGCCATAGCCCGACATTTGTCCGATTCCTTCGCGAGCAACGCGGGCAATGGCGTCGGGGTCATCGAGGCCATTCTTTTTGAGTGCGGCGAGCTTGAGGGTGCGGCCGCGGCGAATGATGTTGCCGCCATTGACATGACATCCGGCGCAATGGTTGCTGAACAACTCTTGGCCACTGGTGGCCAGCACGGGACTCACTCCGGGAAAGATTGCCAAGGTGGCGAGCACGATCCCAAGTGAGGCAATGGTGTGCAGCAGCTTGGTGATCAATTGGATGGAACGACTGGCCTTCCGGATCATGCAATCAAGGCAGCAAGCTCTTCATTCTGCTCTTTAGGCCTGGAGTGAGCGTTGATAGCGAGCCAAGAGGTCTGCGGGCGATCGGTACTCGCGGGGCAGGCTGGTGTGTAAGCGCTGCAGATAATCCCAGCAGCGTGTTCGTTCAATAATGCGTTGATCCTTTCCTTGGGTCACAAGTGTTCGCAGTGCCAGGCAGTAACTGGGGAAGCCGGCTTCCAGTTCTCCGATGGAAAGGACGCTTTTCGCAGCCGTCATCACCTTGCTTTTGCACAACTGCCACAGTCGCTGCGTTGCATGATTCCTGTCTGTTGTCAGGATCACAGCAAAGAGACCAGGTGACTCGTGGCGGAAGTCGATCTGCAGCGTTTTCTGCAGAAGGTGCAGCAGCTCAATGCCTTGGTTGCCTTGCTGGAGCAGGACCCTGCCCGTCGTGCTGCCTTTGCTGCCTGTTCGGACCACAACCAGGTGGTCCAGCTCGCCAGGGTCTGGGGGTACGAGATCGGTCGGCGCTGGGGTGAGCAGCCTGTATGGGTTCCCCCTCTAGAACGTCAGCCTGAGGGCCAGGCACTTCCCCCAGGGGCAACGGTGGTGGATCCTTTGCTGCGCGGCAGCCTGCCTCCACCGGGAACGGAACACGTCCGCATTCTTCATGCGGGGGAGTCCTGGCGTTTGGAGTTGATTCACTCCTGTGCGGCCCAGAGTGCTGATGGGTTTTGGTATGACCAGCGTGAGCATGAATGGTTGACGCTCCTGCGGGGCAGCGCCCGCCTGAGGGTGGCTGATCCAGCCCAGACCCTTGATCTGTGTGTGGGTGATGGGGTGCATCTGCCACCCCATCGGCGTCATCGTGTGGAGCGCACCGACCCGGAACCGGGCACGTTGTGGTTAGCGCTCTACTGGTGGGATCCCTGATCGATGCGTCCTTGGGGTTGGGAGCGAATCACAAGCCAGTAGGCCCCTGCGAGGGCGATGGAGGCGAGCCCCAAACCAATCAGGAGTTGGGGCTTGTTCTCAGACCCTGCTGGGAGCACGATCACTTTGCGCGCCACGGCTGTGAGTGCTGTGACCAGCACCAGTTCCAGTTGCACGACGTGGCGGCGCAGGTAGCTGGTGACGTTTTGGAGCACTTCCAATGCGATCAACACGGTGAGCAGATCACCCAGCACTTTGATCAGCCCATCACCGAGCCAGTTGGCTGGTTGCGGACTGATCAGGTCCATGGCGACACGCATGATCAGTTGCCCGAGGGCTGCCACGATCACCACCGCGGTGACCACTGTCAGCACCTTGGCGACGACCTGTTCACCCTTGTCGACCACCTTCAAGAAGCTGGGCCAGGCACGACGGGAGGAAGGCACAGTCGGGTTCAGTTGGTGAAGGGCTCGTAGCCGGGACGCGCTGGAGTGTCGCCGGGAGGATTTTCGATCTTGGTGTTGCAGGTCACCGAGCCGTCTGCGTTTTCGACGCAATCGGTCGGCACCACTTTGCTGTTTTTGCCGGTGCTGCTGCCGGGGCCGAGCAGCCATGTCTCTTGCTGAGCCAGTAGCTGCGGGGCAGCCACGATTTGCAGCCCGATCAGAGCGGCGGCGGACGTCTTCAGAACTGTTCCAGCAGACACGGCAAGCACTCGTCTGCCCACACTTTGCATGGGATTGAACTCAGCTGACGGAATCGTCGCGGATTTCCCTGAGAAGCAGGTCCAGTTGGCCAAAGGGGTCCACGTCGTTGCTTGCTGAACCTGCCTCCGATTGGCTGTCCCCGTTGGAGGGCGATTGGCTCCAGTCCGCTTCGATGGCACAGAGCCTTGCGGCCAGTTTGGGGAGTCCCCCTTGGCGATGCTCCCGCTCCAATACCTCCAGAAGCGCGGGCATGCGCGTGGAGCTGGCCCGAAGACTGCGGCGCAGGTCCGCTTGGGTGCGTCCCTGTTGTTTGAGCCAGTCCTTCAACACGGCCACCAGCTCGTCTTCCATGGCTGTGTTCCAGACAGTCATCGATGGCATCGGTCAGGACTGACCGGGAGGAAACCACCGATCCAGTTTGCGCTGTGCCCGCAGACGGATGTCATCGGTGAGGTGATGTCGCCATAGACCGATGACAGCGGTGAGGGCCACAAGGTCGTCACTGAAGCCAGCAATCGGCAGGAAATCCGGCACCAGATCTGCTGGCATCACGAGGTAGGTGAGGGCAGCGAGCAGGGTCAGCCGGGCCTTGGGTGGAGTCGCTGGATCCATCAGCAGCTCGAGTACTTCCAGGGCCGGTCGCGCGACTCCCCGACCGGCCCTGCGCAACAGCCTGCGGAGATTGCCTTCATCGATGACGCTGCTGTCGATCACCTCGGCATCGACCACGTGGTCATGAAATGACGATGCCTCAGCCATTGCGGCGCCTTGCGGAGGTTCCTGACTCCACTCTCGCCCTTAGACCTCGACCCGCGCTTCGATCAGGCCATTTTGGATACCGCTCTTGCGCAGTTTGCGGAGGGCGCGTTGCACCACTTGACGGCAGTATTCGCGGCTGCAGCCCATGTGGCGTGCGACCTCGGCCAACGTCCGCCATTCGTTGGAGCCATCCAGGCCAAAGCGCAGCATCACCACGGTGCGCTCTTTAGGGGTGAGGTTGGAGCGATCCAGCAGGGTCCAAGCAGAGGCGGTGCGCTCGTCAATCTCGGCTTGCTCCATCGGTGGTAGTTCTTCGCTGGGAAGCACATCCACAAGTTCGGAGGGGTCCGATTTCGATTTGACGATCCCCTGCAAACTCACGGTGACGCTCCGCAGTTCACAGCCGAGTAGATCGTCGACTTCGGCGCGGGAAATTTGCATGGCTTCCGCCAATTGTGCGGGCGTTGCGGCCTGGCCATTGCGTTGCATGAGCCGAGCCTTGGCGGCGCGAAGTTTGGTGAGCTTTTCATTCACATTCACGGGAATGCGAATGGTGCGGCTTTGGGTGGATAGCGCCCGGTTCAGTCCTTGACGGATCCACCAATAGGCATAAGTCGAAAAACGATGTCCCCTGGTGGGATCGTATTTTTCAACTGCCCTGGTGAGGCCCAGCGTCCCTTCTTGGATCAGATCGAGAAGGTCGAGGCCTTTGCCCTGATAACGCTTGGCAAGATTGACGACTAGGCGCAGATTCGCCGTGATCATTTGATTCTTTGCCTTTTCTCCCTTTTTGATGGTGCGTTTTTCCTCCTCGCTGTAGTTACATGCTGGCCCCGTACCTCCGGCAAGCATGCAACGTTCTGTGATCGCGACCATGGCCTGAACCTTGCGGCCCATGGTTAACTCCTGCTCAGGGGTCAACAATTGGTGCCGGCCAATTTCGCCGAGGAAGGCGCTCAGGGAACTCACCATCTTCACACTCCTGTCTTTTTTGAACCTAGGGCGGAAATGATTGCCACTCGGGGGTGTAATAAAGAGTGCGGAATTAATGATTAGTGCGTTATTCCGTTTTGTTTTTTAATTTGTTTTTGCTTCGTTTGTAGCGGCTTTGTGTTGGTGTCTCCGGCCCGCCTCCTCATGGTCGCCGCTACCCTCACGACTTCTCCGACATCGCCATGACTCTGGCCACCGTTTTGACGCCCGAGATCGCCAAGAGCGCCGGGGTTGCTTACGTCCACTACTTGAGCTTTATGCTCTGCTTCGCCGCTCTCGTGGTCGAGCGGCGCCTGATCCGTCCTGACCCTGATCGTCGGACCGCCACCGTGATGGTGGTCACTGATGTGATCTACGGAATGGCAGCGTTGGCCCTGCTGGTGAGCGGCATTTTCCGGGTGCTCTATTTCGGCCAGGGCAGTGAGTTCTACACGACCAATCCCCTGTTCTGGTGGAAGGTGGGCCTCTACCTCTCTGTGGGCGGTCTCTCGCTTTACCCCACCATTACTTACGTGCTCTGGGCGATTCCTCTGCGCAAGGGTGAACTCCCCAAGGTGTCTGAGGCTCTGGCCTCCCGTTTGGCTTGGATTCTCAATATCGAGCTGGTGGGATTTGCCCTGATTCCTCTGATGGCCACCTTGATGGCTCGCGGCGTGGGCTTGCCCGCCGCCTGATCGGTTCGAGGATGGTGGCCTTGACCCCCGATCCCTGCCCTCCTGCCCAGGAGGTTCGCAGCGTTGACTTGCGGTTCGCGCCGATCGCCGTTGCCGATGCTCCTGGGTATGGTCAGCAGTTAGCGACAACCGGGCTGGGGCCGCCAATGCTCCCTCGATGGTGCGTCTGGGTCGAGCCCGCCAGTTCGAGCGAGCCCTCCCGTTGGGAGGCGCGATGGCAACGGGGAGTCGACCAATCTCTGAAGGTCTGGGGGCAGGTCTTGCCGATGATCCGCGTGGTAGATCCGCAGCGGGCCCATGTGCGGATCGAGCGGCGCAGGCCACCACGGCGTCAGCTCCCCGACGGTTGGCGTGCCAGTAACGGTCGCAGCCTGTTGGAGACCTTGAACGTTCGCCGTCAGGAGGTTTGGCGCTTGGAGCCAAGGGTCACCGTGTTGGTGTCTCCGGAGTTGCGGGCTTCAGCGCTGCAGGCCACGGCGTTGCATGAACTCGGTCATGCCTTTGGGCTGTGGGGGCATAGCGATCAGGCTGGTGATGCCATGGCTGTGTCGCAGGGGCGCTCACCATTGCTCCGACTCAGCAAACGTGATCAGCTGACGCTGGAGTGGATGCGACGGCAGCCGACGCAATTCGGAAAGCCCGTGGAGACAGACCAAACCCCTGAGACACGTCTGCGTAACGATTAAGTGACTTTTGCGTAACGAGAACGTTTCGAGCGTGGGTTTGGCGCCGATCCCGGCGTTGTGGCGGTCAGTGTCGCCTCGGGGCTCCACGGCGTTGGGCCAACACTTCCTGCACCTGGCGCCAGCTAACGCCGTGGTGGGCGAGGGCCACCTGCATGTGAAAGATGATGTCGGCCGCTTCCCCAGCAATTTCTGCGGCGTTGTCGTCTTTGCAGGCCATCACGAATTCAGCGCTCTCTTCGCCGATCTTTTTGAGGATGCGGTTGTCGCCTCCCTCCAGCAGTTTGTTGGTGTAGCTGCCTTCTTCTGGTCTGTCGCGGCGGCCTTCGATCACTCGGGCAAGCTCGGTGCACACATCCGCCGGTGGCGGCAGGGCATTGGCGCCGCCACCTGTGGGTTGATCGCTGTCGTCGTAGAAGCAGCTGCGGGCGCCGGTGTGACAAGCCACATCTCCGGTCTGCTCAATTGTGATCAGGAGCACGTCGGCGTCGCAGTCGTAGCGAATGCCTTTGACGGTTTGGGTGTGGCCGCTGGTTGCGCCCTTGTGCCAAAGCTCCTGGCGCGACCGGCTCCAATAGTGCACTTCCCCGCTGCTGAGGGTGCGCTCGAGGGCCTCTCGGTTCATCCAGGCCTGCATCAGCACAGCGCCATCAAGCCAATCCTGGGCCACGGCCGGGATCAGTCCGGCCTCGTTGAAACGGAGATGGTTGATGAACTCAGGACTCAGGGGCTGCATCAGGCCTCTTGGCACGCAGATCTCGTGCCTTGATCCTCCCGCAATGCCGCCCCCTTCCAAGCGCAGAGCCATTGGGTCTGTCACCTGAATCGGCGTTGGGAAGGCGCGGGCGAGGTAACCCGCGATTTTAGCCTTCCTGCAAAGCGTCGAGCGCCTACCTGGCCTTTCTAAGGGAATTGATGCCCATTCTCGACTAAGCGTTAATGCCTATTCCTGTTTCTAAAAAGTTTGTGGTGATACAGGGAAAGGGGGCTTCGATGTCGAAAATTGGAATGTGAAGGCATCAGCCTTATTGCCGTCGAGCGGGAGGTGGGCTGAGGGGCCTTCCTCCCTATTCTTTTGTTGCTTGCCTCTTCGGGAGTCCTGCCGCTCGCCTTTGGGGGGCGGGGCTTCGGCGTCATCACTTGACCGTGGAGCTGTTCACTTTGCCCCGAAGCTTGATCAGAAGAGAATTGTTCCGGTGTCGTCAAACTGCAACGAGCCAACTGCATTTTTGACAACAGCCATAGCTCTTGTTCTCCCGTCTAGACCAGCTGCATTGAACAAGTGATGTGGTCTAGGCCGTCCTGAAAGTCATTGATATAGGCAACGCCGCGCCCTCTTGTTAATTGGAAGGTGTCGCGTCCTTCGCCGCCCCACATCTGGTCGACGGAGTCGCCACCGGCAACAATTGTGTCGCGACATTCAGTCTGAATCAGCGAATAGACCACTTGCTCAAGGTGATCTTTGAGCTTAAGGAAGTGCTGTCTTACTTGATTGTCAGTAGGTACCATAATCATTAAAGCGCTTGGAATTGTAGATGTTTTCGTACATGGGAATCACGTTGTTCCCACCTAGTTGGCAAGCCCTATTGCGGAAGCCATCACCTTTCCAGCCCTCGTAGCAACTGTCGTCGTGGGTTGGCAAACCAGTGACATCCTCGAAGCCATTTTGGTCTTCATCAGTGAATTGACCAGGGTTGCGTTCAAGCGCAGGGAAGGCCAGAAGCAGGTTCTTGCCCCCTACTGTTTGTTTACCAGTAGAGCAGCTGACTTTGAAGTTGAAACCTTCATCGTCGTAGCCATAACCGTCCACCTTCTTGCAGTATTTGGTGTTGTAGAGCTCGCGCTTATCGAAGTCGACGTTGTCAGTGCTCCAGATTTTTTTGGCGCGATCAACTTCAGCTTGATAAAGCAGCCGCGCTTCCATGTTTGCGCGGCCTTTGGCTTGTTGAACGTTGAGTTGAATCATGGGTGCTGCAATGCTCGCCATGATTACTGCGCCAATCATGCTGCTAGTAATTCCTGTCATGAGCTGACTTTCTCCTCGTTCGCAGGGCGAGCAGGGTTCTTGGCGCCGAAAGCTTCGTAGGTGCCCGTGACGCTGACTTCAGTGAGGCTGTCTGGGATGGAGACAACACATGTTTCTGGTGCCTTCACGGTTACTGATCCAAGGTGTGTGCCTTCGTAATCCTTTTTTAGTCGTTCAATGTCAGTGTCATCAGCAACGCTGATGTCATCGGTGATGGCCAATTCGCAAGCACCGACCAGAGCGGCAGCAGCAGCATTAGAAGCGCCAACTTTTGCTTTCACCCGTTGGCGGTTGTAGTTCGGCAGTGCAACGGCTGTGATGATGCCGACAATGGCAACAACAATCATGAGCTCAATCAGGGTGAAGCCGTTGGCTTTCTGATTGTCTTTCTTTTGGTAGGCAGAGAGAAGAGAAAGTTTCATGGTTTTCCAAGGGGTAAGAGGGGACTTGATGTCCCCTAGGAATTGGTGTTCAGATCAAACGAGAGCGGGCTGAGTCCTGCATGTGCAAAGGTCGTCTTTGGAGGATCCAGCAAAATCAGTCGCGATGTTGAAGAGGTCATCGCCGAGCTGCACTTCTTCAAAGCCAGAGAAGGTGCTGGAGCCAAGCGTTGCCGTTTGTGTGGCGGCATCAAAGGAGAACTGGGTCTTGAGCGCGTCTAAATCGTCAGCTGTGAAGCCAGTCAGGGAAACGCGGTCAAAGCCATCACCACCTTTAAAGGTGCTGTTTTGGAATGCTTCTAATGAGGTGCCGCCCATGGTGAGCATGTCATTGCCAGCACCCATGTCGATGGTGCTGTTACGGGTGATCAGGTCATTACTTGTGAGGTCAACGGTGTCGTTACCCGAACCCATCGAAATGGTGGAGCAATTAACAGCGCAGGCATCACCAGTGAGGGTGTCTTTGTGGCTGTAAGCGTATTCGTGGCTGTAGCTATATTCTCGACTATGGCTGTAATCGTGGTTGTAGTTGTAAGAGCTCGAATAACTAGAGCTTTGACCACAAGTGTCTCCATCGTATGACCGTTCATAGTCAGAGCTGTAGCTATGGCTCCTGCTGTAGTCAGAGCTGCGGTCATAGCCATTGCTGGATTTGTAAGTGCGCTCATATTCCGAGACAGCTTCAGTGTTAATGGAGAGGCTGTCGTTGCCTGACCCCATGTCTATGGTGCTATTTTTGGCACCAAGCTTGTTGCTGTTCAGATTAATATCGTCATCTCCAGAGCCCATTAAGATGGTCGAAGAATCGACCGCGCAGGCTTCTCCAGCAACAGTACCCTTAGAGCTATTGATGTACTCACGATTGCTGCTGTTTTCGTTGTTGCTGTTGTAGCTGGAGCTGCCATCGTAAGAGCTCGAATAACTAAAGCTTCTACCGCCATTGCCTCGATCGTATGACCGTTCATAGTCAGAGCTGTAGCTATAGCTGCTGCTGTAGTCAGAGCTGCGGTCATAGCCATTGCTGGATTTGTAAGTGCGCTCGTATTCCGAGACAGCTTCAGTGTTAATGGAGAGGCTGTCGTTGCCTGACCCCATGTCTATGGTGCTATTTTTGGCACCAAGCTTGTTGCTGTTCAGATTAATATCGTCATCTCCAGAGCCCATTAAGATGGTCGAAGAATCGACCGCGCAGGCTTCTCCAACAACAGTACCCTTAGAGCTATTGATGTACTCATTATTGCTGCTGTTTTCGTTGTTGCTGTTGTAGCTGGAGCTGCCATCGTAAGAGCTCGAATAACTAGAGCTACTACCGCCATTGCCTCGATCGTATGACCGTTCATAGTCAGAGCTGTAGCTATAGCTGCTGCTGTAGTCAGAGCTGCGGTCATAGCCATTGCTGGATTTGTAAGTGCGCTCGTATTCCGAGACAGCTTCAGTGTTAATGGAGAGGCTGTCGTTGCCTGACCCCATGTCTATGGTGCTATTTTTGGCACCAAGCTTGTTGCTGTTCAGATTAATATCGTCATCTCCAGAGCCCATTAAGATGGTCGAAGAATCGACCGCGCAGGCTTCTCCAACAACAGTACCCTTAGAGCTATTGATGTACTCATTATTGCTGCTATTTTCGTTGTTGCTGTTGTAGCTGGAGCTGCCATCGTAAGAGCTCGAATAACTAGAGCTACTACCGCCATTGCCTCGATCGTATGACCGTTCATAGTCAGAGCTGTAGCTATAGCTGCTGCTGTAGTCAGAGCTGCTGTCATGGTCATTGGTGGACTTGTAAGTGCGCTCATATTCCGAGACAGCTTCAGTGTTAATGGAGAGACGGTCGTTGCCAACGCCAGCATCAACGAGAGACCCCTTAACACCAGTTGCAGTATTTTTTGTGCCGAATCTTTGCAGGCCGCTTAAGGAAGAGACGGTCCGCTCTGCTTTCACGTCAATATCGATATCGTCATCACCCAGCCCGGCAAGAACAACAGAGTTTGCTAAGCCGGCTGCCTCCACAGTATTGCCCGTCGAAGTGTTATAGCTTTCTCTAGCACTCGCGCTTGTAGATGAGTTAGCGGATGACGCACCAGAACGACTTAGATAATTGGAGATAGTGCTCCTATTCCCTGAAGAGTACTCATGGGTGCTGGAGTAAGTGTTGTCCCAACTTGAAACAGTTGAGTTTTCATATGCGCTGGAGTACTTGTAAGAGCTGAATTTGAGATCGCTTGCAGTCGCACGGATCTTTAACTCATCGTTGTCCTGAGGTCTATAGCCACAAGCGTAGTCCTGCCCCAGGGTGATTCGAGCACCCCAGCCACCAATAGCGGTACCGTTTGATACAGCATTGAGGCCAAGTTTGTCGTTGCCCATGCCAATATCGACTCGACTGTTATCGACAACAGTTGCTTTGGTTTTGAAGTTGTTCCACCACCAGTATGAGCGACCTGGGTTATTTCCTCCCTTAGCAAATGCATTCAAGAAGACTTGGTCGTTGCCGCCGCCCGTCAGGATGCTCGATTGGTTGTCCAGCGTTGTAGCTGAAGCGCTGCGCCCATAGCCATCTTGTCTCTCCCATGTTCTGCTGTACTGGCTTTTTGTAGAGCGCTGATAGCTGTAGTTCCCGGTGTAGTCGTAAGAACCACTGCCCCAGTTACGGCTGTAGCTGTAGCTTCGGTCATAGGCATAACTGCGCTCATAACTTCGCTTGTAACTACCGCTGCTGCTGTAGTCCGCATAGTTGTCAGCAGTAGCGCTTAGGCCGACGTAGTCCTTGCCGTTTCCGGAAAAAATGGTGCTGCGATTGAGAACTGCTGCATCTGAGTGCCTGCCAATACTCGCCTGATCCGCTTTGACTTGGGCGGTGATTACATTGCTGCCTGCGCCCAAATCAATGAGCGAATTCTTCATCCCGGTTGCTTTAGATGTACTCCACCAACCCCTTGTGGTCGACTGGTTGTCGAGGCACACGTCGTCGTTGCCGTAGCCCGTTGAGATGACGCTGCGCTCTAGCCCAGTGGTTGCGACATTTCCGTTTCCTCGTCCGACGGTTTTGGCAGACGTGGTGATGCTGATGATGTCGTTGCCGTTGCCCGTGTAGAGGCTGCTATTACGCATGGCCCAAGAAGGGTCATAGCGCCCAGTTAATCGGCTATGAGCATTAATTGTGACTACTTTGTCTCCGCAGCCGAGCATGTAAAGGCGGGAGTAATCCAAGCCGACTGCATAGGGGTTCGCGCCCAAGGCGAAGGCCGAGATGTTGGCCCGATCACCCTTGAAGGCAATGGTGCTGTTCCTCAGGCCTGTTGCTGTCTGTCTGCCACCCCGCCGGCTGAAGTCAACGGCAGAGGCTGAGACATTCAAGATGTCCCCTTCGAGGGCCAGGTTTTGTCCGTTGACTGCTGTGGCAGTTGTAGATGAACTCCAGCCCCAGCGTCGCCAGCCCCAACGACCCCAACGTGAGCCTGTATTGCGCTTAGAGGCGCTAAAGGAAATGCTGTTAGTCATAAATCCTTCTTTGGTTATTCACAGACGAAAAAATCTCCATATGTCAACCGTGAGCCTCAAGACTCTTTTGAGCCCAAAGCTTTTTTGTGATTGATCTTGTTGATGAAGATTTCCTGAGCAACCTCTGTGAGTTACCCAAAGAACCTATGGCGACAATCTGACTTTTTCCTTAAATAGTATTCATAAACGTCTGTTTAGGCTAAGCATGCTTTGAAGTCTTTTTTCTCCTCCTGTCTTTTAGGTCGGCTCGTTTGCTTCGATAGTTGGTCGCCTTGCTGGGAAATTAGTTCTTACAGCTCTTCTATTAATTCCTCGAGAAGATT